>CAMBRI010000043.1 GCA_945870205.1 Sulfuritalea hydrogenivorans sk43H | reverse complement strand
CCCTCAAAAATCGAGGGGCGAAGATAACGTCCTGCCGAAAGGTCCCCAGTCAGCGCCAAAAACGGCGCCCTATTGCACCGTTACGCGCTCATCAGGGTGGGGGATTTTGAAGTGGCCAAAGGTGGGGGAGTTTGGGTGGCCATCGGGGTAGTCCTCGGACAACTTGCTCGTGATGGCATACACGAATGGTTCCAACTGCAGCGGGAAATAGACGCCAAAGAGATCGGCGGTAATGTTGGTGCGTTGATCATCGGCCACCAACTGCCGGGTAATAGTTGCGTCCATGCATTGCTCCTTGATTGAAATACCTGCGTACTCTCCCCAAGAAATTCCGGGCGCAAGAAGGCCTCCGCATGATTGCGGCGTCTTTGGAATATTCGGGGAGGTACTGCGGGAGGGATGATGCTGGTACTGCGGTACTACTTTGGACTTGGTCAGTCCTGCGCCTGATGGGCGAGGTAGGAGGCCATCGACACAACAGCAGACGACAGCGCGGCATCATCCAGGGTGTCGGAGTAGTCTTCGCGCAGGGTCAATTCAAGTGCATCAAGCAGGAACAGTTCGTATGACATGGAATACTCCTTGGGTTAGTTGGAACGACTACAGAAAAGCAGATAAGCGGTGCCGCCGACAAGAGCCAGCACCAGAGTTACGGCGGGATGCAGCATGGAAAGAATGGCGGCCCCAACGAAGCCATAGAGCCGCAACGTTTTGCTCGCCAAGCAGAGAGCCGTGAAGACGGCGACGCCTGTGATCACCTCAAGCATTGGCCCCGGACCCCACGGGGCGCCCCGCTTTCTTACCCGACTTCGTGGTCTTGAATACCGGAACGACAATATGTCCGGCGCTCTGGACCATAGACGCGGGCAACAAATTGGCGCTGCCATCGATCGCGGCTTGTAGCTCCTGCCACAATTCCGCAGGCGTATTCCGGACATAGCCCTCCTCGGCACGCGCAAGAAGTCCGGCGTGCAGAAGGCAGGCGATCGTGAAGTAGCGGGTATTGACGGATCGCCCTTGGAACAGCGGGGCGAACGCCTCGGCAGTGAATGAGCCCTCTGCCTTTGCCAGAGCTTTCTCGATATCTGCCAGTGCCAGCCAATCGGTGTTGAACTTGCCATTGCCCGAGTTCTTCCAGAGCCGGATATAGATGCGGTCTTTGCTGGTGGCCAAGTAGCCGAGGTGGTATTCGAGTTGAGACAATTCGGAAAGCGAAGGCGCGGTCGAGATACGAGCGGTCCGAATGTCCAGAACTTCGACGCCAGGTACAACTTCAGTGTTGGTCATGCGATGTTCTCCTTTGAGAGTAAGTGTTATGTCATATAAGATACCTACAATTGCTCAGCCTAAAAATGTCAGCGCAGCTATCCCGCTGTATTGCTCATCAATCGTGGTGCGCAGATCAAGGACGGCAATTTCGGTGGCGTGGATATCCGCAAGGTGCTGTCGGGCATAGATCAAATCGGTGGTGGCGATCCATTGCGTCTGACCGTCCAGTTCGATCTGCATGGCACTAACGCCGGACAGACCGGTGAGATTTCGGCTCAGGACATCAAGAAGTCCAAGGCATTCAGCCAGCCGCCGTGGAAAGTCAGCATCGAATTCCATAATGGCGGCGCGTTCCTCGAACTGCTCACGGATGTTGTCGTTCAGGCGTGCAAGCAAGTCGGCGACGATGGGGTCAATCGGTTCAGGCATTGAAAAGGTCTCCAGAAAATTAAAAGCCACCCGGCCAACCAGAGAGGTCAGCGAAGGTGGCGAGGCAAAGGGATGAAGCGAGGGAAGCGGCGTAGGGCAGGACGACGTCTCGGTGGTTTCACGGTGGCGCTATCTCGCGAGGCCGCACTGCGTATTGGGCGCACAAAGCCAACAGACGAACATCGATGCCTTCGGCCTTGGGGATGAAAAGCGTGATCCCGCAGTCGTCGGTGACAACAAATAGCATTTCATAGACATGGGTGTGTTCCTCCAGAATGTCGAACGAGGGGGTGAAATCGGGATCGCCGTATGGCAGATTCTCGAAAGGTTCATGGACGATGGCGCAGCCGCTGATCTGTTCCAGGGACTCCGCGCGGTCACAGGGCTCGGCCACAATGAAGTAGCCATGCCGATCGACATTCCAGAGTTCGCCGGTACCGATTTCGCGGAATCGGCTTTCAATCAACGAGCGAACTTCAGGGTTGGCGATACGGTTGGCCGCAGAGGGATCACGAAGGATGTGCATGAACGTGCTCCAGCCGCTGACCTTTGCTATTTCTGCAATGCGGGACAACGTGGTTTGTGATGCTCATCATTTGCTCCTTTCGATAGACGAAAAAAATGCCCGACTACCGGAAGGCAGAAGGGCGGTGTGGTGATGCCTAGAAAAGGCGAAAGCCCCGAGCATCCGAAGATGCAGGGGGCTTTCACAGGGTGCGACGCTTTCAGATTATTGAGCCCATAGCGTCGCCGACGGCTCTTGTTGTTATGTTGCTCGATTCAAGCGTCCTACATGTAGAACAGAACGTGGATGACGAACGGTATCCCGTAGGCAATCAGCACGAACGCGGTGAGTCCGGCCACCAGTGCACCGACGATGCCATACAGCAGCGTCCATGCGAGGTAGCCGAGGGAATCGAGGAAGCCCATGTTCGGCATGTTGGATAGCGACCTGCCGACGCCAAGGTGATCCGTGGTGGCCCAGCGGAATAGGCCATCGGCGAGCTTGCCGGTGGTGCGGAATGCGAACCTGCTGACGCCCAGCATGGATTTGCCAGTGGCGCGAGCGATTGAAGTACCGAGGCGTTGTGCCATGAAATTCCTTTCTGAAATATGAAGCGCAAAAAAGCGCCCGAGGATTTCTCCAGGGGCGCTTGTGAGGGGGAACTGCTGGGGTTATGCGGTCAGGATGCTGCCGGGGTGCCCCGGTGAGTGACCCAGGCAAGGGCGGGGTCGAGTGGCAGCGCTAAGGCAGACATAGTTGCAAGCATCGCCTTAACAACGGCGACCGGGACGGTGAGCGAGCCGAGTTGGACGAGGCAGAGTGCGATGGCGGTGATGCCGAGCATCAGGAGAAGGCACGTACTACTTTGAATTTAGGCTTCTCCAAAAGCCTTGCCACCAGTTACTTTCTGTAATCGCTCGCGGTACGATGGTTTCACTGGTCAAAACGTAGTAGCCATTTCGGAAATCGAAGACCTGCTGGAAGGTATCCCCAGATCGCTGGTAGGAAATTATTTGGTAGTAATCGTGATTCTCCCTGCGCTCATCTCTGACAGTAAATATCAACCCGCCCTGAAATTCGCCGATTACCTTCCATTTCGCTCCTGACGATTTCAGTATGAAAAAGTGTAGGCCACCGCTTCCACTGAAAGCTGGGTTTGCAACGACGATTTCGTTCTCGCCATCGAAATTTATGTCGAGAAGGACAAACGTGCAACTTTCAATTGCTCCGGCCTCCACAGCCCACTTCTCTCTACTTAGGAAGCCATTTATCGCTAAATAGGCAGACTTTGGAAGAACGCCTTTGGTAACTGGCCGCCAGTATCTTTGGAGTTCAATAGAGGTAATCTCCGTTTCCGCAGGCCGGTTGGGAAATGCTTTACGTTTGGTCGCATCTGAAAATGCTGTCGCACCAGATGCAAAGTGTATGAGAAGCAGCAGCACTAAACTACGAAGTATTCGATTTGACATAGTGGTAGGTAGATTACTGCTTCCTTGTAGATATCGACATGCAAACGCGCTGCTTGCGTTCGCAGTCATCGAGAAATTCCTTCTGCGTCATCTCGGCGTTTGCAGCAGGAGGGGTTGTTTGTGCGTGCCTGTGAGATGCTGCCTCGCTGGGTGACTTGATTGAGGCGCAGACTCGCTGAAGGGCCACGCAGTCCGTTAGCGGCTTGTCTCCGCCTTCTGCCTTGAGTTGAACATTCATGTCATTGCCTGCAGCATTGGCGTCGAACACTGCCGTAACCGCAATGACTGCCATTGCAGCCAAGCGTTGTTTAAGTGAATTCAAGATGGCCTCCAGCGTTGTTGAGTAACTGCGGCGAGTTGTGAACCTCAGTTGTCCTTACGAATGTCGAAGAATGGGATGCCCGCCTGCTGTAACTGGTTGCGCACCCTTGTCTGGTCTGCAGCTGAGGTCAATGGGCCGACAGCGACTCTGAACATTTTGCCTTTACCGGGCAGGTCAGCAACCTGGATTGCGGACTCGATGCCGACCAACGCGAGCTTTGCCTTCTGGCTCTCCGCATCTGTGGCTGACTGGAAAGCACCGACCTGCAAATAGGGTGAGGTTTTGTCAGCAGTTGCTGAGGCAGGCAATTTTCCGCCGGTGCCTTCATGGTTGCTGGTAGTTGATGCCTCTGCGGCCGGCAGAGTCTTGTAGAAGGTAAAGCGGCTTTCATTCGTTGCCGTAGGTGGTGCCGTGTTTGGAACGGCGGCTTGCTGCTTTGGCTTGTCAGTCGCAGCGACAAATTCCGACCCCTTCAGATACCAGACGACACCGAGGACGACAAGTACGCCAATAACAATGCCGATGAGGATGCCGAGCATTGCCTTTCCGTCGACATTGCTGTTCGGTAACTCAGGCATTGGTGTTGATTCTCGTAGGTTAGACAGTGAAGGTCTCGATGGACATAAGGTTGACACTAGCTTCGCGGCTCAACTATCTTTAAATAGTCACCCCAGACATACGGGACTGTGTTGTCAGACCCCGATATCGTTTTGTAGGTAACAACGCCGTTGTACCGTCCAAAGATACTGACAAGATCTTCCTCTACAACCTCAGGCATTTGGTCAAATTCAACATGTACTAAATCGTGATTAATACTGAGACGGATCGAGACCTTCTTGTCCCAGGTTTGCGAGACTTTCCCATCTACAACAATCAAAGTTCCAAGCGGAATCCGCCGAAGAAGCGCATCACGGTAGCTTATCGATGTCGCGGTCGCATAGTGCGAAATCGGGGGAGGTTTTCTAGCCTCAGCGTCTCTGATTTTTTGAGCCTTGGATTCGGCGACGAATTCCGTAATTCTCTCGTAGCCAAACCAAGCAGGGACGCCAAATAAGACCCCAAGAAGTAGAGGCACTAATATCAATATACCGACCCCATACGCGACTCCTGACACCCCTGGCGACACCTCAGACAACGCCAACCCACAATTAGGACATGATTGCCAAGAAGGATGGATTTGCCCCATACACCTCATGCATACTGTCAATTGCTCATTTTTGTTCGGTATTGTTTTAGCTTCGGGCATTTTTTTAGCTTCGGGTATTTTGTTTGCTTCCGGTATAAGCTCTGTGCCTACGTCTGGGAAGATTAGCGAAGCAATGACTACGAATGAAATGAAAAACTTGTCAAGGCTCATTCCAAACGGAATGAAATTCAATGGAATCCAAAGCGCTAACATGGCTCCTATGGACCCAACAACTACACTAAAAAGCAGCACAGATTTCCATTTGATTCGGATTTTGACGGTCGAAAAGCACCGATCGCAAAACGACGGTAGTCCCGTTGGTGGAAGCCAGATGCTTCGCGCATAGCGACTCAAGCGAGCATTACAGTGAGGGCATTTCATCGCAAGCCGCCTTAAGCTAGTGAAAACGGTTATATGAATTAGTGTATATGTGAATTAGATTCCAACGAGAGCGGTTAGACGACATTATCTGCTCCCATGGATACCCCGTAAGCATCTAGCGTAGCGCGACCAGAAGCCCGATAGATCGTCTTGGCGACAGACTGGAAAACATAATGCGACAGGATGATTGGCGACCTGTTCTTTAGCATCGAATCGCCTGTAAGGCATTTGCGAAGACCTCTCCTATTGCCCTTAATACGAAAGAAGTTATGCGCGCACGGTTGAATGCGATGTCGCAGAGAGCAGCGAATACCAATGCCATAAAGGCGATATACATCGAGCCAGCATAGTCATTGAACAGGATTGTTTGAAGCCAATTCTGGCTGAACAGAAATAGGTATCCGGCAATCGTCGCAGATGTGATCAAAACCAAGGCGGGAGGAATCAGCTGAATTCCCGCATCACGTTTGAAGAAAGCTCCTATGCCAAGAAAGACAAATACCAGAGCATTGGTCCCGGTAAAGAATCGGAACTCATGGACAAGTTTTTGTGCCACATCCATGTATCGCGCTTGAATTAGAGTGGTCAGTTTCTTCTTTGCTTCGCCAATGCCTGCGATATACGTTTCAATGCCGATGCGAATGTCTTTTTCGATATTTCGCCGACAGTCGCAATCCTGATTCTGCATACCGGCGATCACGGTAGCCAACAACTCGGGAAGGTTGGTCTTGAGTAGCTCCCTGGCTGTTTCGATTTGGGTTTGCTGACGCTTGAGCAAAACGGCTGCTTTCCCCGTCAGAAAACTTGAATCAAGCGCATCAATCCTCTCGTGTATCGATTTTTCGACTTCGCGGTGAATTATTTCCTTTGCTACACCCTCCACGTAGGCGGGGTTGAGGATCGATGTGACAAACAATGTACCGAACACCATTGTGCCGAGCATAGAGACAAGCATCACTGATTTCCACATCGCGTTTCCCAGTCGCATCTCCATCGAGGCGAAGATCGCGTCAGCCCAGTTAGATATTGCTGATTGCATAGAATGCATCCTTTCTGCGTTGGGTCTATTAGGATGTCTGGCACTGTAAACACCTTCCGTTATCGGCTGCCGGGCGCCAAATATATGAATGAGTGTTTATATGAATTAGAGCATATCGCGGACAGTTCGCGATGTGACTTCTCAACTTTCCAAACAACTTGGCGAATGCATACGCGCACTGCGCCTACAGACTGGCCTGAGCCAAGTCGAGTTCGGGGAACGGTGCGGCTTCTATCAGACGTACCTGAGCAGGATTGAGAATGGGCGGGCGAACCCGACGCTCAATGCCGTTGAAGTAATAGCTAATACGCTGGGCCTGACGGTGTTTGACCTGTTTGCTATGGTTCGGGAGCAGATGCCGGCGCCCAAAGGTCGCAAGCCAGTCAAGACGAAGCAATCAAACAGGGGTAATCCGAAGTCCTAGCTAGCTTGCTGATCAGGAGAAGCGGTGCTGCAGGTGGTGGCAAATAGTCTCCTTTAGTGAGCATGAAATGGAAAACCCCGAGGTCCGCAGAGGGGCAGACGCCGGGGTTCAGCGGGGGTGCTTGGCGGGACTACTGAATGACGGCTATGTGGCTATGAATCAGAATGGTCGAATGGGCGAGATGTGCCCTTAGCGGCCTGATGACTTTTTCATGGGCAATGACGGCTATCGGGAACGCGTCCTTTTTAGGAGACCTTCCGCCAGGGTCTGCTCCATCCCCAAAACCGGCCAGTCGCAATTTTCTGATCCAAGACTCGGTTGAGGGTCTGCTTGCCAAAACCTCACCAACTCATCCGTGCTCATTGAAGACAGTCGAGGAAAATGGAAGCAGACCTTGGCCACGAACGCGGAGACCGGGAAAGCGGCCTTTTCTTATTGCTTGCTTCAAAGCCGCTTGAGAGTCGAGCTAATGATGTTCCGGTGCATACCAAAACCTTGGTAGCGTTAAACCTGCATTCAGTAACCAAGTTCGAAAATCATTTCGATCAATAAATTCCTCACGCAATTTTTCGAGTACAGGTTCTTCGGCACGTTCGACTATCGCAAATAAATGATTCAGTGCTGAGGAACGCAAAATAGACATCGCTCCGCTTGGTTGGGCCGTGTAGCCAACATAGGGATAGCCTCGAAACTCTATAGGCTTGTCGTGGTTCGTTGCCCATCGATCATCAATACTTTGGAGTCGAAGGCCGTCGCAAACCACGGCGCGAGCTAGAGCACGAGCTACTATTTCCTGATGCTCCAGACGCTCACGCGCCCACAAGGTGACTACGTCAGAAAATCGGTATGTTTCGACCATTTGCGTAAGAGATGCAGTCGGTGTCATGAGCACTGCGTCCTTACCAAGGTTTGCCCATCCCAGTGTGCATTCCGGTGGGCGATTGCACGGAAGGCTACGTACCGGCCCTTGTTCTTGCCGAGATCGGCGATCCTTGCCTTCGATACAGATGGTCTGCCGGAAAATAGACTATCGACATCATGAAGACGTTCACGCGACCCATTACTTCCGAATGGCTCCTTCAGCCACCCGGAATCGGCAAAGGGATTGACGGCTTTGATAGCTTCAAGCGACATTCCGGGGTAGGCGGTTGACCAGACCGTATTCGCAGCAATCGGAAGTGCAGAACGAGGAGCATCCTTAGCCGAAAACTCATTGGCCGGACGGGCCTTTTGAGGCCGCTGGACCGCGCTCTGTTTCCCGCGAGTAGGACATAGCATTGTTACCGGGCAAGCTTCGCACGCGGGCATATTTCCGCAGACGCCCCCGGAAATAACGTCATCGCGATCAGCACAGAACAGATAGATGATTGAGTCGGCTTTTGCTTTTGGCATTCCCGCTGCCGTCGCTACTGAGCGAAATGTGTCCAGTACCTCTTCAACTTGTGCGCCGGAAAGCATGCCCATCCGCTGCAACCAGCGAGTAATGTGGCGGTCAGGCTTGGCCGTGTCAAACCCAATATTGCGCAGGAAATCTTCCGCGGTGACTGGACCAATAAAGTCAAAGCGATCACACAAACCGGCTGCAAGGCTTGTGAGGTTCTGGAACGACGCCAAATAGCGGCCCAAGGTTCCATATTGATTTAGCAATGTCTTTGCAACGCGGGCATTGGCAACGACCGCTGAGAGCTTAGGTTGGTGACCAATAACTTCCCCTCGTCGGATTAACGGCAAAATCTCAGATTCGGTCATTTCCGCAACACGATCTATGTTCCAGCCGAAAAATGCCTGTTCCATTCTCGGCATCCAGGCATCGACAACTTGGCCCTTCATCCCCCCACTAAACATGCTTTGTACCAGCTTGCCAAACAGGAAGTTGTCTGAGTGGTCGCTGGGTGCCTTGTCGTATCGCTGCAACCATCGGTCGTAAGCCCCACCCTTCTGGTGAGTTGCGAGGTACTTGTCGATCAGGTCTAGTGCTTCGGCGCATCGTGTGGTGTTTTCGTTCATTTTGTTTTGATTAGCCTTTGTTAGCGATTGAGTTAAAACGGGCTTCAGCCGTAGTTACACAGTTGGTCAAGCGCCCATTGCAGGTAAGCCTGATCTTTCATGTCCTTTAAACATCCCAACGACAAGGAGGCCCGAAATAGCAGATCGAGCGTATGGTCAATATCGTTTAATGGTTTCCCATCGCGCCAGGCATCGGCAAAGGTTTTGCAGCCATATTCTTCGTAGAAGTTATCTCGACCGGCAAGGTCGTCGCCGAAATAAGAATCCACCCGCATGAGCCAGTCGTTGATGCGTGCCGGGAACGAGTCGATGACTTCTGTCTTGAGGCCAGGACGGCTCTCCAGCCAGTTTCGTGACTGCTCAATATCTAGATAAGCACGCCCGCCTTCGCGGCGGGTAGTCAATCCGGTATCGGGCTGGCTCGCGAGGTTACGGATCGTCTTTTCCTTGAGATGCGTAACCAGCGCAAGTTCATGCAGTGAAACCGCCATGAGCTTGTCAAGTTTCAATCGCGCTTGAGCAGCTGACGCCAAGTATTCACAACTGCCATTGGATTCTGCACTGAACATTCGTTGCGCCATAGCTGACGTGGCTTGCACAAAATCTTCCAAATGCAGTGCCGCCAAGGACACGTCAGCTTGCCAATGTGCGAGAGAGCGTCCACAACGGTCCCATTGGGCCTCGAAAACATACTTGTACAACTGCAGTGCCAAGTGATAGCAGTGCAGATGTGCTATCCGATCTGCGCGGATTTCGTCTTCGGCAAGCACGTCCGCTAACTTCCTTGTTAACTTTGCCCGACCCTCAATCACAACGCCTGCAATATCACCGACGAGGTGCCCTGCCGACTGGGGAGAAATAAATTCTGAGATGAAGAATGCGGTATTCGTTAGTCGAGCCACCAAGTCTTCGATCACCGCCGTGCGCGTAATCGCGGAAGGCTCAATCAGGCGCCCGCTCATTTGCAGCCCTCCCGGAAAGAGCTACGACGTTGTGCCCGCCTAGTGCAATGATCACGTCTGATGCGGCGGTAGCGGTGACCCGTGGTAATGATTCGTTCTGGGTCATCTGTAGCTACCACCAGGAAGCATTTCAGTTGGTGCTCTATGCTGCGAAAAATTTCAAATGACAACTCGTCGTGCACTTCCTGCCGCGAGGATCGGTCCAGATAGCATATCGAAGCTCCTTTGCTCGCCCTGACAGTGCAGCCATACTTTGATAGAAGTTCCACCGCAACGTCGCTGATTCCGCGTTGCTGCTGGCGCTTGTGACAGTGCTGAGTTCGCCTGAGGTCCATGTCTTGATTCCCTTCATCGCATACGGGATAAGTGGGGTATCCCGATTACCATGAGCGCCACTCTACACGCAGAATTCTTAAATGTCTACACGGGATATCCTTTTTATCCCGTAGAAACCAATAAACTTCTCGTGCGACACATCAAGTGAAAAGTCGGCCAACAATGGAGGGCCGCAGATTGAATGACGGCTTCCGGGTGGCCGACAAGAGTCAGTGACCGCATTAGAGGAAAATCTTGGGGGGCAGGTTATGGCCGGGTCCGGAAATTGGTGGCCGACCCCGATAGCCGCCATCGGCGAAAATCGTCAAATTGCTGGCTGACCGCTATGTAGAGCAAGGCTCACAGGCGGGACCCGGCCATGAAGAGACTCTCGGGAAATTGCTCAATAGCCGCCGTTCAATTCAAGGTGCGCTCCAAACCGGCCGCTCAATCAGAGCCATCGACTTTCCCTGCGTGAACTTCTGGTTCGCAGCGGGAACTGACATTGACGATGCCAGAAGCAAGCGATTTGAATGGCCGGTTCATGCGTGACAGCCGACGGATTTTTCTGGCTCTGTACCCCTATTTGGCGTATGGTTTGATGACTAGCGCCTAACGTTGGGCTAACTACCCACCGTCCAAACCTGAAACAGCCCTGTTGGGATTGTGTATATGAGCGTGAAATGCCCCCCCCCGCAATTAAGAGTCGCTGCAGAGACGCGACTTGCTCAGTCACCAGCGATTGAGGTAGCCGTTCGTTCCGACAAAGAACTTCTCCATGAACTACAGGTACACCAGATCGAGTTGGAGATGCAGAACGAGGAACTGCGCGCGGCCCAGGCGGTGATCGAAGCCGAACGGGCGCGCTATTTCGAGTTTTATGACCTAGCTCCGGTGGGCTACGTCACCCTGTCCGAGCAAGGGCTGATCCTGGAGGCCAACTCCACCGCCGCCAGGCTGCTGGGCACGACCCGCAGCGCGCTGCTCAAGCAGTCGATCTCCCGCTTCATCTTCAAGGCAGACCAGGACATTTACTACCTGCACCAAAGGCAACTCCGGGAGAGCGGCGAAGGCCAGCAATGCGGGCTGCGGCTGGTCAGGCAGGATGGCGCGGTCTTCTGGGCGCATTTGGCGGAAATCGCCACCCATGCGGATGACGGCGCGTCAGTTTGCCGCGTAACCTTCAGCGACATCAGCACGCACAAGCGGGCGGAAGTCGAACTGCAAGCGAGCCGCGACCGCCTCAACTCGGTGCTGCAAACGGCGCTCGACGGCTACTGGCTGGTCGACCTGAATGGCCGCCTCATCGACGCCAACGACGCCGCCGCGACGATGCTCGGCTACACCCGCGAAGCCTTGCTCCGGCTCGGCCCCGGCGACATTGACGTGATCGACACGCCGGCCGACGTCCACGCGCGCATCGAACGGATCCGCAAGAGCGGAGGCGAGCGCTTCGAGACAAAACACCGCAAGCAGTCGGGCGAAATCATTGACGTCGAGGTGGCGAGCACCCTCCTGCCCGATGGCTCGGCTCTTGTCGTCTTTGTGCACGACATCACCGTACGAAAGCGGGCGACCGAGGACCTGGCGCGGGAGCGGTTGTTTCTGGCGGCGCTGCTCGACAACATTGCGGACGCGGTCGTCTCTTGCGACGCTAAGGGCGTACTGACGCGGTTTAACGAGTCCGCGCGCACGCTGCACGGCTTGCCGGAAGAACCCATAACCCCGGAAGCGTGGGCCGACCATTACGACCTGTATCAGGCGGACGGGGTAACGCCGATGCCCAAGGAGACTGTACCCCTGTTGCGCGCGCTGCAAGGCGAACGGGTGCGGGATGCCGAAATGGCTGTAGTTCCGAAGGACGGAACAGCGCACTTCCTGCTCGCCAATGGCCAAGCTATGCGTGACGCTGGCGGCCAGTTGCTCGGCGCCATGGTGACCATGCACGACGTCACCGAACGCAAGCAGGCCGAGAAGGCTCTGCGTGTAAGCGAAGAACAGCTTCGCACCCTGGCAGAAATTGCACCTGCGGGCATTTACGTGACCGACGAGAAGGGTGATTGTCTGTATGCCAACCCGCGCTGGTGTGAAATGGCAGGCATGGAACTTCAGGACGCACTCGGGCAAGGGTGGATTCAGGGAGTGCACCCGGAGGATCGGGCATCCGTCTTGGCCAATTGGAAGCAGATGGTGGAGTCCGAGGGGACGTGGGGGATTGAGTACAGATTTCAGACGCCAGACCAGCGCGACACGTGGGTCTATGCTCTGGCGACCCCACAACGCGATGATGCTGGCAAGATCGTCAAATATGTCGGCATCAATTCGGATATCACCACGCGCAAAAAGTTAAGTGAAGAGCTAGGTCAGAGTGAGGAAACATTCAGGAAGCTGTTCGCCGAGTCCTCCGAGGCCATCCTGTTGCTCGACAGAACGGCTGCATTTGTCGAATGCAACCAAGCCGCGCTAGACCTGCTCAAAATGACGCGCGAGCAATTCATCAAAATGACCCCGGATCAGATATCGGTCGAGTTTCAGCCCAACGGACGCCGCTCGGACGAGTACGCCCCGGAGATGACCGCTTTGGGGTGGAAGGGCTTTCACCGCTTCGAGTGGACCTGCCGCAACCTGGAGGGCGGCGAATTCATCGTCGAAGTATCGCTTGTGCCAATCATCCTCAAGGGGCAGCAAATGCTCCACTGCACCTGGCATGACATCACCGAGCGCAAGGTGGCGGAAGATGTCCTCAAGGCATCCGAGCAGCGCTTCAGGGACATGGTCAATACCACCGACGGGATCGTCTGGGAGGCCGACGCGAGGACCTTCCAGTTCACCTTCATCAGCGAGAAGGCGGTGAAGCTTCTCGGCTTTCCGGCCGCCGACTGGCTGGAGCCGGGCTTCTGGGTCAGTCGCCTCCATCCCGAGGACGCAATCTGGGCGCCGGAGTTCTGTGCGTCCTGCACGGGGCGCCTGGAGCCGCACGATTTCAACTACCGCTTTATCGCACAGGACGGTCGCACGGTTTGGCTGCATGACATCGTTACCGTGGTCGCCGAGCAGGGTGAGCCGCGCTGGCTGCGCGGCATCATGGTGGATATCACGCAGCAGAAGCAGACCGAAGCGGAGCTGGTCAGGCACCGCGATCACCTCGAAGAACTGGTGCTCACCCGCACCGCCGAATTGTCGCAAGCCCGTGACGATGCCGAAGCCGCCAATCGGGCCAAGTCTATTTTCCTGGCGAACATGAGCCACGAACTGCGCACGCCGATGAACGGCATCATGGGCATGACCGAACTTGCTCTGCGCCGTGCTACCGACCCCAAGTTGATCGACTGGCTCAACAAGAGCCAGGGTGCCGCGAAGCACCTGCTCGACGTCATCAACGACATCCTCGACATTTCCAAGATCGAATCCGACCGGCTGGTCCTGGAAGAAAAGGACTTCTCGTTTGCCGAAGCCATGGACGAGGCCATGCATATGGAAGACGCGCCTGCCCAGGCCAAGGGGCTGCGCCTGTCGTGGCACATCGATCCGGCCCTGCCCGAGCAGCTGCGTGGCGACGCCATGCGTCTGCGCCAGATACTGCTCAACTTCACCGGCAACGCCATCAAATTCTCCGAACACGGCGAGATCACTGTCCATGCCAGCCTCGTCGAGGAAGACAGCCACAGCGTGCTGCTGAAGATCGAGGTCACCGACCGGGGCATCGGCATCAGCCCCGAACAGCAGGCCCGACTGTTCCACGCCTTTACCCAGGCCGACGGCTCGATGACCCGCAAGTACGGTGGCTCCGGCCTTGGCCTGATCATCTCCAGACGCATCGCACGCCTGATGGGCGGTGATGCCGGGGTGATCAGCGAGGAAGGCCGCGGCAGCCGCTTCTGGGCGACGCTGCGGCTCAGGCGGGCGGCGGATGCATCGCCGGTGGCGGCAAAGGAAGCCGGCGAACCCGCGCGCATGACTCTGGCCCGGCTGTTCGCCGGCACCCGCGTGCTGCTCGCGGAAGACGAACCCGTGAACCGCGAGGTGATTTCGTCCCTGCTAGAGGACGCGGGCCTCGCGCCGGAGCTTGCCACGGACGGCCAGCAGGCACTCGACATGGCGCGTGGTGGCGGCTATGCCCTGATCCTGATGGATGTGCAGATGCCGGTGATGAACGGCCTGGAGGCCACCCGCGCCATCCGTCAACTGCCCGGCATGGCTAAGATCCCGATCCTGGCCCTGACCGCCAATGCCTTCGATGAAGATCGAGATGTGTGCCTGGCCGCCGGGATGGACGCCCATATCGGCAAACCGGTGGATCCGGATGCCCTCTGCGAGATTGTGTTGCGCTGGCTGCAAAAGTCGGATGCGCTGGATCATGGCTGGCAGAAAACTGAGTGGACCGGCCATTAGCTATGACGTTGTCAACAGACCGTTGACAGTCTGAAGCCGCCGCTGACGGGGGTTTTCAAGGTTTGCCAAGCCCGATGACTCTTCAAGACTGGGAAGAGACATTCAGAATTTCGGGGCGCCGATCAAAACTATGCCAATGCGATGTTGCGAGGCTTTGATCGGGAACGTCGGCTCACCGAAGTACAAGGGCCATTGCCCCCCCGGCATAGGAAGTAGCGCAGCCGCTTCGGCACGGCTAGCACCCATTGCCTCACCGGCAGGCAAGGGAAGGCTTGGTCGACCAGGTGCGCCGCCGCTTCTGCCATGCGTCGTGTATTGCAGGAAGCGCACACGCCGCGACATTTGCAGGAGTATGCGATCAGGAAATCGTGCTGGCACTCGTCACAGTATGCTCGGGCAAAACCATGCGCGAGAATTCCGCATTCCAGATACCGGCGAAAGGTGCGCTCGACATGGGCAGGTGGCGCTTCGCCTTCACTCACATTGCAGCAGGTTCGCTTGCACTCCTACCGCTAGGCCGAACACGCTGAAAATACAAACAACGTTACCAAATTTCACGGTCTAAGGCTGTTCCCAACTCGACATTCGTGCGCGTTTTGCACGCGTCCTAGGACGCGTGCCATGGCGCTTGATGTTGCATCGAAATACTGCTTTTGGATAGCGACAGTAGCTGATCCTGATCGGCTGTCTCGCGGTGCAGTTGCCGCTACCGCTTGCCTTTCCGTGTCCAAAAGTCCGGCGATTTGTCTCAGTACATCCGCGCACGCCCGCATCTCTTTGATCGACTCCTGCCGCAAATACTCGGCACCGCATATAGAGCCACCTTGCCCGACGATACATCGGTCCAACACCGTCACGCCAGCCGCAGCCGCAGCCGATGCTGAGCCTCCCACTATCAATGAGACAACAGCCAACACCGCAAAGATAACTCGCCTCATAGTGATTCCTTTCGTGACGAACTCTGTACTTTAGGTTAAGCATCGGAAACCCAATAGGTCTCCTCAAAGTATGACTGATGGCGGATGCCGTCGTCAATGGGCGATTCAGGCAAGCTCGTAACACACTTTATAGCCGATCAGATTTCCTCAAGTATCATTAGCTCTTGCCACACCGTGGGTTTCCGGCCTGCGATAGCTTTTTTGAAATAGTCCGGATGGATATTGATGCACCAGCCGCGATCAACAATAGATCGTTTTCGCACCAACGCCTTGATCTGTGCGGGTGAGCGGCTGCAAACTGCCGTAAACCGGCCTGAGGCCATCCAGCATAAAGATTCTTGGTTCACCAAGGTAGTATTCGTTGGGCATAGAGACTCCACGGACCGGATTCGCTGCTTATGCAAAGTTCGCGATTATGGAGAGTAGCGAACTCGAACGCACGCCAATCCCCAGTAGGACAGCGAAAGGCGTGCATTGCGTCCTTTACATAATTACAGAGTTCGCAGGAAGTCGATCAGTGAGTCGGGCGGACGGTATCGGTGAATCTTGACCTCCGGCGCTTGAAGACGAGCTAAGGCACGTTCCTTCATCGCCAAGTCCGCCTCGACATAATGGTGCGTTGTAGCGGGACTCTCGTGGCCCAGCCAAAGCGCGATCACGCTGATGTCGACGCCGGCTTGCAGCAGGTGCATTGCCGTCGTATGACGAATGGTATGTGGTGAGACGCGTCGCTTTGCCAAGTCAGGGTGCGTCGTGGTCGCTGCCTCCACCGCCAATGTAAGTCTTTGGGCAACATTGGTACGCGTCATCGCATGCCCATGCCGGTTTGGGAGCAACGCTGATGCCGCATCGAACTGCGGATTTCGCCTCAACCACGTCCGGATGGCCTTGACGGTCGAGCGCCACAATGGAACGCTGCGTTGTTTGCGGCCCTTGCCATGCAGGTGAATGCAGGCGGCGCCGTCATCGAGCACCACCTCGCTGACCTTGACCCCGATGATCTCTGACACGCGCGCTCCGGAGTTGTAGAGCAGCAGGAACAGCACGTGATCCCGCTGGCTTACCCAGGTTCCATCCGGAGCGCCAATCACTGCCAGCACCTCCTCGCGTGACAGGAAACCGAGCATGGGGCGCTCGAAACGCTTCACCGGGACACCCAGTGCGCGCTCAATCACTTTCAACGATGACACATCCCGATGGGCGGCAAACTTCAGAAACGACCGCAGTGCTACCAAGCGTGCGTTGCGACTGCGCACGGAATTGTGCCGCTGGCGTTCCAGATGATCAAGGAAGGCCATGATCACCTCCGGCGTAATGTCCGCCAAGGTCAACGCGACCGGTGACTTGCCCAGATGCACCTCTACAAAGTCGAGAAACAGAATGAAGGCATCGCGGTAAGTAGCAATGGTTCTCGGACTGAGTGCCCGCTGCTGCGTCAGATGTTCTGTGAAATAGGTTTGCACAAGGGTGGCGAATGAAGGCGGCATCTTGGGCTGATTGTTCCTACTCATCACCATCTCCCTGGAGATGGGCGAAGCATTCGAACTTGCCGCCGGCGAGCGCCATCAACTCGGGGACGCCGGTGAGATACCAGTAGGTATGCTTGATCTCGGCGTGGCCCATGTAGGTCGAGAGCGCCAGCATCATCTGATCGACATCGGTGCCTTCTGCATGCCAGAGCATCATGCGCCGGACAGCGAAGGTGTGCCTCATGTCATGTAACCGTGGCGCCCCGTGTGCGCCGCGATTGACCCAACCCAAACTGTCGCGCAGCGCGGCGAAGACGCGATGTGCCTGTCGTTCGCCAAGCGGTTGTCCCAGTCGCCGGCCACGGCTACTGATAAAGAACGGCGCATCAACTGTCGTGGAAACGTGCCGAGTGCGCTGTCGCCGATAGTTCGCTAACGCGGTGACAGTGCTGGCATGCAATGGCAACTGGCGGGACTTGGCGAACTTGGTCCTCCGTACGATCAGCATCCCTTGTTTGAGATCGACGTCGCCATCGCGCAGATGTATCGCCTCGGAAACACGCAGGCCGGTCGAAGCCATCAGTCCAAATAGCGCCTCGAAGGTGGCCGGACGCAAACTGCCGCGTGGCCCAAGTTTGCGGGCCGCCGCCAGCAGTTCGACGATTTCATCTTCACGATAAATGTGCGGTGCTACGCGCCCCGGTTTCCCGCCGAAGATCAACTCATCCGGCACCTCGGTATCTGGCTCGAACTGCTTCAGGTAGCGGGCAAAACGTCGCAGCAGAGCCAGACGGACCGCCCATGTTCCCGGTGTTCCGCGGTTCCATTTGTCTTGGCGCGCCCAATCCGCCATCAGTTCGACGGTCAGCGGCCCTCGGTGATGCCGGCTGGCAACGTAGCGAGCAAAGCCCGCCAAGAGCGTATCTTGTGAATGCAACTGGTAGCCAAGGCGACGGCGCTCGGCAAGATAATCGTCCACTCTCTCCTGCAAGCTGATGCGCGCGCTCATGCTGCGCTCCCTGGCCATGGCAGCGGGACAGTGGACAACTTCGATGTGTCGAGTTTGGCGTAGATCAGCGTCGTGGACAACGAGCGATGACGCAGTACGTCGGCAATCTCCTTGAGCGAACTGCCATTCTCAACCAGGCGACATGCCAGCGTGTGACGTAGCGCATGCGAGCCGGAATACGGCAGGTCGATGCGACGGTAGGCTCGATTGATTACTTTCTGGATTGCCGACGCACTGATCGGTTGATCGTAAGGAGGCATACGTCGAACGAAGACCCCTGGATTCTTGGTGGTGGAGCGCTCGTGTTGCAGATAGTCGGCCAATGCTTGCCCGGTCATCATCGGTAGGGGCAGGATGTCCTGGCGACGCGATTTGGTTCCCTTCAGGACGACTGTCCCTGCTCGCCAGTCAATGTCATTGAGCATGAGATGCGCGATTTCGCAGGAACGCAGTCCCAGGTCAAGCGCGCAGCGCACGATGGCGTAGCCACGCTTGGGTGATCGAAGATCGGGAGTGAAGGAGTTCAGCAGTCGCTCAACTTCGTCCGGTTTGAGCGCTCGCGGTAAAGATGCCAGTTTCCAGTAGGCGGGCGACGAGATGACCGCCGTTAATGTGCCGACTCGATCCCCGCAGGTGCTCCGGTAACGGAAGTAACACCGCAATGACGCTGCGAGTTGAGATGCGTTGGAGGGTGTTCGGTGCGCGTCCAACTGGCTGGCGAGGAAACGGCGAATATCGTCAGGCCGCAGTTTGGCAATATCGACAGCCCGTTCTTTGAATTTCTGTCGCAATAGACGGCCGACGATAAGAGTCCGGCCGCTGCGTGTTCCAGCCGCCAATCCTTTCGCGTTGCGGAGATACTCATCGTAGCGCCGAAGTTCCTCAGCGAGGAAGTCTGCTGACGCCTTAACGGGCTGCGCGCTCGGTACAGCATGGTGCAGTTTGGTTTGGTTCATAACGGTCTCCTGAAGTGGAATCCCCACTTCAAACGACCGCGATAATTATGTCGACCCCGCGCTACCGGTAACTACCTCCAAGCCCCTTACTGCGGACCTTTCGCCGCAACCCGCTCACATCACTTTCCATAATCGCGAACTTTGCATAAGCAGCGTTATGGAAAGCTTTCCATAACGCTGCACTGCTGCCTTCCGGGCGAGAATAGCACCAACGCATAACGAATGGCCGCTTCCCCAATCCACTCGTTCCTGGCGAACGGCGGCTCCCGGTTTTCTCCACCGTCTCTTATGGGCACGGAAGAGTCGGTGAGGTTTTTGGAAGCAGCCGCTCAAATACAAAGACGCTGAACTTTTCTTAGGCAAACCTCGAACGGCGGCTTCACCTTCAACTCCGGACGCTGGTGTCGGCAGTGCCGTCGTTGCGGAGAAAGTGGAAAGCAGCCGCTCAAAAGTTCATCGTTTTAGGGGCACCAATGACGGCTGATGGCCGATCCCGGCGGTAGTCCACTGTCCGGTATAGCGTTTCCAACCTACCAGCAACGATCTCGGCCTACCCCTTCCCCGCCTTGACCAACTCCAGCAACAACTGCATTGCCAATCCCTGCGGCTCCGTCGTGCCCACCTGCTTGCTCTTGCCACCCCCTCCGGTGGCAACGGTGAGGATCTTCCCGGCGACCCAGTAGGTGCCCTTGTGGGTCTTGCCTTGATACTCGCAGGTGACAGGATGGCGTGGCAGTGGCTTTCGTTCCATGGGGCCATTATCGACGCAGATGCCAATCCGTAGGCACCAAAAAAAAAAGCCCCACCCGGTCAAGGGCGAGGCGTCATAGGAGTTGCGTGCATTAAACCCACCAAAAATTCCCACCGAAGTGGGGCTACCTTGGCAACGTCATTTTCACGAAGACCGTTGTAGGCGATCTACTCCGAGTCTTTTGCAGATCTCTAAAGTCAGCCCCGACTGGTTCATGGAATAGAAATGCAGGCCCGGTGCGCCGCCTGCGATAAGGCGCTGGCAGAGCTCCGTCACGACATCCAGACCGAAGGCCCGGATCGAGTCTGCGTCGTCGCCGAAGCTCTCTAATTTGTGCCGCATCCAGCGCGGGATCTCGGCTCCGCAGGCGTCGGAGAAGCGCGCCAGTTTGGTAAAGCTGGCGATCGGCATGATCCCCGGCACTATCGGAACGGTGACGCCGAGTGCCCTGGCTTCGGCGACGAAATGCTCGTAGGCATCGGCATTGTAAAAATACTGGGTAATGGCCGAACTTGCACCGGCGTCGATCTTGCGCTTGAAGTTCTGCAGGTCTTCGCGCGGGCTTTTCGCTTGCGGATGCCATTCCGGATAGGCCGCCACCTCGATGTGAAAGCGGTTGCCGGTTTCAGCGCGAATGAATTCCACAAGTTCATTTGCATAGCGAAACTCGCCAGCGTCGACCATGCCCGAGGGCAGGTCGCCGCGCAGGGCGACGATGCGGCGGATGCCGCGCGCGGTGAAGATGTCCAGCATCTCGCGCACTCCGTCGCGCGTAGAGCCGATGCAGGAAAGATGCGGCGCCGCATTGTGGCCTTCGGCGGCGATCTCCATCACCGTCTCCAGCGTGCGCTCGCGCGTCGAGCCGCCGGCGCCGTACGTGACGGAAAAAAACTCCGGCTTCAGTACGGCCAGCCGGGCGCGCGTGGCACGCAGTTTTTCCATGCCTTCGGTGGTTTGCGGCGGGAAGAACTCGATGGATAGTTCAAGACTCATTGTGGATTCCGCAATAGTGGTTCGCCGCAGCGCTCAGCGCCGGGCCGAACTCAACAGCAGTTTCGTCAGCAGCCAGGAGATCACGCTGTACACGGTGGAGCCGAGCACCCCGGCCCAGAGGCCATCGACCACGAAACCATCGAGCAGCCGCGCCGCCAGCAGGAACATCATGCCGTTGATGACGAAGATGAAAAGGCCCAGTGTCAGCAGCGTGACGGGCAGTGTCAGCAGCAGCAGCAGGGGCCGGATCAGGGTATTGATCAGCCCCAGCACCAGCGCCACCCCCAATGCCGTCGCAAAGCTTGCGACGTGTATCGAGGGCAGCAGCCAGGGCAGGGCCAGCAGGGCGACCGCATTGATCAGCCAGACCGCAAGCAGGCGCACGATGCTTCCTTTCGGCGCAGCCTAGTAGCGGTACTGGTCGGCCTTGTACGGGCCGTTCTTGGGCACGCCGATGTAGGCGGCCTGCTCGTCCGTCAGCTCCGACAGTTGCGCATTCAGCTTCTTCAGTTGCAGGCGCGCCACCTTTTCGTCAAGGTGTTTGGGCAGCGTATAGACACCCACCGGGTAGTCGGCATTGCGCGTGAACAGCTCGATCTGCGCAATGGTCTGGTTGGCGAAACTGGAGCTCATTACATAGCTCGGATGACCCGTGCCGCAGCCCAGGTTCACCAGGCGACCTTTGGCCAGCAAGATAATGCGCTTGCCATCCGGGAAAATCACGTGGTCGACCTGCGGCTTGATCTCCTCCCACTGGTACTTCTCGAGCGAGGCGACGTTGATCTCGGAATCGAAATGGCCGATGTTGCAGACGATGGCCTGGTCCTTCATCTTCGCCATGTGGTCGTGGTCGATGACATGCACGTTGCCGGTGCAGGTGACGAAGATGTCGGCCTTGTCGCAGGCGTAGTCCATGGTCACCACGCGGTAGCCTTCCATCGCCGCTTGCAGTGCGCAGATCGGGTCGATCTCGGTCACCCACACCTGCGCCGACAGCGCACGCATGGCCTGCGCCGAACCCTTGCCCACGTCGCCGTAGCCGGCGATCAGGGCCACCTTGCCGGCGATCATGACGTCGGTGGCGCGCTTGATGCCATCCACCAGCGATTCGCGGCAGCCGTAGAGATTGTCGAACTTGGACTTGGTGACGGAGTCATTGACGTTGATCGCGGGGATCTTCAGCTCGCCGCGCTCGTGCATCTGGTACAGGCGATGCACGCCGGTGGTGGTCTCTTCCGTCACGCCCTGGATCTGCGCCAGACGGGTCGAGTACCAGGTCTTGTCGGTGGCGAGCTTGGCCTTGATGCTGGCGAACAGCACCGTGGCTTCCTCGCTGTCCGGCTTGTCCAGCACCGAAATGTCCTTCTCGGCGCGGCTGCCCAGGTGCAGCAGCAGCGTCGCGTCGCCGCCGTCGTCTAGGATCATGTTTGAATAGCCGTTGTCGGGCCATTCGAAGATGCGGTGCGTGTAATCCCAGTAGTCGACCAGCGTTTCGCCCTTGACCGCGAACACGGCGATGCCATCGGCGGCGATCGCGGCGGCAGCATGATCCTGGGTCGAAAAGATGTTGCAGGACGCCCAGCGTACTTCGGCGCCGAGCGCGGTCAGCGTCTCGATCAGCACCGCGGTCTGGATCGTCATGTGCAGGCTGCCGGTGATGCGCGCGCCCTTGAGCGGCTGGGCCTTGGCGAATTCCTCGCGGATCGCCATGAGGCCGGGCATCTCGGTCTCGGCGATGCGGATTTCCTTGCGGCCCCAGGCAGCGAGGGCAAGGTCGGCGATTACATAGTCTTTTGTTTCAGTCACTGCGTTCATGAAAGCTCCTTGAACTGTGACCGGGAGGGAGGCGAACTCACCCTGCCCGGTACGGGTTAGGTGAGCGCAGTTTGAAAATGGTCCGAGCCTGGGGGGTATGCGGAAGCTACCCTTGCAGCGCTCCTCGGAAGCCACGCATTATAGCCTTTTTCGCCAATTGCGTTGACGCACTGCCGCAATCCCC
>CAMBRI010000042.1 GCA_945870205.1 Sulfuritalea hydrogenivorans sk43H | reverse complement strand
CAGCGCCAGGATCTTTTCCTTGAGCAGGCCCGGCACCAGCCATTCGCAGCGATTGGCCGGCAACTGGTTGAGCGCCGGCAGCGGCAGCACCAGCGTGACGCCGTCATCGGCCGCGCCGGGATCGTGGTGGTAGGCGAGCTTGAAGCTGCTGCCGCGATGCGTGAGTTCGGGCGGGAAGGCATCGGTGGTGATACCCGCTGCCTCGTGGCGCATCAGCTGTTCCTTCTCCAGGCAGAGCAGTTTCGGGTTCGCACTTTCGGCCTCGCGCCGCCAGTGGTCGAAGGCGGCCAGCGTGATGATGCCCGCGGGAATCTTGTCGTCGTAGAAGGCGTAGATCAGCTCGTCATCGACCAGTACGTCGGGGCGGCGTGCCTTGTGTTCCAGCGCCTGGATTTCCTTCATGAGCTTGGCGTTGTGCTGAAAAAAACGCCACTTCTTCACCCAATCCTCACCGACCTGGCCTTCTACCAGCGCCTCGCGAATCAGGATTTCCCGTGCCAGCGTCGGATCGCTGGGGCCGTAGTGCAGGCGCCGCTTGGCATGCAGCATCAGGCCGTGCAGGGTGACCCGCTCCCAGGCCACGACCTGGCCCGGACCTTTCTCCCAATGCGGCTCATAGACATGCTTGCGGATCAGGTGGGCGCCCACCTGCTCCAGCCATTCCGGTTCGACCTTCGCGATGCAGCGCGCGAACAGGCGCGAGGTTTCCACCAGCTCCGCGGCGACGATCCAGCGTCCGGCTTTCTTGAGCAGGCTTGAGCCGGGATGGATATAGAAGCGGATGCCACGTGCGCCAAGGTAGTTCTTGTCTTCCTCGCTGATCAGGCCGATGTGGCCGAGCAGGCCGGTGAGCAGGGCCATGTGGATCGCCTCGAAATTCGCCGGAAACTGGTTCTCTTTCCATCCGTGTTCGGTACACACCACATGCAGTTGCGCATGCACGTCGCGCCATTCACGCAGACGCAGCCAGTTGATGAAGTTCTGCCGGCACCACTGACGCTGCTTGTTCGAGGTTTCGTGCTTCCAGATTTCGTCGCCAGCAGCCCACAGCTTCAGGTAGGAAAGGAACTCGGATTTCTCATCCTTCCATTTGGCATGGGCCTGGTCGGCCGTCGCCGCGTGCTCCTGCGGTCGGTCGCGCGGATCCTGGGTACCCAGAGCGGAAGCGATGATCAAAACCTCGCGCAGGCAACCGTGCTCGCGCGCGGCGAGGATCATGCGGCCGATCTTCGGATCGAGGGGCAGCTTTGCCAACTCAACGCCGACCGTGGTCAGCGCCTTCGTCGTCTCGTCCATGGCGCCAAGCTCGGCCAGTAACTGGTAACCGTCTGCGACCATGCGCGGCGCCGGCGCTTCGAGAAAGGGAAAATCCTCGACATCGCCCAGGTGCAGGGACTTCATGCGCAGTATCACGCCGGCCAGGCTGGAACGCAGGATCTCCGGCTCGGTGTAGGCCGGACGCTGCTTGAAATCTTCTTCGTCGTAGAGCTTGAAGCACACTCCCGCCGAGACGCGGCCGCAGCGCCCGGCGCGCTGGCTCGCCGCTGCTTGGGAAATCGGTTCGACCTGCAATTGCTCGACCTTGTTGCGATGGCTGTAGCGTTTGACGCGCGCCAGCCCCGAGTCGATCACGTAGCGTATTCCGGGCACGGTCAGCGAGGTTTCGGCGACATTGGTCGCCAGCACCACACGCCGGCCCTGATGCCCGGCGAATACCCGCGCCTGCTCCACCACCGACTGACGGGCGAACAGCGGCAGCACTTCGAGTCCTGGAGGGTGGTGTTTGCGCAGCGCCTCGGCCGCTTCGCGGATTTCGCGCTCGCCCGGCAGGAAAACCAGCACGTCGCCCGGTCCGGCGCGGTGCGCCTCATCCACCGCGTCGACGATGGCGTCATTGAGGTCGCCGTCCTTCTTTTCCTGCCAGGGCCGGAATCGCGTCTCGATCGGGTACAGCCGGCCCGAGACTTCGATCACCGGGGCCGGGTTTGCGTCGATCGTGAAATGCCGGCTGAAGCGCTCGGCATCCAGCGTTGCCGAAGTGACGATGATCTTCAGGTCCGGCCGCTTCGGCATCAACTGCTTCAAGTAGCCGAGCAGGAAATCGATATTCAGGCTGCGCTCGTGTGCCTCGTCGATCAGTATCGTGTCGTACTGGCGCAAGAGCGGATCGGTCTGGGTTTCGGCGAGAAGTATGCCGTCCGTCATCAGCTTGATGTAGGAGGACGAGGTCACCTTGTCGGTAAAACGGATCTTGAAGCCGACATGGCGGCCGAGCTCCGACTTCAATTCCTGCGAAATACGCGCCGCCGTCGCTCTCGCGGCAATGCGCCGCGGCTGGGTGTGGCCGATAAGCCCGTTCAAGCCGCGGCCGATTTCGAGGCATATTTTCGGCAACTGCGTGGTCTTGCCCGAGCCGGTCTCGCCGCAGATCACCACCACCTGGTGCTTGAGTATGGCCTCGCCTATCTCGGCCCGGCGCTGGTTGACCGGCAGCGCTTCGTCATAGGTTAGCGCGGGCCGCGCGGCCCGCCGCGCTTCGGGGTCGAACCTCATTGCGCCAACTTGTGTATCGTGAAGATGCCGAGCCCCGTCAGCAGCAGCGAGCCGAACAGGTGCAACGACGCTGTCGCCACCGCCCAGCCGTATTCGGTGCGCTGAATCTGCGTCACCACTTCGGCGGAAAAGGTCGAAAACGTGGTGAGCCCGCCGAGAAAGCCAGTGATGATGAACAGCTTGAGCTCGGGCGACAGTTCGGCATTGATGTGGAATACCGCCACCGCGACACCGACCAGATAGCCGCCGATCCAATTGGCCGCCAGCGTGCCCAGCGGCATGGTCGCAAGGGCCGGATTGAGCCAGAGACCGAGGCCCCAGCGCAACCAGGCGCCGAGAACCGCACCGCCGCCGATGGCAAGAAAAGCAGTCGCATTCATGGCTCGAATTCTACGCTGCGACGGTAGAATTGCCGTTTTGCAGCAGGCGCCTGCCGATCATGGCCGAACCAGAAACCAAAGTCTCGAACTTCATCCGCCACGTCATCGACGCCGACCTCAAGGCCGACAAGTATTCCTCGCGCCACTGGAGCGGTCGGCCGGGCCCGGCCGCACAGCAGGGAGTCGGCGCCGTAGACACGGCGAAGATCCGAACCCGCTTTCCACCGGAGCCCAACGGCTACCTGCATTTCGGCCACGCCAAGTCGATCTGCCTGAACTTCGGCCTGGCGCAGGACTACGACGGTGCCTGCCATCTGCGCTTCGACGATACCAATCCGGAGAAGGAGGAGCAGGAATACGTCGACTCGATCATCGACGCAGTGCATTGGCTCGGCTTCGACTGGCAGCAGAACCAGTACCTGGCCTCCGACTACTTCCAGTGGATGTACGATTTCGCCGAGAGACTGATCGAGGCCGGCCACGCCTACGTCGATTCGCAGACCGCGGAGGAACTGCGCGCCAGCCGCGGCACCCTGACCGAAGCCGGCAAAAACTCTCCGTTCCGCTCGCGCACCCCGGCCGAGAACCTCGACCTGTTCCGCCGCATGAAGGCCGGCGAGTTCGCCGACGGCACTCACGTGCTGAGGGCGAAGATCGACATGGCCTCGGGCAACATCAACCTGCGCGACCCGGCCATTTACCGCATCCGCCACGCCAATCACCACAACACCGGCGACACCTGGTGCATCTACCCGATGTACACCTACGCCCACCCGATCGAGGACGCGCTGGAGAACATCACCCACTCCATTTGCACCCTCGAGTTCGAAGATCAGCGCCCTTTCTACGACTGGCTGCTGGCGCGTCTGGCTGAACTCGGCTGCGTCAATACCCCGCTGCCGCAGCAGATCGAGTTCGCCCGGCTCAACCTGTCCTATGTCGTACTTTCCAAACGCAAGCTGATCCAGTTGGTCGAGGAGAAACACGTCGACGGCTGGGACGATCCGCGCCTGCCAACCCTGGTCGGCGCGCGCCGCCGCGGCTTCACGCCGGAGGCCTTTTGCCGCTTCAACGAAATGAACGGGGTGACCAAGTCGGACTCCTGGATCGACATCAGCGTGCTGGAGGAGTGCCAGCGCGAACACCTGAATGAAACCGCGCCGCGCCGCATTGCCGTGCTCGACCCGGTCAGGCTGGTCATCGACAATTATCCCGAGGGACAGGAAGAGGAATGCCTTGCGCCCAACCACCCGCAAAAACCCGAGTGGGGCAAGCGGCCCGTGCCATTTTCAAAAGAGCTGTGGATCGAGCGCGAGGACTTCATGGAAACGCCTTCCAAGGGCTACTTCCGCCTCTTCCCTGGCAATACCGTGCGCCTGCGCTACGGCTTCGTGGTCAAGTGCATCGGCTGCGACAAGGATGCAGAAGGGAATGTCACGGCGGTACATTGCGAGTACATGGCCGACTCGAAATCGGGCACGCCGGGTTCCGACAGCTACAAGGTGAAAGGCAACATCCACTGGGTCTCGGCGAAACACGCCTACGCCGCCGAGGTGCGCTTGTACGACAGGCTGTTTGCGGTCGAGGCGCCCGGCGAAGGCGGAGGCGATTTCATCGCCGACCTCAACCCGAATTCGAAACTTGTTATCACCGCGCAGCTCGAAGTGGCGCTGAAGGATGCAGCCGCCGAAGACCGCTTCCAGTTCGAGCGTCACGGCTATTTCGTTGCCGACCGCTTCGATACAAAGCCCGGCGCACCAGTGTTCAACCGCGCCGTGACGCTGAAGGACTCATGGAGCAAGGGGAAGTAGCCGCAAGCTCGAGGCTGAGCGGCCAGTCCGGGCGCAGCCCGATCAACTGCCTGGAACGCGGCAAAAAAGCCAGCTTCGCAATGGCAGCATCCATCCGCCCGAAATGGCGCCGGCCGGGCCTGAGGACTGGTCGGTATAATTCACGCTCCCCCTTCCCCACGGCGGCAACAGACCATGCGCCACATGACCCTTTCCCGCTTCCTGATCGAAGAACAACGCGACAAGAAGGTCATCTCCCCCGATCTGAGACTGCTGATCGAGGTCGTCTCGCGCGCTTGCAAGGCGATTTCGATCGCCATCGGCAAAGGCAGTCTGGCCGGCGTTCTGGGAAGTGCCGGCAGCGACAACGTGCAGGGCGAGGTACAGAAGAAGCTCGATGTCATTTCCAACGAAATCCTGCTTGATGCCAACGAATGGGGCGGCCACCTGGCGGGCATGGCCTCCGAGGAAATGGAACTGCCGCACGCCATCCCCAATCGCTACCCGAAGGGCGAATACCTGCTGCTGTTCGACCCGCTCGATGGCTCATCGAACATCGACGTCAATGTCTCGGTCGGCACCATTTTTTCCGTGCTGCAATGCCCCGATGGCATGGATCCGACCGAGCAGGCTTTTCTCCAGCCCGGTTCGCGACAGGTATGCGCCGGTTATGCGGTGTATGGACCGACCACACTACTGGTATTGACGCTGGGTGACGGCGTGAATGTGTTCACCCTCGATCGCGAGTTCGGCCGCTTCGTGCTCACCCAGGGCAACGTGCGGATTCCAGAGGAAACCCGCGAATTCGCCATCAACGCATCCAACGCGCGCTATTGGGATGCTCCGGTCAAGCGCTATGTGGACGAGTTGCTGGCCGGCAAGGATGGCCCGCGCGGACAGGATTTCAACATGCGCTGGGTGGCGTCAATGGTCGCCGATGTGCACCGCATCCTGACTCGCGGCGGCATTTTCCTGTACCCGATCGACAGCAAGACCCGGGGCCAGGGCGGCAAGCTGCGCCTGATGTATGAAGCCAACCCCATGGCTATGATAGTTGAACAGGCGGGAGGTTCGGCCACCGATGGACAGCGGCGCATCCTCGATATCCAGCCGCAGAAACTGCATCAGCGGGTTCCCGTGATCCTCGGCTCGAAACAGGAAGTGGAACGTGTTACCGGTTATCACGCCGAATGAAGGCACTCACGTGAACTGCGGGCCCGGTCAGTCCTGCTGCCCGTAGCCGGCGAACTTTTCCAGCACACGGCCCATTTCCGAGGCGGACAGAAGTTTCGGCGCACCCAGTTGCAGCACGCGCCAGTATTGCTCGCACAGGGTTTCAAGTTCCACCGCCAAAGCCAGTGCGTGATCGGCGTCGCGCCCGAAAACTACCATGCCATGATGCGCCATCAGGCAGGCGCAGCGGTCTTCGAGGGCCAGGAGGATAGCGTCTGACAGTTCCTGCGTGCCAAAGGTGGCGTAGGACGCACAGCGCACATCGGCACCGCCGAAGCGGGCCACCATGTAGTGGAAGGCCGGGACCCCTTGCAGCTGGCAGGCCAGCGCGGTGGCAAAAGGCGAATGCGTATGCACCACGGCTCCCGCCTCGGGGCGCTCGGCGTAGATGTCGCGATGGAAACGCCATTCGGATGAGGGCTTGCGCACGGCAGTCTCATGCACCATGCCATCCAGTCCCACGCCGACCATGTCGGCCGCCTCGCAGTCCGCGTAGGCCATGCCGGTCGGCGTGATGATGAAGCCGCCCGCGCCGCGCGCGCTGACATTGCCGGCGCTGCCCCGGTTGATGCCTTCGGCATTCATGGCGCGGGCCGTGGCGAGCACCTTTTTTGCGGGATCGGCATCCGCCCGGATCATGCCTGCCATTGCCCCAGCGCACCGGCGGCGGCCACTCCACGCTCGGAAATTATGCCGCTGATCAGGGCCGCCGGCGTCACGTCGAATGCCGGGTTGGCGACTGCCGTGCCAAAGTCGGCGACCGCGGCGCCGAACTCCTGTGCCGCGCGTTCTTCGATGGGAATCCCGGCCCCCGACGGACACGCAAAGTCGATGGTCGACAAGGGTGCCGCGACATAGAACGGCACGCCGTGGGCACGTGCCGCCAGCGCCTTGAGATAGGTACCGACCTTGTTTGCGGTGTCGCCATTGGCGGCGATGCGATCGGCGCCGACGATCACCAGGTCAACCTTGCCCTGCATCATGAGCAGACCGGCCGCATTGTCGGCGATCAGCGTATGCGGCACGCCGGCTTCGCGCAGTTCCCAGGCCGTCAGCAGCCCCTGGTTGCGCGGCCGCGTTTCCGAAACCCAGACGTGCACGGCAATACCTGCTGCATGCGCTGCATAGATCGGGGCGATCGCGGTGCCGTGCTCGACAGTTGCCAGACGCCCCGCGTTGCAGTGGGTCATGACGTTGATCGGACGGTCTCCCCGGTGTGCTGCCTGCAGCAGAGCCAAACCGTGTCGACCGATTGCCGCGTTGGCCGCCTTGTCTTCGGTGGCAACGGCGCGCGCCTCTTTCCAGGCTGCCTCTCGCCGTATCGCCAGCTCCGACCTTTCCAGTACGCGGCGCATCCGGGCCAGCGCCCAATGAAGATTGACCGCCGTGGGCCGTGTCGCGGCCAGGGTGTCGATCACCTGACCAAGACGCGCGTCACTGGCGTCGGTCGCCAGCCCGAGGGCAACCCCGTAGGCGGCGGTGGCGCCGATCAGCGGCGCGCCGCGCACCTGCATGACGCAAATGGCATTGGCCGCGTCTTCCAGCGAATCGAGCCGCAGCATCACCGCCTCATGCGGCAAGCGCGTCTGGTCGAGGATCAAAACGCCGTTGCCATCCTCGATCAATGTTGGCCAGCGAGTCGACACCGGGGTCAGCTCAGCTTGCCGTGGCAGTGTTTGTACTTCTTGCCGCTGCCGCAAGGGCAGGGATCGTTGCGGCCGACTTTCGGCATGTGCCGCTCGACAGGTTGCGCGGTCTTTGGCGCGGCGGCACCCAGTGCTTCGTCGTAGTCGGCATGGTGGTACTGCACGTTTTCCAGTTGCGGCGGGGCTTCCACTTCCTCGATCTGTTCCTCGCTGCGCACTTCGACGGTGAGCAGAAGCTTGGAGACTTCGCTGCGCACCGTTTGCAGCAAGCCCTCGAACAGTTCAAACGCCTCGCGCTTGTACTCCTGCTTCGGATTCTTCTGCGCATAGCCGCGCAAATGGATGCCCTGCCGCAGGTGGTCAAGTGCGGAAAGGTGCTCGCGCCAATGCGAATCCAGGCTTTGCAGCATGACGTTGCGCTCAAATCCGGCCCAGGCCGCCGGATCGACGTTGTTGACCTTTTCCGCGTAGGTGGCATCGCCGGCATCCAGCAGGCGCCGCAGAATGTCGTCGTCCCCCAGTTGCGGGTCGGCCTTGATCCATTCGGCCACCGGCAGTTTGAGATGCAACTCGGCCGCCAGCGCCGTTTCCAGGCCGCCGACGTCCCATTGTTCCTCGACGCTTTCCGCCGGGATATAGAGGCGGAAGGTGTCGTGTATCTGTCCCTGGCGCATGGCCGTGATGGTCTCGGCGATGTCGTCGCTGTCGAGCAACTCGTTGCGCTGCTGATAAATGACCTTGCGCTGGTCGTTGGACACATCGTCGTATTCGAGCAACTGCTTGCGAATGTCGAAGTTGCGCTGTTCCACCTTGCGCTGCGCCGACTCGAGCGAACGGCTGACCAGCGGATGCTCGATGGCCTCGCCTTCGGGCATCTTGAGACGCACCATGATGGTGTTGAGACGCTCGCCGGCGAAGATCTTGAGCAGCGAGTCATCCAGCGCCAGATAGAAACGCGACGAACCCGGATCCCCCTGACGACCGGATCGGCCGCGCAGTTGATTGTCGATGCGGCGTGATTCGTGACGCTCGGAACCGATGATGTGCAGGCCGCCTGCCTTGAGCACCTGTTCGTGCACCTTTTGCCATTCGGCCTTGAGTTCGGCGGTACGGCGGGCCTTCTCCTCGACAGTCAGGGACTCGTCGTCGCGGATGGCATTGGTCGGCTTTTCGATGTTGCCACCGAGCACGATGTCGGTACCGCGACCGGCCATGTTGGTGGCGATGGTGATCATGCCGGGGCGTCCGGCCTCCGCCACGATTTCGGCTTCGCGCGCATGCTGCTTGGCGTTCAGCACCTGATGCGGAAGCTTTTCCTTTTTCAGCAGATCTGAGAGCAGCTCGGAGTTCTCGATCGAGGTCGTGCCGGCAAGCACCGGCTGGCCCCGCTCGTGGCAGGCGCGAATGTCTGCGATGATGGCAGCATGTTTCTCGGGTGCGGTGCGATAGATCTGGTCGTTCTCGTCACGACGGATCATCGGCCGATTGGTGGGAATCACCACCGTTTCCAGTCCGTAGATCTGGTGAAACTCGTAGGCTTCGGTGTCTGCCGTGCCGGTCATGCCGGCGAGCTTGCCGTACATGCGGAAGTAGTTCTGGAAGGTGATCGAAGCGAGGGTCTGGTTCTCGGCCTGGATCGACACGCCTTCCTTGGCTTCGACCGCCTGATGCAACCCATCCGACCAGCGTCGGCCGGCCATCAATCGCCCGGTGAACTCGTCGACGATCACGACTTCGCCATCCTGCACCACGTACTGCTGGTCGCGGTGGTACAAGGTATTGGCGCGCAGTGCGGCGTAAAGATGGTGGATGAGCAGGATGTTGGCCGGCTCGTAGAGGCTGCTGCCCTCGGCCAACATTCCCAGGCGGGCGAGAATTTCCTCCGCCTTTTCGTGTCCGGCTTCGGTCAGCAGCACCTGATGCGCCTTGAGGTCTACCGTGTAATCGCCGGTATCGGTTTCGCCTTCGCTTTTCGCGGCCTCGCCCTGGGTCAGCAGGGGCGGCACGGCATTCATTCGTACGTACAGTTCGGTATGGTCTTCGGCCTGGCCGGAGATGATCAGCGGTGTACGGGCCTCGTCGATCAGGATCGAGTCGACTTCATCGACTATGGCGTAGTTGAGGCCGCGCTGCACGCGCTCATCGGCGGCATACACCATATTGTCGCGCAGGTAGTCGAAGCCGAATTCGTTGTTGGTGCCGTAAGTGATGTCGGCAGCGTAGGCCGCCTGTTTTTCGTCGTGCGGCATTTGCGACAGGTTGACGCCGACGCTCAAGCCCAGAAAACGGTAGATGCGTCCCATCCATTCCGCGTCGCGACTGGCCAGATAATCGTTGACGGTGATCAGATGCACGCCCTTGCCGGGAATCGCATTCAGATATACCGCAAGCGTCGCCGTCAAGGTCTTGCCTTCGCCGGTACGCATTTCGGCGATCTTGCCGTAATGCAAAACCATGCCGCCGACCATTTGCATGTCGAAATGGCGCATGCCCAGTACGCGCCGACTGGCTTCGCGCACCACGGCAAAGGCCTCCGGCAGCAGGTCATCAAGCGACTCGCCCTGCACGTGGCGCCCGCGGAACTCGTCCGTCTTCGCGCGCAGTTCTTCATCGGTGAGCTTTGATATCGCCGGCTCGAGCCCGTTGATGCGGGCGACGGTCTGGGAATACTGTTTGATCAGCCGGTCATTGCGACTGCCAAAAATCTTCTTGAGAAAGCCGGTTATCATTTTTTCATCGCTCAGAGACCGGATTCAGTGAAAGCTAATGCCTGCGCATGCAGGCGTTATGCTGGAACTAAAGCCGGTTATCATTTTTTCATCGCTCAGAGACCGGCCTCAGAGAAAGCTGGCGACCGCAAGTGCGGGCGGCGGGCCGGAACTGGAGCCGGAGATCATCGTGTACGCGGCCACAGATCGGCCACTAAAACCAAGAACGCGATTTTAGCATGGGGGAGCGATGCCCCCAGTCGCTATCCGGTCAGCGCCTGGCGGCGAGAGGAGACTGTGCGAACGGCTTTTGGGCGTTTTGCGCCATGCGCAGGAACCTGTCCGGGTTCTGTGCAAGGCCGCGAATGCGTACTTCGAAATGCAGGTGCGGTCCGGTGGAGCGTCCCGTGGAACCCACCTCCGCGATCTTCTGACCGCGCTTGACCAGTTGCCCCTGCTTGACCAGAATTTTTGACGCATGGGCATAGCGGGTGGTCAGGTCCTTGCCATGGTCGATCTCGACCAGATTGCCGTATTGCGGGTGGCGCTCGGCGCTGAGCACAACGCCAGCCGCCGCGGCACGGATTCCGGTACCGGGGCTTGCCACGAAGTCGACCCCCTCATGCATCGCCCGCTCACCGGTAAATGGGTCGACGCGCCAGCCATAGGTCGAAGCGTTCCATTGCACATCCACCGGCAAACTGGTGGGCAACAGGCTTTTCCTGATCCGGTCTTCCAGCATCTGGGATTCGATCATTGAAATCGTGTCCGATTTCGCTTCCACCTGGTGCGCGAGCGCATCGACCGCGCGCTGCAGTTCCGTGGGGGACATTGCCGCCGGGAGCAGCAGCGGGCCACCGCGGCCATCGGTCTTGGCCTCGAAGGCCTTCAGATCCTGGGGCTTGACGCCGGCGATGCCCGCCAGCCGCTCGCCGATCGTGTCCAGACGCATGAGCTGCGCCTGCATCTCGCCCAGTTTGACCGCCATGGCGTTGAGGTTTTCGCGAACAAAGTCCTTTGAACGCTGCGTCTCCTCGGCGTTCATCGCGCGCAGCAGATCCTGAAGGAAGGGCAGTCGAATCTCCGCAGCATGGCGGACGGTGACATAGGAAAACAGCGAAGACAACACAAGGACCGAGGCAAACATGGCTCCTGCAAAAAGAATCGCGTGACTCCAGGTCAGCGTAATGCTTCGTGCAGTTGCCATCCGGTCAGAGACGAGAATAATATGCATCCCTTCCCTCCCTTCAGGTTCGTTTCAATTGCGGCACAGGCAGTTTGCCAACCGTTACTGAAACTTCATTTTCGATGACATCGCGCAGTCTCCAGGAACATCTTGCCTCCGGTGACAGCATGGCGCGGCTGGCAAGCCACGCCCAACGTCTGCTCCAATTCCAGCGTCTTCTGGAAGCTGCACTACCGGCGGCGCTGAGGCCTCATGCACGGGTTGCCAACTTCCGTCTGGGGAAATTATTTATCCACGCCGCCAACGGCGCGGTCGCCGCGAGGATCCGCCAATTCGGTCCAAGTCTCGCCAGCGAGTTATCGAACAAGGAGGTAAAGGTTACTCAAATCGAGGTCCGAGTGCAAGCCCGAAACCCTCCCCCTCCTCGAGTCCCTCATCAAATCCCTGCGCCACCTGGGATTAGACAAAAGCAGGGACTTACTTCACTAGCGCAAAGCCTGCCTGACGAATCTCCCCTCAAGAATGCTCTGGAACGCCTGCTGCGAAGTGTCAAAGAATGATCAGCCGCTCGGCCATCATCAGCATCAGGACCAGGAAGGCAAAAATCAGCGCCACCTTGGCGACGCGACCTGACAGGACAAGATAGCGCCGGTCGCGGGTGAATAGCCAGGCAAGCAAGCCGCTACCAATGGTGATCGCCGTGAGTATTCCGACGATCCGCAGCAGCAACATGGTCAGGCCAGTTGGGGATACAGCCGGGCGATGCTCGCCGGCGCTTCCTCGGCACGCTGGAAGCTCACCAGTTCCCACGCCCCGGCATCGGCCAGCAGGGCGCGCAACAACTGATTGTTGAGGGCGTGGCCTGATTTGTGGGCCGAAAATGCTCCCAGCAGCGGGTGGCCGGCAAGATAGAGATCGCCGATGGCATCTAGGATCTTGTGCTTGACGAACTCGTCGGCGTAACGCAAACCGTCGCTGTTGAGCACCCGGTATTCATCCATCACGATCGCGTTTTCGAGGCTGCCACCGAGAGCCAGTCCCTGGTCGCGCAGGGTCTCGACATCCTGCATGAAGCCGAAGGTGCGCGCCCTCGCCACTTCACGCAAGTAGGATTGATCGGCAAAATCGACGTGGGCCCGTGACGCTGAGCGGTCTACGGCCGGATGGTTGAAAACAATTGAAAAATCGAGGCTGAAGCCATCATAAGGCGAGAGTTTGGCCCACTTGTCGCCCTCTTTCACTTCGACAGTCTTCCTCACGCGGAGGAATTTCTTCGCGGCATTCTGTGCCTCGATACCTGCCGACTGCAGCAGAAACACGAAGGGTGCCGCCGATCCGTCCATGATGGGCAGTTCGGCTGCATCGACATCGACATAGATGTTGTCGATGCCCAGTCCAGCCAGCGCGGACATCAGGTGCTCGACCGTGGCGACCTTGACTCCGTCCCGTTCCAGGCAAGACGCCAGCCGGGTATCGCCAACACCGAAGGGGTCGGCCTTGAGGTCGACCGGCGGCGTCAGATCGACGCGACGGAAAACAACCCCTGTGTCGGGCTGGGCCGGGCGCAGAACGAGCGTCACCTTAACGCCGGAGTGGAGGCCCACGCCGGTGGCTTTGACAACGGATTTCAGGGTGCGCTGACGAAGCATTGGAATGTGACGTAAACGAAATGGTGCGGAGCGTCAATTTTAACGTGAAACAACTCTTTCGAAGCGACTGGCGATAGACGAGCGCAGCGAGCAACTTAGAAGCCTCCCCGCGAGGGGGCGAGGCGGGGTTTCGCGACGCATGCGTCGCGCCGCCGCAGCCGGCTGGCTGTACAAAGCCAGCCGTGGGCCGCGTAGCGGATGGGAGGGGCGGACCTTCAATTCGCCTTTCGCATGCTTCATCATCAGGGGTGCCGAGCTCCGCATGAAAGTTAGCACGCCAGCCTGATCCAGCGGGAGGAGGTGCCCGCCGGATCAGGTAGCAGGGCTGACGATTCAGTCCGACTGGCGGCGCAGAAAGGCCGGAATATCGTACTTGTCCACTCCGGACGCCGCCATCGCATCTGCCTGCGCATTGCGCGGCGTACTACCCCGTGCGCTGCTCGTGACGCTGGAAAGGTCTATCGCGCCATGGGCTCCGCCGACATCGTACACCTGCAGGTTGTCGGTTCCGGTGCGCAGGCCGACAGTCTCCACCACTCTCATGGCCGGCTTGGCTGACTCGCGCGCCGCGACGATGCCAAGACCGGTAGCGACCACGGTGACGCGCAACTGGTCTTCCATGGTCTCGTCAAACACGGCGCCGCAGATCACTGTCGCCTCGGGTGCCGTGTATTGACGGATGGTCTTCATCACTTCCTTGTACTCTTTGAGGCCGAGCGTGGAGCTGGCGGTAATGTTCACCAGGACGCCACGTGCGCCCGAAAGCTCGATGCCTTCGAGCAGCGGGCTGGCCACCGCTTCTTCGGCGGCAACACGAGCTCGGTCGACGCCGGCGGCAACGGCAGAGCCCATCATGGCCTTGCCCATTTCGCCCATGACGGTGCGCACATCTTCGAAGTCGACGTTGACCAGGCCCGGCACGTTGATGATCTCGGCGATGCCGCCGACGGCATTGCGCAGCACGTTGTCCGCTGCCTGGAAGGCTTCCAGCATGCTGACTTCGTCGCCGAGCACCTCTTCGAGTTTCTCGTTGAGGATGATGATCAGCGAGTCTACGTGACGGGCAAGTTCAGCGACACCCTCTTCGGCGAGGCGCTTGCGCTTGCCTTCATACTCGAAAGGCTTGGTCACCACGGCCACCGTCAGGATGCCCAGTTCGCGTGCGACTTCGGCAACCACCGGACCGGCGCCGGTGCCAGTGCCGCCGCCCATGCCGGCCGTAATGAAGACCATGTGTGCGCCCATCAGTGCCTCGGCGATGCGTCCACGGTCGAGTTGCGCCAGTTCTCTGGCTTTTTCCGGCTTGCCGCCGGCGCCCAGGCCCGGGCCGAGTTGCAGTTTGACGTGCGCCGTGCTTTTCTTCAACGCCTGCGCATCGGTATTGCAGCAGATGAATTCGACGCCGCCGACGCCCTCGCGGATCATGTGCTCAACTGCATTGCCGCCCGCGCCGCCGACGCCGACAACCTTGATTACCGTTGAGCCCGTCTCCGCTTCCGGTGTCACTACTTCCTCAAGTTCAAACATTCTCGCCTCCTGAAAAGACCCACTGCCTCAAAAATTTCTGGTGAACCACGCCCGCATCCGCGCCAGAACCTGCCCGAAACTTCTCGGGCTTTGCGCCTTCATGCCGCGGTGACGCTGCGCCACCCCCTCCAGCAACAAACCCATGGCCGTGGAGTAGCGCGGATTGCGCACGTAATCGCGCAAGTTGCCGTCGTAATGCGGCATCGCCAACTTCACGGTGTTGTGAAATATCTCTTCGCCGAGTTCCGCCATTCCAGGCATTTGCGCCGCCCCCCCGGTCAGCACGATGCCGGCGCGCAGCAGGCGTTCCTTGCCGCTGCGGTGCAGCTCTTCCTGTACTTTCTGGAAAATCTCCTCGACTCGCGGCTGGATGAATCCGGCCAGGGTCTGGCGCGACAGCTGGGTCGCCGGCCGATCGCCAACGCCGGGCACCTCGATCATGTCTTCCGGATTGGCCAGCTGTTGCAGCGCCACGCCATAGCGGATCTTGATGTCCTCGGCATCCTGGGTCGAGGTGCGCAATGCAATTGCAATGTCATTGGTGAGCTGATCGCCGGCAATCGGAATTACCGCCGTGTGGCGGATCGCACCCTGCACGAAAACCGCGACATCGGTGGTACCGCCGCCGATGTCGACCAGACAGACGCCGACGTCCTTCTCGTCTTCGGTCAGCACCGCATAGCCCGACGCCAGCGGCTGCAAGACCAGGTCGACTACTTCGAGGCCGCAGCGATGCACGCACTTGACGATGTTCTGCACCGCGGTCACGGCACCGGTGACCAGATGCACCTTGACGTCGAGCCGTTTGGCATCCATGCCGATCGGCTCCTTGACGCCGTCCTGGCCATCGACGATGAATTCCTGCACCAGGGTATGCAGAATCTGGTCATCGGCCGAAATCGATGTCGCATTGGCTGCTTCGATGGCGCGCTCTACGTCAAACTGGGTGACTTCCTTGTCCCGCACCACCGCCATGCCGGTGGAATCCTTGCTCTTGATGTGGCTGCCGGCAATGCCGGTGTACACCTCGCGCACCTTGCAGCCGGCCATCATCTCGACCTCGGCGATCGCCTTGGAGATCGAGTTCACCGTAGCCTCGATATTGATCACCATGCCGCGCTTGAGGCCGCTGGACTCCTGGGTACCGAGCCCGAGTATGCCCAGCCGCCCCTCGGCATCGAGTTCGCCGACGATGGCAACAATCTTGGAGGTGCCGATGTCGAGGCCGACGATCAGGTCACGTTTGTTTTCTTTGCTCATCAACTCTTGCTCGCCCTGAGGGCGAATCCATTTGGGTACCGCATATCCACCACGCCGATGGCTTGCAGGCGGCCCCTGGCCGCGCCGGTCACCGTGGCATAGTGGCTCGTAAAACGGCTCACACGCTCGGTCAGCGGATGCTTGGGTTGATCGCGACCCAGTTCCAGCATCACGCCATCATCGAGCTTGAGATGCCAAGCCTCGCGCGCCGACAAATGAACCGCGACCGGGGTGCGCCCGATGGCACCCAGGCTGTCATTGAATTCCTGATAGCGGGCCAGCACCCGCGGCGCCGAGCCCTCGGGGCCGGTGAACAGCGGCAGCGGCTCACGACTTGACGCCATGAACACCTCGCCGCGCGCACTCACCAGCCGTGCCTCGCCGTCGAGCGGCGTCCAGCGAGCAGCGGCGCGATGCTCCTCGAGGCTCAGTTCAAGGCCGTCCGGCCACAGCCGGCGCAGCGAAGCCGAGCGCACCCAGGGCATGCGCTCGAACGCCGTCTGTGCCGTTTCCAGATTCACGGTGAAGAAGTTTCCTGACAGGGCCGTGCGCGCCGTATGCTCGACCTGCGACTGCGAGACCTGGTCGAGCGGTGTCACCACCACCAGTTGTTTCAACGGAAACACCGGCAGGCGTTGCAGCGTCATGGCGACAGACCAAGCCAGCAGCGCACCGCCAGCCAGTAGCAGCAAGTCGGCCAGCAGATTGATCAGCATCGGGCGATCCCAGAATCCATCGCCGCTGCCGGGTGCGATCCGGCTGTTCCCTTTCGAGCTTGGCCGCGGCTTAGCCACAGGCGGCCTCTTCGAGCAGTTTGACCACCAGTTGGGCAAACGGTATTCCGGCCGACTTTGCCGCCATCGGCACCAGGGAATGATCGGTCATGCCGGGCGATGTATTCGCTTCCAGGCAGAACATGCGCCCCCCTGCATCGAGCATCAGATCCATGCGGCCCCAGCCGCGCCCGCCGAGCGCGGCGAAAGCGCGCAGTGCGAGATTGCGCATTTCGCGCTCACGCTCCTCGCCCAGGCCGCTGGGAATGCGGTACTCGGTATCGTCGCGCAGATACTTGGCCTCGTAATCGTAGAACTCCGTCGCCGGGACGATGCGAATCACCGGCAGGGCCTGACCAGCAAGAATGCCGATGGTAAATTCGCCGCCAGCCAGATACTGCTCGGCGATCACGCAGGAATCGAAGCCGGCGGCCAGTTCATAGGCGGCACGCAGATCACCCGCATTCTTGACCTTGCTGATGCCGATGCTGGAGCCTTCGCTGGACGGCTTGACGAACAGGGGCAGGCCCAGGCGGGCCTCGACGGCGGCGAAGTCGCTGTTGTCGTCGAGCACGACGTAGTCCGGCACCGGCAGCCCCGTGGCCTGCCAGATCAGCTTGGAACGCCATTTATCCATGGCCAGGGCAGAGGCCAGCACCCCACTGCCGGTGTAGGGGATCACCAGCAGGTCGAGCGCGCCCTGTAGCGTGCCGTCTTCACCACCCCTCCCGTGCAGGGCAATGAAGGCACGCTTGAAGCCCTCCGCATGCAATGCTTCAAGGGGCTTGTCGCGGGGATCAAAAGCATGGGCATCGACGCCGGATGAACGCAGGGCGGCCAGCACCGCAGCTCCGCTTTTAAGCGAAACCTCGCGCTCGGCCGACTTGCCGCCCATCATCACCGCCACCTTGCCGAAATCCATCAAACTCCTTCTCTTTCTGGCCCGGAACGCCCTGCGGCATCACCCACAATGCGCACCTCGCGCACCAGGGAAATGCCAAATTTTTCCGCCACTTCCGCCTGAATCCGGCCGATTAGCATTTCTATCGCACTCGCGGAGGCCGCACCGTCTGGATTAACGATGAAATTCGCATGCTTTTCGGAAACCTGCGCACCGTCGATCTGTGTGCCCTTCAGCCCGGCAGCCTCGATCAATCGCGCGGCATGGTCGCCGGGAGGATTGCGGAACACCGATCCGGCATTCGGCAGGGCCAGCGGCTGCGTAGCGACACGGCGTTCCAGAAGTGCCTTCATCCGGTCGCGCGCCGCGTCGACGTCGCCGGGCGGAAAGCGGAACCAGGCGGCGGCGAATATCTCGTCGGTCGAATTCCTGAGGCCGGCATGACGGTAGCCGATGGCAAACTCTTCCGGGCCGCGGATGATCTGCTGGCCGCTACGGTTCAGCATCAGCACACGCTCCACGTAGCGCCAGGTTTCGCCGCCATGGCAGCCGGCATTCATCGCCAGCGCACCGCCGACTGTGCCGGGAATCCCGGCCAGGAACTCGGCTTCGGCACAGCCCTGTTTGCCGGCAAAGCGGGCGAGCTTGGGCGAGGCGACGCCGGCCTCGGCGAAGAAGCTGCCGTCCGCCTCGCGGCGCAGGGTGTTCAGCGCGCCGTGGGTGAAGATTGCGGTGCCATCGAAGCCGCCGTCGCGTACCAGCAGGTTGCTGCCCAGGCCCACCAGCAGCAGCGGTTCGTCGTGGCGAACGACACTCAGGAAATTTGCCAGATCGGCAAGGTCGGCGGGAAAAAAGGCGCGCGCCACGGGACCGCCGGCGCGCCACGACGCATGCTCTGCCATGGGCTCGTTTTCCCTCAAAATCCCCCGCCGCGGCTCAGCCATCTGCCAGCTTTCCCGGCACGCCGCCGATCGATCCCGCGCCCATGGTGATCACCACGTCACCGTCACGCACCGCGGTCAGGATGGCGGCGGGCATGGTGGCGATGTCCTCGACGAACACCGGCTCGATCTTTCCCGCCACCCGCAGGGCGCGCACCAGCGCCCGACTGTCGGCCGCAATGATCGGCGCCTCTCCCGCGGCATAGACCTCGCCCAGAACGAGAGCGTCGACGCCGGACAGCACCTTGACGAAGTCCTCGAAGCAGTCGCGGGTGCGGGTGTAACGGTGCGGCTGAAACGCCAGGACCAGCCGGCGGCCGGGAAAGGCGCCGCGCGCGGCGGCGAGGGTGGCTGCCATTTCCGCCGGATGATGGCCGTAATCGTCGACCAGGGTGAATACTCCGCCGGCAGGACAGGCAATCTCGCCATGGCGCTGGAAGCGTCGGCCGACTCCCTTGAAGTCGGCCAGCGCCTTGATGATTGCCGCATCGGCAACGCCGACTTCGGTCGCAACGGCTATCGCCGCCAACGCATTCAGCACATTGTGGCGTCCGGGCAGGTTGAGCACAATCGGCAGCCGACTGACGTTGCCGTTGGTGCGCACGCAAGTAAAGCGCATCGTGCCACCGTCCGCCAGCACATCTTCGGCGCGGAAGTTTGCATCGGCGTCGATCCCGTAGGTGACGATCTGTTTCGCCACGCGAGGAATGATCTCGCGCACATTGGGATCATCGCCACAGACCACGGCGACACCGTAGAAGGGCAAGCGATGAAGGAAATCGACAAAAGCCTGCTTCAGGCGTCCGAAATCGTGGCCATAGGTTTCCATGTGGTCGGCGTCGATGTTGGTCACGACCGAAACTACCGGCGAAAGGAACAGGAAGGAGGCGTCCGACTCGTCGGCTTCGGCCACAAGAAAGTCGCCGCTTCCCAGTTTTGCGTTGGCGCCTGCCGAATTCAGTCGGCCGCCAATGACATAGGTGGGGTCAAGTCCGCCTTCCGCCAGGCAACTGGCGACAAGGCTGGTTGTTGTGGTCTTGCCATGCGTGCCGGCAATCGCGATACCCTGCTTGATGCGCATCAGTTCGGCCAGCATCTGGGCACGGGGAACCACCGGAACGCGGCGCTCACGCGCCATCTGCACCTCCGGGTTGTCCTCGCGCACGGCAGTGGAGACCACGACCGCATCGGCCTGCGCAGCGTTCTGGGCGCTGTGTCCGATCGCCACGCGTATTCCTTGTGCCACGAGCCGCTGGGTCGTGGCGCTGGCACCCAGATCGGACCCGCTGACTTCGTACCCCTGGTTGGCCAGCACCTCGGCGATACCGGACATGCCCGAACCACCAATTCCCACAAAGTGGATGCGTTTGACTTTATGTTTCATGCCGTGATCCTCCCTTCAGCCAACTGCGCGCAGGCTTGTGCGACAGTCGCCGTGGCCTCCGGACGCGCCAGGTCACGCGCCTTTTCCGCCATTTGCGCCAACTGATGGCGCGAAAGATTCCGAATCTCCGCCAGGCGTTCCGGCGTCACCTGGTCCTGCGGCAGCAAAATCGCGGCACCTGCGGTGCTGAGGAAGCGCGCGTTCGACGTCTGGTGGTCATCCACCGCGTGAGGATAGGGCACCAGCAGGCTGGCCACGCCGGCGGCGGCCAGTTCCGCCACGGTCAAGGCTCCGGCGCGGCAGATCACCAGATCGGCCCACTCGTAGGCACCCGCCATGTCTTCAATGAAGGCCACACACTCTGCGCCGACCCCCGCCGAGATGTAGAGACTCTTCAGCATGGGCAAGTGCTTCTCGCCCGCCTGGTGCACCACCACTGGCCGTTCATTCTCGGGAATCAGGGCCAGGGCCTTTGGCAGGGCTTCATTCAAGGCTTGCGCACCCAGGCTGCCACCCACCACCAACACGCGCAGCGCGCCGGAGTGCTGCGCGTAGCGAACCGTCGGTGTCGGCAACAACGCAATTTCGGGGCGCACCGGATTGCCGACCCAGGTCGCCTTCTTGATCACATCGGGAAACCCGGTAAGGACGCGGTCAGCCACTCCGGCCAGTACCCTGTTGGCAAGACCGGCCACCGAATTCTGCTCATGCAGCAGCAGCGGAATGCCGCGCAGCGACGCCATCATGCCGCCCGGAAAACTGACATAACCGCCCATGCCCAGCACCACGTCGGGCCGAATGCGCTTGAACTGCGACCAGGCCTGGCTGAAGCCACGCAGCAGATTGAATGGCAGCAGCAGTTTGCGCAACAGGCCCTTGCCGCGCAGGGCTGAGAAGCGCACCCAGGCCATCTCATATCCGCGACCGGCCGCCAGCTTCGCCTCCATGCCATCGGGATTGCCCATCCAGGCAATCTTCCAGCCTTGCGTGCGCAGGTATTCGGCCACCGCCAGACCCGGCATGATGTGTCCGCCGGTGCCGCCAGCCATGACGAGGAGCGTCTTGCTCATACCTGCTGCCCCCGCATCAACTGACGATTCTCCCAATCGACACGAAGGAGTATTCCAAGCGCCAGGCAGTTGGCGACGATGCCCGAACCACCGAAGCTCATCAGCGGCAGGGTCAGGCCCTTGGTCGGCAGCAACCCCATGTTGACACCCATGTTGATGAAACCCTGCACGCCGAGCCAGATACCGATGCCCTGAGCCACGAGACCGGCATGCACACGACCCAGCACCAGCGACTGGCGGCCGATGGCAAACGAACGCTGCACCAGCAAGGCGAAAAAACACACCACGACGCAGACACCGACAAATCCCAGTTCCTCGGCGATCACGGCCAGCAGAAAGTCCGTGTGCGCCTCGGGCAGATAAAAGAGCTTTTCCACGCTGGCACCGAGGCCGACACCGAACCACTCGCCGCGACCGAAGGCGATCAACGCGTGCGAAAGCTGGTAGCCCTTGCCGAAGGCGTCCTGCCAGGGGTCCATGAAACCGAAGATTCGCTCCCGCCGATAGGGCGAAACCCAGATCATGATGACGAAGCTGACCGCCAGCACAACAACCAGGACACCGAACACCCGCACGTTGATGCCGCCAAGAAACAGGATCCCGGTCGCGATGCAGAGGATCACCACCAGCGCGCCGAAATCCGGCTCTCTGAGCAGCAGGGCTCCCACCAGCACCATCACCAGCGCCATGGGCCCGAAGCCGCGCAGAAAGCTGCCCATGTCATCGAGCTTGCGCGTGGTGTAGTCGGCGGCGTAAAGCACGACAAACAATTTCATCAGTTCGGAGGGCTGCAGGTTGATCGGACCGAGACCGATCCAGCGCTGTGCGCCGTTCACGGAACGTCCGACGTGCGGGACGAGCACCAGCAGCAGCAGCGCGACTCCCGTCAAGAACAGCCAGGGTGCCGCCTGCTGCCACAGGCGCAACGGAATCTGGAATGCCATCACGCCGGCGACCAGGCCGATAGTGAGAAACACCGTATGGCGGTAGAGGAAGTAGGCAGACTGGTTGCCGGTAAAGCGACTGCCCTCGGCCATCGCGATCGAGGATGAGTACACCATGACAAGTCCCAGCAGCAACAGGCCGACCGCTGGCCACAGCACTAAGCCGTCGAGTTCGGCAGGAGCGCGCTGCGCCGGCAGGGCGTAGGCCCGGCTCATTGGACTACCCTCCCCCCTGCCCCCTCGCCAAGCGAGGGGGTGACCAAGGTTCGCCGCTGCGCGGCTCCGGCTTGTGGCTGGCGCCCCTTCGGGCGGCCGTGCGGCGCGCTCATTTGCCTGGCTCCTGGCTGCGCACGGCGTCGATGAACACCCGGGCGCGGTGCTCGTAATTGCGATACATGTCGAAGCTGGCGCAGGCCGGCGACAGCAGCACCGCGTCGCCGGCCTGCGCCAGGGCGCGGGCACGGCGCACCGCATCGAACATGTCACCGGCGCTTTCAACGGTGACTCCGGCACCGGCAATCGCTGCGCCGATCATTGGCGCGTCGCGGCCGATGAGGATGGCGGCGCGGGCATGACGCGCGACGGCATCGCGCAGCGGTGAAAAGTCCTGCTGCTTGCCATCACCGCCAAGAATCACCACGATCTTTCGATCACGCTGATTCTCGGCCAGCCGAGCAGACGCGCCATCCCTCCCGGCCTCGCTTGCCGAGGAAGGAAGGTGACTATTCTGGGCGGCCAGTTGGCCGCCAATACCATTAAGCGCCGCCACGGTAGCCCCGACATTGGTGCCTTTGGAATCGTCGTACCAGGTCACGCCGTCCAGTTCGGCGATTTTCTCCACCCGATGCGGCAAACCGCGGAAGCTGCGCAGAGCGGGCAGCAGCAACTCGGCATCAAAGCCGAGCGCGCTGCACAGCGCCAGCGCCGCCATCGCATTGGCGGCATTGTGCAAACCGGCCAGCGGCAATTCCGCCAC
>CAMBRI010000041.1 GCA_945870205.1 Sulfuritalea hydrogenivorans sk43H | reverse complement strand
GTGACCGAAAAGCGGCAGCACAGCAGTTGGAAATCGGCCTTTCCAGTCTCTACCGGAAACTGGAGGAATTCGAGGGTCTGGGAATGTGTTAGCTGCGCCGCCGCTTTGGCGTGCGCGGTCGGTGGTTTGTTGACGAGGTGAGTGGAATGATGGCAATGGGATTGTTGGGGAAGTTCGGGCGGGCCGCAATTGCCGTGCTTTCCGTCATGAGCATCAACGTGGGTCTGGCCAATGCCGGTATGGAAGAGGACTTCACCGCGGCAATGGTCTCCTACGAGAGGGGAGACTTCGCCACGGCGATGCCGCTGATGCGCAAGGCCGCCGATGCCGGCAAGGTCGAAGCACAGGTCGTCATGGCATCGATGCTGGATGCGGCCGAGTTTGACGAGGAGGCCGTGACCTATTACAGGAAAGCGGCGGCGGCCGGGCATCTGGACGGAATTTATGGCTTGGCCACGATGCTCGCAGCCGGCGAAGGGGTGAAGAAGGACCCCAAGGAAGCCAGGCTTTTGCTGACCAAGGCGGCAGACGCCGGACACAAGGCGGCCATCCGGGGCTTGGCGCAGGCCTATCTTCGCGGTGAGCTGGATGTTACGGCGGAGCAGAAAAAGGGGCCAGAGGCCGTGAAGTGGCTTAGCTTGTCTGCGCAGGACGGATTCATGCCTGCGCTACAGACTCTCGAAAAGGCTTATCGTGAAGGAGACTACGGGCTTGCGGTGGATCTGGTGAAAGCTGAACAGTTAAAGCAGACCATCATCAAGCTGACCGGAGCAGGGGCCAAGAAACGCCGTCGAGGAGAAACGAAATGAAAACCAGGACAATCGCAGCCATCATGTCATTCGGGCTGCTCGTCGCCAGCTTGCCGCAAAGCGCTCTGGCGCTCGATCTGCAGCGTGGCCAGCGCCTTTACAACCAGCGTTGCGCGGTGTGCCATGGCTTGAATGGCGTACCGGTGATACAGCAGGCGCCGAGCTTTGTCGCCAAGGATCGCCTGATGCAGGCCGACATGGTCCTTCTGCAGCGGGTGCAGATGGGGAAGAATACCTGCCCCCCGTTCATGGGGGTGCTCAAGAACGAGGAGATTCTCGATGTGCTCAACTATGCACGAGTTCTGCGCTGAGGGAGTTCGCCTGATGTCCTGGAAACTTCGCCGCAAGGCAGTACTGATTGCCGCGGCGCTCGGCCTCGTCTCCGGTTCGGCGCTGGCGCAAGGTACCGAGAAGGTGATGGATCGTTTCGAAACAGGGAACGGTACCTACGTCCGCTCCCTGTTGCACGACAAGGCCGGCAACTCGCTTTGGGTAGGCACTTCCGTCGGGGCAATGGAAATCGACCTGAAGACAACCGCGCCGCGCAAGACCTTCACCCGCAACGACGGCCTGGCCAATGAATACGTTTTCGCGCTGGGGCTGGATTCGCAGGGCTACAACTGGTTCGGCACCAACGCCGGCGGTGCCTCTCGCTATAAGGACGGCAAGTGGAAGACCTACTTTCCGATGCATGGGCTTGCCGACTACTGGATTTACTCCTTCGCCAATGACAAGAATGGAAACCTGTGGATCGGCACCTGGGCGGGGGCAAACCTGTTCAATGTCAAGACCGGAAAGTTCACCACCTACGTCAAGGAACTGATCAACGAGTGGGTGTATGGCCTGGGCGTCGGCAAGGACGGCCGTGTCTGGTTCGGTACCGAAGGTGGTGTTTCGATGTTCGACGGCAAGCGCTGGAAATCCTGGACCCACAAGGATGGCTTGGGCGCCGAGAATCCCGAAGGCCTGCCGCAGAGCCCGAATACAGGCCTTGGTACCCGATCGCGGCACGACCTCGTGACCGATGTGCAGGGCATGGGCAGCTACAACCCGAACTACGTGTTTTCGATCCTGGTCGCCAGGGATGGCAGCATCTGGGCCGGCACCTGGGGCGGTGGCGTCAGTCGCTGGGATGGCAAGAACTGGTCAAGCCTGTCTTCAAAAAATGGGCTGGCGGGCAACATCGTGTACTCGATCGTACAGGATGACAACGGTGTGTTCTGGTTCGGTACCGACAAAGGCGTATCACGATTCGACGGCAAGAACTGGCGGACGATAGGCGCCAAGGATGGTTTGCTCGACGAGCATGTGTATGCATTGGCACTGACTCCGGATGCCAATGTGTGGGCCGGCACCAAGCGCGGCGTGGTGAGGATTGCGACAAAGTGAACATGATGAACATACGAGAATGCAGGCTGTCGGGCGCCTGTCGCGTCTTTATGCTGCCGCTGCTGCTGGTAGTGGCAGGGGTTTCAGGCGCGGCCGATGCACCTTCCAAACAACCTGCCGCGGCCCCCGCCCCGGCGATGCAGGGGCACCCTCCCTTGGGTGGAAATCATCCACCTGTCGTTGCGCCGGTTCGGGAAGGAAATGTTGCGGTCGACCCCAAGGCCAAGTTCGTCCATTTTCGTGTCGGCAACAAGAATGTGAAGTCGCTCTACAACGATCGCGGCGTGATCTGGGTGGGTACCTCGGGCGGCCTGGTGCGTTATGACACCAAGGATGACAGCTTCAAGATGTTCGATACCAAGAATGGCCTGTTGTCCAACGGGATGTTCTTTGTCGGCAAGGTAAAGGACAGAATTGCGGTGGGCACTTACGGCGGAGGCATGTCCCTGCTGGATGAAAAGACCGGCAAATGGCAAACCTACAACATTCCGGAAGGGCTGGGCGACGCCTTCATCTACGACGTGATTACCGCGAAAAACGGTGACATCTGGATTGCGACCTGGTCCGGTGTCAACCGGGTGCGCGGTGGGGATCTGGACAATCGCAGCAAATGGGATCTTTATACGGTCGATAACACCAAGGGTGGCTTGCCCAACGATTGGGTCTACGGACTCGCGGAAGGCAGGAACGGCGATATCTGGCTGGCAACGGAAGGCGGCATGGCGCGTTTTGCCAAGGGTCGCTGGGAAAACTGGAACCATGCCAAGGGCATGGGTGCGACTTATGATCGGGTCAAAAAGGACATCGCCTTCAAGAGCGATCCCGGCAAGCAGTCGGTGCATCACGCCAAGCAGAAGGAGGAAATGGGCTTGCAGGATGTCGATGTCGCCTACAACCCGAACTATATCGTGGCGCTGGAGGTCGATGCCGCCGGACAGGTTTGGGCGGGGACCTGGGGTGGCGGGTTGTCGCGCTTCGACGGACGGCGCTGGCAGAGCTACACGACCACCGACGGCTTGCCGGGGAATCACGTGTTCGCCCTGCATCTCGATCCGAAGGGGGAACTCTGGATCGGTACCAACAACGGCCTGACGCGCTGGCAGAACGGCAAGTTCGCCAAGACAATGACCACGGCGGATGGATTGTTTGCCAACAACGTTTTTGCCATGACTTCATCGCCGGACGGGTCGCTTTGGGTCGGCAGTTATGGCGGCGTCGCACACCTAAGGCGCGGGAAGTAGGCTTCTCGCTGGTTTCCTGCCGGGCGATTCTGATGCGGTCTGGCGGCAGGACATCCCTGGTTGACTGCGTGTTACGCGTGCGCCGCGCCGGATTGCGCCTGATGGCCTTGCTGGTGCTGTTTGGAGCGCTGCTCGGTGTCGCAGCAGCGGGCGAAGTAATGGTTTTGGCATTTCTAAAGGCGGCGCCCAATGTGCCGCCCGTGGTTGACACGCCCACTGGCGAGAGCGAGGCACCGGTCGGCGAGACGCATCCCGCGCGCCTTGCCCTGGAACGGCGTCCGATCCATGACGAGTCCAATCCCGATCTTCCGCGGTTGCAGCGAATCGATGACGCCACGCGACACATGAAACGCGATATCGTCGGCTTCCCGGACTGGATGGCGGCTTTGCGTTCCGGAACCATTGCCCCGCGGGCAGGGCTTTCCGCGACAGACAAGATGAATGTGCTCGATCTTGACGTGGTGATGCGAAACACCAAGGAGATGCCTTACGTTCGATTTCCGCACCAATCCCATACGCTATGGCTGGATTGCTCGAACTGCCATCCGTATCCGTTCATTCCGAAGGCCGGAGCGAATCCTGTTTCGATGAGCGAGATATTTCGCGGCCAATATTGCGGAATGTGCCACGATCGGGTGGCTTTCATTACCTTCTTTTCGTGCGATAGATGTCACAGCGTTCCCCAGGATATCTCGAGCCGAAAGCCTTAGCCTTTGCGCACAAGCACAGTGCAAGGCCTGACAATTGAAACCATGTGGTCACCTCGTGGCAGACTTGCATGATGAGTATTTCCGGTGACGATGACCGGGTTGTTGGGTATGATCCGAACATGCTTCGCATACCACTGAATACAGCAATGGTATTGATCGCGCTAGCCACGTGCGCTTGTGCGCCATATCGGCAGCAGGATCCTGCTTTCCTCAGGGAACGCAGCGACATCCACGAGCGCTTGTCGGAAGTCCTGGTGCGTGACGGCTTCAGCCATGACCTTCAAAGCCGGCGCGACGATCTGGAACACCTGGATGTGATTCGCGTGCGGCTTTCCCTGGACAGCGTCAAAGGCAGGCATTACAGCCTGGAAAAGCTCATGGCGGACATAGGCAGGATCTGTTCGCTGCCGGCCTACGCCCATCTTCCCATACGCATTGTGATCATGGCGGCAGACGAAGGCGACCAGATGTACTTGTACGCCCTCCTAGCCACTGCCACCAGAGGGAGCCGTAACATCTCAGTAGCCAGCGGTGAATCCACGCGCAATGAGATTGGCATTACCGTGCGCCATCCCGGCCGGGGCGGCAGCTAGTCCTCTAATTCGGCGATTGCACCGCGCAGACCGGCGTGGGGGGGGCGAAACCAGCGAGGCAGTGGTTGTGTTGCGCCGGCCTGCCGGATTCCAGCGCCAAGCTTCCGTTCCAACAGCGGGTCCGTGCCTTGCCACTATGCTGTCTTTTCGCAGAGAGCAGGGTGGTTTTCTCAATTCCGGGAAAGCGATCTGCCCTGGGCAGACCAAACCGGCCAGTCCTGCATAGTTGCATCACGGCCCCCACGCCGCCGCGCCACGCAATTGCAATAGATTCGAATTGTCCAGTTTTAAAACGACATGATTCTTGCTAGAGTTACGACCGGCCTCCAATGAGGGAGGACTTTAACTGGAGAACTAAACAATGGATCAGTCTCGTCGTAACATGCTCAAGCTTGGTGGTGTCGCTCTGGCAATGATTCCGGTGGTGGCTTTCGCCGCAAAGAATGACGCTATGCGTTCGTCGATGAAGTACAAGGACACGCCGGAAGGCGACAAGAACTGCGCTAACTGCATGCAGTTCGTTCCGGGCAAGACGGCGGCTGATGCCGGCGGTTGCAAGATTTTCCCCGGCGACACCGAAGTGTCCCCCAAGGGCTACTGCGTGGCCTGGGCCAAGAAGGCTTGATTCGCTCAAGCTGACAAAGAAAAGGGCGTTCGCGCCCTTTTCTTTTTTCTACAGGGCGAAGTCCATGGAGTTTCGAGCCTGAACTGAGGGTTCCCGGGGCGGTTGGCTGGAGCCTGCCACGTGGTGGGTGGCGCAGCGCCCGCAAAGACCGGATTTGTTCGGACTCGGCAGAACGGGATCGCGGGCCAGACGGCGCACGGCTTGCAAGCCTAGCCGGACCTGCCAGCCGGGATCGTTTCCGGACGCGCAATTCGCACCGCTGTACCGTCTGCCGTGATCGTTGCCGGCAGAAGTTGGCTGAATCATCTCTCTACTTGCGTTTAACGGCCTCGCGATATATTCAGGTCTAAATATTGCTTGACTTAATCGCTCGCTTCGTTCGCTTGTGTTTAGTATTGATCGGGCCAGGTGGAACAAGGGTCGGCAACGGTCGCTAGCCATCCTCGGCATTTTGCCGGGCTTGGTTTTTCTCATTTATCGGAATCCCATTGCCAAATTTGATAGACGCCATTCGAGGACTTGGAACCGCGCAGTTCCGCGCGCTGGCCCTGGCGTTGCTTGCCGGAACGATTTTTGTCATTCCGGTCGGGCTTTATTACACGCGGGATCATCATGGTCTTGGTGCCAGGTCGCTGGATGCGGCGAGGGATATCCGCGTACGGACGGCGCTTGCGGAATCCCTGGTCAGGCAGGCAATGCTTGCGCCGGCTTCACTTGTTGTCGGGCAGTCGGCACCGATGATTGCGGAACAGATAACGGCGTCGGCGACTATGGCGCTGAACGTCCATCAAACGATCAGCAAGCTGGAAATCACAGCCGAGGGCAAACCTGCTATGCACTTCACGCGCAAGGTCGGTACCGTGGGCGAAGATGCTCAGGCGACCATGGTTGTCGCGGGGCAGTGGGCCGGGCTGGCACCGGGAGCGGGCAGGATCGCAACTCTCGGCTATCCGGTGGTTTCGACCGATGAGCAATTCATGCATGTGCGCCAGCCTTTGCAGTTGTCTGGCAAACGCAGCCAGGGTGAGCCGTGGGGCCATGCAACGGCTACGATCAGCCTGGCAGACATGGCGAAGGCACTTCGCCTCGATGAACTCGCAGAGCAGGGCTATGCGGTCACGGTACAGTACCTGAGCCGTGGCTCCGTCGAACCGAAAAAGCTACTCGCGGTCGGTGGCAGCTTGCGCGACAAGCCGATCGGCGACGAGATTGTCCTGCCCCAGGGCGACAGAATCCTGCTGCGGGCGAGCTTGCCTGAAAGCTGGAACATTCCGCCCATCGCTTTTGCAGAACTTGTGCTGCTGCTTACCGGTGGCTTTCTGGTCGGTGTTCTGACCTACCTTCTGCTCAGGCGCCCTGCAGAAATGCATGAGCAGGTTGCACTGCGGACATTGCAGTTGGCACTTGACAAGGAAGTTCTCAAGTCGGAAGTTGATCGACGCAAACAGACCGAGTTGCTCCTGCAGGATTCGCATGCCCTGCTCGACTCGATTTTCGAACATATCCCGAGCATGATTGTGCTCAAACGTGCATCCGACCTGACTGTGATTCGCGTCAATCGGCTCGGGGAATCGATTCTGGGGCAGCCGAAGGCAACGCTGCTCGGGCGTTCCAGCAATGAATTGTTTCAGGGCGAACAGGCCGAACAGGATGCGGCGACGGACCTGAAGGCTATCCGCGAGGGCAATCTGGTTGAATTGCCGGCGCAGTTCATCCAGACGCCCGGCGGTTCCGCGCGGTGGGTGAAAGTGAAGAAGCTCCCGCTGTTCGACGCTGATGGAAAGTTGTCGCACGTGCTTGAAATCGGCGAAGACATCACTGCGCACAAGCATCTTGATGAGGCGCTGACGGAAAACCTGAATTTTGTCGAACAATTGCTTGCCGCCATTCCGACACCGGTTTTCTTCAAGGATGCCAATGGGTGCTACATAGGCGTCAATAGGGCCTTTGAGAGTTTCTACGTCACCACCAGTGAAGCGATTGTCGGAAAGACTGTATTCGACATTTCTCCGCCCCACCTTGCGGAGATCTATGACAAGGCCGACCGCGACCTTCTTGCATCTGGCGGCACGCAAACCTATGAGTCCCGCGTCATATGTGCGGACGGTTCGGAAAAGGACGTGGTGTTCTTCAAGGCGGTCTTCTCAACCACTCATTCGGAGGTGGGGGGGATCGTCGGCATCATTCTCGATGTCACCGAGCAAAAGGTCGCCGAGCGGCATATTTTGCGCCTGAACAGAACGCTGGCCGTAGTCAGCGAGGCCAATGAAGTGATATTGCAGACCCGAGATTGCCATACCTTGATTCAGGAAACAGTGGGCATTCTGCATCAGGTGGGTGGATTTCCTTTGGCCTGGGTGTACGCAAACACGGACGAATTGCCCGCGCTGGTTGTCATCGGCGAACATCCCGAACTGGCCACAAACATTACCTCCAGCCTGCGCGCGGGAACCGTCCTCACGCCCGGGGAGGAAGACGACGTCGATGCTGGACGCTGCAATTTCTTTGCCTCGCTGGCGGATTGCGACAAGACCCTGGCGCTAAGCCCCAAGGGTTTCGAAATGCACGGTCTAGCGCATCTGCCCCTGCGGGTGAATGGCAAGCTTGCCGGGGGAATTTGCATTGTCGGACTGGCCGAAGACCTGGCTGACGTCGAAGAACAAAACCTGCTCGCCAGTCTCGCCGAGAATCTTTCGCATGCGATCGACGCCATTGAGCAGGAGCGCGCCAGGCAAATGGCGGAACGCAAGCTCGAACTGGCATCGCACGTATTCGAGAACAGCGCGGAAGGCGTAATGATCACCGACAGGGACAACAAGATCCTGATGGTCAATCGCAGGTTTTCGGAGATCACGGGCTATACCGCCGAGGAGGTTGCAGGAAACACGCCGAATATTCTGAACTCCGGCCAGCAGGACAAGTCCTTCTACAGCAACATGTGGCGCTCGCTGACGAATCGCGGCGAATGGCACGGCGAGATCCGCAACCGGCGCAAGGACGGCGAGGTGATCGTCGAGTGGATGAACATCAGCGCAGTTAAGAACGACGCGGGTGAAATCATCAATTACGTCGCTGTGTTTTCGGAAATCACGGTACACAAGACCATCAAGAAGCGGATGCAGTTCCTGGCGCATTACGATGCCCTGACATCCTTGCCCAACCGAATCCTGTTCAGTGACCGCTTCGAGCAGGCCATCATCGCTGCGCGGCGGAAGAAGCGCTCAATGGCCCTGATGCTGATCGACCTCGATCGTTTCGATCAGATCAACAAGGCAGCTGGGCATAGCGCAGGGGACATGCTGTTGCAGGAGGTTGCGGCCCGTTTGCTGGCCTCCGTTGATGCGGGCAATTGTGTGGCCCGGCTCGGCGGCGACGAGTTTGCAATCGTCCTGTCAGACATGGATTCGCCAGAGCAGGCAACGGCAGCGGCCATTCGGGTGCAGCAGGAGCTGAGTCGTGCCCTGTATGTTCAGAGTGCCGAGATGTACATCACCGCCAGTATTGGCATCAGCGTCTTTCCGCGAGATGGCGACGATGCAGAAGCGCTGACAAAGAGCGCCGATACGGCGATGTACCTGGCGGCCGAGGCCGGAGGAAATACCTACCGATTCCCGCAGACCAATGAACGCCTGTCTGATCAGATAAGACTCCGCGATCGCTTGCATCGTGCCATTGACCGCGATGAGTTGAAAGTCTTCTATCAGCCGCTGATTTCCGGCGAAACTGGCCGCATCGTCGGTGCCGAAGCCTTGCTGCGCTGGTTCCGGCCGGAAGCCGGCTATGTCAGTCCGGAATTTTTTGTTCCCATGCTCGAGGAAGCCGGTCTTGCCGTGCGTGTTGGGGACTGGGTTTTGCGTACCGCCCTGGAAAGCAATATGGCGTGGCGCAAGGATTTCGATAGCGAGTTGTTCGTTGCCGTGAATTTCTGTGCCGACCAGATTGCCGACGAGAAGGCCGTCGAGAAAGTGGATGCCGTGATGAAAGCGCTGAGCTTCGATTCACGCTACCTGCATCTCGAGATATCGGAATGCACGCTGATGGACGACGCGCCAAAGGGGCTGGCTCTGCTCCATCAACTCAAGGATCTCGGCATCACGCTATCGGTGGACAACTTCGGGACGGGATATTCCAGCTTGAGCTATCTCAATCGATTCCCTGTTGGCAGCCTGAAGATCGACCGTTCCTTTATTCAGGATACGCCCAACGATGCCGAGGCGGTCGCGATCACCCGGACCATTATCGCCATGGGCCATGCCTTGAATCTCAAGGTCGTCGCTGCGGGGGTCGAGACGGCGGGTCAGGTCGATTTCTTGCGTCGGGCACGTTGCGACGTGATGCAGGGCTATCGCTTTTCGCAGGGTGTCAGCGCCGCGGAGTTTTCCGCGCTACTGGCAGAAAACCGGAAAGCCGGTTCGTTCTTCCCGGAGCCGGAGGCAACTGACCGCTTGCACCTTGTTGGACGATGATGCAGGATTGATGTGTCCGGACTGCCCACAGCAGTCGTTTGCTGCATATCATGTTCGTGACTTCCTGCATACGAAGCGAACTCCAAAGCTAATGAATCCTGATCTCCATATGGTTGCTTGCCTGCAGTTCCGTCGAACCATTCCTGAAGCAGTCATCGCTTGAACACGGCCTCACTTATCGACTCACCGCCCCTTGCGCCCGAACAGGAAATCGCGCGACTGAAGGCTGAACTCGCCGACGTTCGTCAGCAGTTGGCGGATACCGAAAAGGCCTTCGGCCGTTTCGTGCCGCGTCAATTCCTGAATTTCCTGTCGATTGACAATATCCGCGGCGTTCGACTCGGCATGCAGACCGAACGCAAGATGACCATCTTGTTCGCCGATATTCGAAATTTTACGGGCCTCTCCGAGTCGATGACGCCGCAGGAGAACTTCGATTTCATGAACTCCTACCTGTCGCAGATGGAGCCGATGATCGTTCCGTTCCGCGGCCTGGTCGACAAGTACATCGGTGATGCGATCATGGCCCTGTTCCCGGAGAGTACCGACGACGGGGTTCAGGGAGCCCTGGCGATGCTCGAGCGACTGGACAGGTACAACCTCGGTCGCGCGCGCGCCGGTTATGTGCCGATACGAATCGGCATAGGCATCAATACCGGGATCGTCATGCTGGGGACGGTAGGGGGAATCGGCCGCATGGAAGGGACCGTCATCAGCGATGCGGTGAACCTCGCGTCGCGCCTAGAAGGAATGTCAAAGGTCTATGGCGTACCACTCCTGATCAGCGAGCACACCCTGCACAGCCTCGAAGACCCGGCCCGCTACTGCATCCGCTTCCTGGCCCGCAGCCGTGTAAAGGGCAAGCAGGAGGCTCAGTCCGTTTACGAGGTTTTTGACGCCGATCCGCCCATCATGAAAGCGGCGAAGCGGCGCACCCGCAAGCGCTTCGAGGAGGCACTGGCCTTCTATTTTGTCGGCGACATATCGCGCGCCCGATCCCGTCTGGTGCGATGCCTGGAAGATGCGCCAGGGGATGCGCCCGCGGCCCTGTACCTGGCGCGCTGTGACGAATATTTGCGCAACGGTCATGCCGAAGGCATCGAAGACAATGAGCTGAGCCAGATCTGGAGCGAAGAGTACAGCTCCGGGGTTGCCGAAATCGACAGCCAGCACAGGTCATTGCTGAGCCAGATGAATGCGCTGGCTATCGCCGTTCGTGAAGCCCGCATCGGAGATACGGTATCGATCCTTGCCCTGATCGAAAAAGAAGCGCAGCAGCAATTTGCCGTTGAAGAAGTTCTGATGCAGGAGTCGCGCTATCCATTCCTGGCGGAACACCTGCATCAGCACCGGCGCTTCCAGGAGAACCTCTCCCGGCTCAGCGATGAAATAAGCTCAGAGGCAGAAAACCCGGTCTACATGGCCTTCCGCATCAAGCTGCTACTGATGGACTGGACGATCAACCATAGCACCAAGACTGACCGCCATCTCGGGCATCACTTGAAGTCGAGAAGCGGAGGCTAGTCGGGCGTTGTCGGGATTCGGCGAGGAACTGATTATTAGCCGCCCGCCGCTTGCCTGCGCATGGCATCCACGTCGCGAATCGGTATCAGGTCCTGAAGAGCCTGGTGAATCCGGTCGTGGCCTTTTTCAGGAAGGAAGCTCCTGCTCTTGGTTGATTGCCACTCGCATGATCCCGTACCGCGGCATGCTCGACATCGAGCATCAGGCTCGTCTCGGCATCGGCGGATATCATTTCAACGCTGTGGCGCTTCAGAAGATCCGGGTTGTCCATGATCTGCTTGTGCTTGCCCAGTGCGGCTGCAACGACAGTCTTGATGACCGCGACCGTCACCGGTTTGCGAACAAAACGATAGATTTGTCCCTGATTGATCAGGGCAATGATATCGGCGGCATCGTTCTCCGAGGAAAACACCACGGTCACAAGCTGCGGATGCTTTTGCTTGAGCATCTTGAGCAGGCGAGTGGTGTCGGTGTTGGCGACCCGTGTATCTGCGACGATGACGCTGACGTTCTCGCTGCTCAGGAACTCAACCGCGGCAGCGAGGCTCCGTGCGTGCAGGATGCGCCTGCTGGAGCCAATCGCCTGTAACAGAAGTTCCGGCATGGCCGGACCATCGTCAAGCACCAGGATTGTGTCGCGACCGCTATCGAGTTCACCGGTGGCGGCGACTTCCTCGATCATGGGCGAGGTTGACTGGGCCTGCGCGATTGCGACCGCCTCGCCGACTATCCTGGGCAGCTCCGACATGCTCCATGGCTTGTTGATGAAACGAAATACCTCACCTTCATTGACCGATTTCAGAATTGCCTGCAGATCGGAGTATCCGGTCAGCAGGATCCGCAACGCACGCGGCGACAGCTTGCGCACTTCGCGAAGAAACTCCGAACCTGTCATGCCCGGCATGCGTTGGTCGCTGATCACGACATCGAAACTGTTCTGCTGCACCAGCACGAGCCCCTGCTGACCGCTCGATGCCGTGAGTACGTCAAATTCCTTCTGCAGCAGCCATTGCAAAGAGCGCAGGATGCCCGGCTCGTCATCGACGCAAAGTATCGTACCTTTCTTTTTTTCCATGTAGCTACCTTAAACCGGATTGTTGCTGCTGTGTGCGGCGATCGGAAGAAATACGGAAAAGCTGGTTCCGACCCCTGGTGTTGTCTCCAGCCTGATCTCGCCTCCATGCTCCTGAACGATTTCCCTGGCGATCGCGAGCCCGAGTCCGGTCCCCGCGCCGGCAGCCTTGGTCGTGTAATAGGTCTCGAAAATGTGCGGCAGTATGGCGTCGGGAATGCCGCTGCCCGTATCGATGATGTCAACCCGAATCCGCCCGCCGTCGGTGCGACTTCGCACGGTAACCGTTCCTGTGCCCGAGATCGACTGGGTGGCGTTATTGATCAGATTCAGGAACACCTGATTGAGCTGGGATGGGTTGCATTCCATCATCGGCAGCCTTCCAAAATCCTCGACAATCGTCACCGACGCAGGAGCGACGCTTCGCGAAAGGTAGACCACATTGTGCAAGCCCTTGTTCAGGTTGAATGAGGCCAGCATTGCGCGATCCAGCCGGGTAAAGGCGCCCAGGTTTTCGACCAGTTCCCGCATCTGCTCCAGCCCGTTCAGGGTGTCACCGAGCATTTCCATCGGCAAACTAACGTCGGCATCGACTTCGCTCACGCCTGCCAACTGCGGCCGCATCTCGGCCAGGTCGATGGTCAGGTAGTCGCCCTCGGCCTCCGCCACTTTTTTGCCAAACGCACCTGCCACCTTGAGGGGTAGCTCAAAGCTCTTGAGGATTTCCATGGCCATGCTTACGTTGTTCTTGGAAAATGCCAGTGGCGTGTTGAGCTGGTGGGTCACACCCGCCACCATCTGGCCCAGCGAGGCCATTTTTTCGGATTGAGCCGACTGCTGCAGGGCCCGTTCCCGGTCTTTCGCCTGCTGCACGATGATCCGGTCCGCGCGACGGACTATGGCGAACAGCGAGGCAAACAGCAATGCCAGCATGACGACCACGCTCGCCAGAAGGTACTTCGCGTTGCGACCGATGGCCTGCGCGTTTTCTTCGGCTACCTGCTCGACCTTGCTCTGATTGGCGGCCGCTGCGTTCTTGATCGTGTCCGAGGTGTTCTTCATCTGCGCCAGGAAAGGCGTAACGTCCGCGTACACTTCAAACACGGCCACGATCTGCTCGCTGCCCGGTGCCAGGATCGGCAGATAACTGGAAATCAGATCCCGGTTTTCGACGACCCCTTCGAAAGCACTGAATCTGTCGCGATGGATCAACTCACTGCTCGCCTTTCCTTCCAGCGCCGCCCCGATCCACCCTGCATTGCTGACCTTGTCCTCGCCCATTTGACCGTGCTCGGACGAGTAGATGGTAATGCCCCGCAGATCGAAGACCTTGACCTTGAATACGCTGCTCCTCCTCATGGCTTCAAATACTCTGGCGTCAAGTTCCTTGAACTCCTTGAAGGCCTCGAGCTTGCGTCCAATTTCGCTGAAACAGGCTTTCCTTTCGAGCGGCGTGCCAGCCTTGCCTGCTGCGCTCCTGTTGTCGGGCAGGGCACGGCATGCGTCGACATCCAGGGACTGCGCCCTGGCTACATAAGGGGCGAAGTTTCTTTCCCACAGGGAATTGGCAAACAGTCGCGCCAGACTCACATTGGCGCTTTCGTGGATCGAAAGAAGATCGCGCAAGGCCGCCTGATCCTGCTGCCGGGCAAAATTCTCCTGGACCGAATTGAAGAAGCGAATCTGCTGCGACTGGGCTTCCTCGAAGAACTCGCCTTCCTTGGCTTTCAGGACAGTCAGTACGGCAGCAACCAGGACGAACATGGTGAGACTGGCGATCGTGAAGGAACGCACTAGCTGAAACGGCATTGCTTCTCCCTGAACATGAATCGATTCACCATGATTATCTTGAACTGCCGCTCCCCTGAATCAGTGGAACATGGGGCTTGCCATTCGGCAGTTCAATCAGCCGTTTCCTTGAGATGTCATGGCCTGCTCGATTTCCACGAATGTCTGGGAAAGGTCGTGCTGTTGCGTCGCTATCCCCAATTGCCGGGAAATCTGCGATGCGGAGAAGATCCCGCGAATGACCTGCTTGCCGCCAAATGGCTCTTCTTCGATGACCATGGCATGTTGGCGGCCGGAGTGCTTCAGGGTTTCGACGATATCGCCGACGCGGGCATGGAGAACATCATCCAGGGGAATGACCTCAATGCTGTCGGCCGTGGTCATTACGTGGCCCACCGTGACTTGCTGGAACTGGATCTGCGATGCACGCATCACTTCCGCCGGTCTGTCGCCGACCAGATCCCTGGCGGTAACCAGGCCGATCACATCATCCTCCGCATCCACCACCAGCAACAAGCGCACGCCACGGGCAATCATTTTCTGGGTGGTGCTTTCAATATCCAGTTCGGCTTGCACGGTCGCCGCCGGGACGAAGCGCAAGTCCGTCATCACTTCCAGCGCCGACGAGGCAAACTTCACCGGATTCGGAGAATAAAAATCAGGTTTCGCATAGCCGATTTGCGGACCCAGGGTGGATAGCGAAAGCGGGCGATAGTTGTTGTCGGTTTCACTCATCATGGTTCTCCGGTGTCTCCCCTCGCATCGACGGTTCGGCGGGGACTGTTCTTTTGGCAGGCACCCATATTATCGCTCCCGACGTGACGCGTGACGGCAACGGCAGCAGAAATTTGCCGTTGCCTGACCGTGGTTCTTGTGTCGACAAGCTGGCTTTCGGGCGACTTTGAACCGAGGTTGCAGGGGGACGTGACGATCGCCGATCCGGCCGGGGACTTCTTGCCCGCGATACGCCCACTCCAATCCGCGCGGCGGCCCGGCCTGGCTCCTTTGGCGGAATCGATGCGCAGTGCTTACTGCCGTTTTGCAAGTTCTGCTGGAAGCGTGGAAAATGGCCACCCAACGAGGAGCGCGAGGACGAGCATGTGGAGTCTGCTGGAATTCTTTCCGGAAGGTTTTCTGATCAACATTGTCGATATTGGTGCCGCCTTGAGCGAGCGGCCAAGCTATCAGGGCATCGTCAATGCGGGTCGCGGGCGCATCATCGGCTTCGAGCCCGATGCCGCCGAATGCCGGCGACTGAATGAACGCTATGGCTCACCGCACCAGTTCTTTCCGCATTTTGTCGGTGACGGCAATCCGGGCGTGTTTCATGAGACCAACTGGAACCTAACGGGATCGCTCCTCGAGCCCAACCGTGCCCTGGCAAGAAGCTTTGCCAATCTCGACGAACTACTCCAACCCAAAGCACAACATGCGGTAAGTACATCGCGGCTCGACGACATCCCGGGCATCGACGACGTCGACTTCATCAAGATTGACATTCAGGGCGCAGAACTGATGGTTTTCAGAAATGCACCGAGGATCATGGCGCAGACGCTGATGATCCAGACCGAGGTGGAGTTCGTCGAGATCTACAAGGGACAACCGCTGTTCGCCGACGTCGATACTTTTTTGCGTCAGGCTGGCTACCAGTTCCATACCTTTCTCGGATTTGGCATGCGCGCCTTCAAGCCCCTGACGAAATCGGCCGATCCCAACGCCGGCTTCAACCAGTTGCTGTGGTCCGATGCGATCTACCTGCGGGACTGGTTGCGCTTCGATGTGCTGGCCACGTTAAAGCTGAAGAAACTCGCGGTTCTGGTGCATGACATCCTTGGCTCCTACGATCTTTGCCACGTTGTGCTGGAAGAGATCGACCGCCGCGAAGCAAGGTCTCTGGCGCCGCGCTATCGCGAGCGACTGGGCGTGGTCAATGGGCCGTCGGGTGCCTGAACTGCGGAATTGCTGAATGGCGCGTCCTTCCAAACCCCTGCATCACACACCGCACAAGGCCCGTGCCGCCCCGCGGCCCGACCTGAACCTGCTCCTTCGGCAAGCGCTTTCCCTGCATCAGCAGGGGCAACTCGACGCTGCCGCCCAGGGTTATGACGAGATCCTGCGCTTCAGCCCGGAGCACTCCGACGCCCTGCACCTGTCCGGGGTCATTGCCGACCTGAAGGGAAATCCGGCCGAGGCGAGCCGACGCATCGGACTCGCCTTGCGTGCACAGCCCGGCAACCCGCTGTTTCGCGTCAATCTGGCCAATGCCCTGTCCAGTATGGGCGATGCCATCGGCGCAGAGCGCGAACTCAGGGCCGCGCTGGGCAGTGCTCCCGAATTCGCCGCCGCCCATCGCAACCTCGGCAATCTGCTCATCAGGCAGAACCGGCAGGAGGAGGCCGCCGCGGCATTCGCGGCCGTCGTCAGGCTCGAACCGCAGCGCCTGGATAGCCTCGAAATCCTCTGGCGCCTGATGCGTGCGCAGGGGCGGCGCGTCGAGGCCCTGACGCTGGCGCAACGCAATCTCGCCGCGGCCGGGGGGCGCGCGGAATACCAGTCCCTGCTGGCCGAGATGCTGTTCGAAAACAAGCAATATGCGGCCGCACTGGCGGCGATCGACACCTCGATCGCACTGCTGCCGGGCATTGCCCGTTCCCATGTCAACCGCGCCAGCATCCAGGCGACACTTAATGATTTCGAGGGCGCGATACTGTCCTTTGATCGGGCCCTGTCGTTGCAGCCGGAGCTCATCGAAATCGCAATGCTGCCGGCGACGCTGGCACTGTCGGGTCAGCCGATGGCCGGGATCGCCGCTGCGGAGCGCGTGCTCGCCGCCGATCCGGACAATGCGGCGATGGCATCGCAGCACCTGTTCCTGCTCAACTACTCCGACCGGCACAGCGCCGCGGAAGTTGCCGCAGCCCACCGTGACTGGGGTGTGCGCTTCTGCCGTCCGCTGCGGGCGACCGTCCGCCGCCACCGGAACGTTCCCGATCCGCAGCGGCGCTTGCGCCTGGCTTATCTGTCGGGAGACTTCGTCAACCACTCCATTGCCTATTTCATCGAGGCGATCCTGCGCCACCATGACGCTGCGAAATTCGAGGTCTTCTGTTATGCGAACACCAGCGAGGCAGACGCCGCCACCGCCCGGCTGAAGGCGCTGGCCCATCACTGGCGCGAAGTCGCCGATCTGAACGATGCGCAACTCGACGACGCCATCCGCGCCGATGCCATCGACGTACTGGTGGAGCTTTCCGGGCATGGCGGAACCTGCCGCTTGCGTGCCCTTGCGCGACGGCCGGCGCCGGTCCAGATCAGCTATCTGGGTTATCCGAACACCACCGGCGTCGAAGCGATCGACTATCGCATCTCCGACGCGCGGGCAGACCCGCCGGGGCAGGCCGAGGCACTCAGTGTCGAGAGCATCCTCCGGCTGCCGGACTGCTTTCACTGCTATGAGCCGCGACCGGATGCGCCCATGCCTTCGCCGCGGCAGGGGGGTGGCGCCGGGCCGATTACCTTCGGATCTTTCAATGTTCTGCCCAAGATCAGCGACACAACGCTGGCCGCCTGGGCCACGATACTCAGGCGGCTGCCGACGGCCCGTCTCCTGATCAAGGCGCGTGGCGGCGACCATCCGGCGACCGCCGCCCGGCTCCTTGAGCGCTTCGCTAAAGCCGGTGTCGGTCGGGAGCGGATCGAGATTGTCGGTTTCATGGCCAGCATTACCGGCTATCTGGCGCTGTATGACCGGATCGACGTCTGCCTCGATACATTCCCCTACAACGGGACCACGACGACCTGTGAAGCCCTGTGGATGGGCGTGCCGGTCATTGTTCTCGCCGGGGACCGCCACGCTGCCCGGGTCGGACTCAGCCTGCACCATGCGCTAGACCTGGAAGAACTGGTGGCGACCACCGTCGACGAGTACATCGCGCTGGCCCTTGCCCTCGCCTCGGACCCAGAGCGCCGTGCCGGCTACCATGCGAACCTGCGCGACCGCATGCGCCGTTCGCCGCTGCTCGATGCGCCACGCTTTGTGCGCAATCTCGAAAGCCTGTTCGGCGCTGCCTGGGCCCGCTGGTGCGCGGATCAAGGCGAGGCAGGCGTGCGCCTCACCGAGCCGCACTGGCTGCTACGCATTCGCAACGGGATTGAAGTCGCCGTGCCGGCAACCTGGAACGCGATGACGCCCTATGTCCTGCTCGAATTCGAGGACTGGTTCGAAGCCGAAATCGACTTCGTGCGCGGTTACCTGCAGCCGGGCATGCAGGTCATCGACATCGGCGCCAACTATGGGCTGTACACGCTTTCGGCGGCGCAGGCCGTCGGCCCCGAAGGTCGTGTGTTCGCATTCGAGCCGGCGCCGAATACGGCCCGCTTCCTGGCCGCGAGTTGCGCCCGCAATGCGCTGCAGAATGTGCAGATCTGCCAGTTCGCGCTGTCCGACCGGCGCGGTGAAGCCTGGTTTCAGTTGAACGAGAACCCTGAGCTCAATCATCTGGTGATGAACCCGGAACATTCGACCGAACTCGAACGCGTTGGCATCGAGCGGCTCGATGACTGGGCGCAGGGCATTGCCGGGCTGGCGCCCGACTTCATCAAGCTCGACGCCGAAGGCCACGAGGCGGCGGTGGTCGCTGGCGCTGCGGCCGTGCTGGCAAGTAGCACGGCGCTGATAATGTTCGAACTGAAACACGGCGCGCAGATCAGTCATGGCCTGATCGAGGAATTCACCTCACGCGGGTTCGCGATTTATCGCCTGATGCCAGGGCTCGGCATCCTGGTGCCTTTTCGGGTCGAGGAACAGGGCTCCGTCGATGGCTTCCTGCTCAATCTGTTTGCGGCGAAGTCCAAAACCGCGGATGCACAGGCGGCGCGTAGGCTGCTGGTGCGAGAGATCCCGGTACAGGCGCCTCTTGATGCCGGGGAAAGCGCGGCCAAGGCCGAGGCCCGCGCGACCACTCTGTTCCTATTGGCGATGAGCGAGCAGGATGCGGCGGCCAGGGTCGCCGCGCTGATCGAATCGGGACGCGCAATTGCGCATGCCTGCCAGCTGGACCCCACGCTGGCGCGATTGTCCGGTTTTGCGCGCATTCACCACGCCCTCGGCCGGCGCACCGCCGCCGTCGCGGCGTTGGAGGAAGCCACGCGCCGTATCCTGGCGGGAGAGCAGGTGACGGTGTCCGCTGCAACCCTTGCCGCAGTTCCTGCAGCGGATGCTCAGTCGCATGCGCCAGGCAGCGCGACGACGACGGACCCGGAGCGGATCATGGTCAGTCTGATGACCGCCTACATCATGTTGTGCGAATACTCCGGCTTCTTTGTCGATGCCGCCCGGTTGCGCGAACGCATTGCGCCATTGCTGGCACGGCTTGCCGCCCAGGGAGCCCTGCCGGCGCCCCTGGAACGTCGTCGGCAACTTTTCGAGATGCGTGCCGGCCACCAGATTGCGCCGGTTGCGGCGGCCGTGCTGGCAACGCGCCAGGCAGACAACCTGAACCCGGAGTTCTGGAGCGGCAAGCCGCTTCGCGCCTGATACCTGCCGCCAGCAATCCGCTGGCATTTGCGCAACGCGGGTGAGCGGGCATCAAGCCGGCAAGGACATGAGCATTGTTTCGAACTTCCGCGCAAATGCCGGCCCATCTCCCAGCGGAGAGTTTTGCACGGCGGCGCGCAAGTCGCGCCGATAGGCCTCGCGGCGCGTGCCGTCAGCCGCGAGCCCCTTGGCGAGTTCGACATATTTCTGCACCGACCCGGCAACCAGTTCGCTACGGCCCACCTGCGCCAGCAGGCTGGCCCCGACGCGCCCCGCGTGCAGCCGGCCGGCCAGGGTAATCACCGGAACGCCCATCCAGAGCGCTTCGCAGGTGGTCGTCGTGCCGTTGTAGGGAAAGGGGTCGAGGGCGATGTCGATCTCCTCGTAAAGCGCATAGTGCTCGCCCCAAGGCAGCCTGGCTTCCAGTCGAACATATTCGGGCGACACGCCGCGGGCACCCAGGAAATCCAGGACACGCTGCGCAGTGGCCTGGTCGGCCAGTTGCGGTGCCTTGAGGCACAACTGGCTGCCCGGACTCTCCCTGACAATTTGTGCCCATACCATCAGTACCTGCGGCGTCACTTTGGACAGATTGTTGAACGAACCGAAGCAGACTGCTTCGCTCCGGCCGGTTCTCCGGGATGCTTGCGGCAGGCTGGTCAAAGGGGCAAAGCACAGGAAACCATCAGGCAAGCGCAGCAGGGTTTCAACGCAGGCGGCATCGGCTCCCGGCGCGCCCACAGGGTCGGCCACCGCATCCGTGATCCGGTAGTCCATGGTCGGCAATCCGCTCGTTTGCGGGTAACCCAGCCAGGACAGTTGGGCGGGCGCCGCCCGCTGCGCGAAAACCGGCAGGCGTCCGCCGTTCGTGTGTCCCGCGAGATCAAGCAGCACATCGATGCGGTCGGCGCGAATCATCTCGCGCACCGCGTCATCTCCCAGCCCGGTGGTCTCGCGCCAGTGTTCGGCGTTGAGCTTGAACTGCTGCGTCACCTCATCCGCGCCGTGGGTACCGGCAAGATCGGCATAGCAAAACACCTCGACGCGTGCCCGGTCATGATGCTTCAGCAGTGGCAGCAGGAAGAACGCGCAGGAGTGCGCCCGGAAATCCGGCGAGACATAGCCCACGCGCAGACGTTCGGCGCCCGGCGGCTTTGGCGTGGCAGGGCGTTTCGCCATCGGCGGGCCGGCAGGCAGCAGTCCGGCATAACGGGCATGCTGTGCGCGGACAACTTCAGGATCTTCACATACGTAGCAGAGACTCAGCAGATGGTTCTGCCAGGCCGCTGCATCGACATTGGGCATCTGTGCCAGGCGCGCAAACTCTCTGGCGGCTTCCTCGGGTTGCCATGAGTCGCGCAAGGCATTGGCCAAACCGGCACGGGCGCGGACATGGTCCGGACAGCGCGACAACACGCTACGGAAGATCCGGATCGCGTCATCGTAGGCCTGCGCCTCGAAGCACAGTGTTCCGCATTCATTGAGGATGGCCGGATCGGCACGCGTTGCATCCGGTGCCTGGAGCATGGCGCGGACTTCCGCCAGTGCGACGGCCGGCCCCGCTGTCGCCAGCAGCAGTCGGGCGCGGTTGACGCGCGCCTCCGGCATCTGCGGCCGCGCCGCCAAAGCCTTCTCGAATGCCGCGCCGGCCTCCGCGAGCTGGCCGAGTTGCCTCAATGCGCTGCCCAGACCGTTCCATGCCGACGCATCGTTTGTGTGGACTTGCAGTGCGCGGTCAAACCAGACCGCCGCGTCGCGAACCCGTCCTGACGACAGGTACAGATTGCCCAGGTTCGTTGCCGGCCCGGGAAGTGACGGCTGCAGCTTCCACGCGATGACAAACGAATCGGCCGCCGCTGTCGCATGCCCTGCATCGCGCTGAACATTGCCCAGATTGAAGCGGAACAGGGCCATGTCGGGTCTGGCCGCGGTGGCCGCTTCAATGTGCCGCAATGCCGCCATGAGATCTCCCTGCTGATAGGCAACGAGACCGAGCAAGTGCAGCGCATCTGGAAAGCCCGGATGCTGTCGCAAGGCTTGCTGATAACCGGCCTCGGCCTCTGCAAGCCGGCCATTCTGGTGCGCGGCCACGGCACGTTTCATGAGCGCATCGAGCGCAGCGCTCGGGCGGGGCGAAGGCGATTTGGGAGATCTGGGCATGACCGGGTTATGCGGGCTGGCGGCGAATCGCTCCAAGAAAATCGGCAGTGCAGTGAAGTGGCCGAGGATACCCCGTCGGTGTCGGCAATGTAAGCTCCAACGCCATCGAACACACGGCCGCGACTGCCCGCAAGGGGCGAATCAATGTGCCGTTCATTTATTTGGGGATTTTTGGTGGCGGTACTGGGATCGAACCAATGGCTTCCACCGTGTGAAGGTGGCACTCTGGCACCACACGCCTATTAGTCTTGATTCTATTGAACTATTCCGTAGGACTAAGAGTGCTTCTGTAGCAGCACTTTGTGCAATTTTGAACTACCGTTATTGCCTGGTCAAGGGAACCCGTTGTCGCCTGCAGCGCGTGGCAGAGAGTAGTGCTGCTCAGGTGGGACACAGCTCGAATCTAACTTGCCTGCCCAACGCAGCGGCTGCACTGGCGAGTGTGGTCAGCGTCAAGCTGGTGTCTGTCTCATCCAGCAGGCGGTTCAGTGCCGCACGGCTGGTGTGCATCTTCTTTGCCATCGCCGTCTTGGTGAGTTTTTGGACGGCCATCTCCTGCTCTATCTGCCAGGCGATGACGCGCTTCACGGCAACTGCCGTAGCTTCTTCTAGCATGGCCTCTTCGGCGAGGAAATCGTCGAAGTTGCTGCCGACGTGGGGGTTACTCATTTCCGTCTCCTCAGTTGTTTCAATCGCTCTTTCGCCAAGTCCAGATCGGGCTTGGGCGTTTTCTGCTGCTTCTTGATGAAGGCGTGTAACAGAATGATGGTGCTGCCTTCAGTCGCAAACAGCGTTCTGGCAATTCGGGTATCCAGCCTCGACCGTACTTCCCAGATGTCGCCGCCAATGTGATCGACCAGCGGCATGCCGAGAGGCCAGCCGAACTGCACCGTCTTGATGTCCTCGCCGATCAACTTCCGATCCGGCGCAGAAAGTGTTCGCAGCCAATCGCGAACAGGTTCCGTGCCGGCCTCGGTCTTGAAGAACCGAACATCGAGAATGGGTTGCCGTTGCATAGGAAGAGTGTATCAATAATGGTACGTTATAGCAATCGGCGTTTCCATGTTGCATGGCAGGAGAGGGCGGTAA
>CAMBRI010000040.1 GCA_945870205.1 Sulfuritalea hydrogenivorans sk43H | reverse complement strand
CGCCCTCATGGTGCAGGGCTGCACGTCGGACGCCGGCAAGACCACCCTGGTCGCCGCGCTGTGCCGCATCCTCAAGCGCCGCGGCGTCAATGTCGCCCCCTTCAAGCCGCAGAACATGGCGCTGAATTCGGCCGTCACCGCTGACGGAGGCGAAATCGGCCGCGCCCAGGCCCTGCAGGCACTGGCAGCCGGCCTGCCGCCGCGCATCGACTTCAACCCGGTGCTGCTGAAACCTACGACCGACCAGCGCGCCCAGGTGATCATCCACGGCAAGGCGCTGGATACCCTGAATGCCCGCGACTATCACGAATACAAGCGGGACGCGATGGGCGCGGTGATGGAGAGCTGGCAGCGGCTCATTGCCGAGTTCGACTGCGTGCTGGTGGAAGGCGCCGGCAGCCCGGCCGAGATCAACCTGCGCGATCGCGACATCGCCAACATGGGCTTTGCCGAAGCCGCCGACGTGCCGGTGATCCTGGTCGCCGATATCGATCGCGGCGGCATCTTTGCCCACTTCGTCGGTACCCTGGAACTGCTCTCGCCGTCCGAGCAGGCTCGGGTCAAGGGCTTCGTCGTCAACCGCTTTCGCGGCGACATCGGCCTGCTTGAGCCCGGCCTCGAATGGCTGGAGAGCCGCACCGGCAAACCAGTGCTGGGCGTACTGCCCTACCTGCACGGCCTGATGCTGGACGCGGAAGACGCCGTCGCGACCGAGGCCATCGTCAAGGACGCGACCCGGCTCAAGGCCGTCGCCGTCGTCTATCCGCGCTGCTCCAACCATAACGACCTCGATCCGCTGCGCCTGCATCCGGAGGTCGATTTTCAGTGGGTCGGGCCAGGGCAAGTCATACCGCCGTGCGACCTGATCGTGCTGCCCGGTTCCAAAGCCGTGCAGGCCGATTTGCGCTGGTTGCGCGAGCAAGGCTACGACGCGGCGATCCAGCGTCATCTGCGCTACGGCGGCAAGCTGGTGGGCATCTGCGGCGGCTTCCAGATGCTGGGCCAGCGCCTGAACGATCCGCTGGGACTGGAAGGAGCGCCGGGCAGCGTGGCCGGACTCGGCCTGCTCGAGTGCGAAACCGCGCTGGAACCGGAAAAGCAGTTGCGCAACGTCACCGGCAGCCTGCAATTGCCCGGCAATCCGGCCGTCAGCGGCTACGAAATCCACATGGGCATGACCCATGGCGCGGCGCTGCAAAACCCGGCGCTGCTATTCGCCGACGGTCGCGCCGATGGCGCGCAATCGGCCGACGGCCGGATCATCGCCAGCTATTGCCATGGACTGTTCGACCATCCGGATGCGCTCCGCGGGCTGCTGGCCTGGGCCGGCATGAACGCCCCGATGACGGTGGACTTCGCGCAGCGGCGTGCGAGCGACATCGAGCGCCTGGCCGATGCGACGGAAGCGGCACTGGACTGGACGGTGCTCGACAGCTTGCTCGGCACTGCCACGAACCGCGTCTGAGCAGCGGCGACCAGGGTGGACCGACAGCATCTCAACCCGGCGAATGCTTGAGTTCCAGCGGCAGGCCCGCCGCGACGAAAGTCACGCGTTGTGCAATGTGCGCGATGGCCTGGTTGAGGCGGCCGGCATCGTCGACATAGAGGCGCGTGACCGCGCCCAGCGGCACGATGCCCAAGCCCACCTCGTTGCTGACCAGGATCACCCGACCGGGAAGTTGCGGCAGGCAGTCGAGCAGTGCTGCGGTCTCGAAGGCCAGCAGCGGGCAATCCACCGCTTCGCCGGCTTCGGCCTGGCGTGCGGCGCAACCGGCGTAGAGCAGGTTCGTCAGCCACAGGGTTAGGCAATCCACCAGCAGGCAGCGGTCAGACGCCGCTTGCATGGCGAGAGCCGCCGCAAGGTGCAACGGCTCTTCCACCAGGGTCCAGTGCGCCGGTCGGCGCGACTGATGATGGGCGATGCGCCGCGCCATTTCCGCATCACCGGGCCGCGCCGTGGCGATGTAGCGCACCTCCAGCCCCGACTCCGCCGCACGCCGCTCGGCCAGTGCGCTCTTGCCCGAACGGGCGCCACCAAGAATGAATTCAATCATGGGCCGATTATTGCAGAAGGGATGGCAAGCGACGGCAATCCGGCCATGATCGCCAGGGTATTCGACCCGCGTCGGCCGCTTGACGAAATTCCCCTGACGTCTGCCTCGTCTTTCGATAGAGTAGCGAGTATCGGCCACCGGCCGATGAACAGACACACAGGGACAGATGCGATGCCTACCACCAAGACACTGAGCGAGAAAGCCCTGCTGGCCATGCCCAGCAGTTCCTACATGAATGCGGCGCAACTCGGCTTCTTTCGCGACCTGCTGCGCAAGCAGCGCCAGGACCTGCTCGACAACGCCTCGATGACCATCGACCACCTGCGCGATGGCGAAGCCGAAGCCGACCCCAATGACCGCGCCACCATCGAAGAAGAAAACTCCATCGAGCTGCGCATCCGCGACCGCGAGCGCAAGATGCTGCCGCGCGTCGACGCGGCCCTGAAGCGCATCGAGGACGGCCAGTACGGCTTCTGCGAAGAGACCGGCGACCCGATCGGCCTGCGCCGGCTGCTGGCTCGCCCGACAACGGCGTTTTCGATCGAAGCCCAGGAGCGCCACGAGTCGCGCCAGAGAATACAAGGGCGATAATCCGGCGCGCTGCCCGGCAACAGGAGAGCCCATGGTCGGTCCCGCAGTTCCCAAACGCAAGACGCCCGCGAAAAAGCGCGCGCCCGTGAACCCGGTGCTCGAACCGGCAACAACCGAGCCAAACGAATCCGGCCTGGTGGATCAGATGCGCAGCATGGCCGGCCGGGTGCTCGACGCGGGTGCCGCCACGGTGGGCGCCGCCAAGACGCTGCACACGGCAAGCGAAGTTGCCAAGGCACTGCGCAACGGCAAGCCGATGGAAGCCGCCGCCGACGTGCTCAAGGCCATCATGCCGGGCCTGTCGGAGCCCGGCGTCTGGACGCGTACCGGCGCAACGCTGCGACGCCTGCGCAAGGCCGCCGGCCTGACCATCACCGAAGTCGGCGCGGCCATCAACCTCAAGGATCCCTCGCTGATCGAAGCCTGGGAGAACGGCCGCATCGCGGTTCCCTTCGAACTGATTCTGCGCCTGGCCGCGGTGCTCGGGCGCAACGATCCGATCGACTTCGTCATGAAATTCACCCGCAGTTCCAATCCGGATCTGTGGCGCAGCCTCGAAGGGCTCGGGGTCGGCAAGTTGCTGATCCAGTCGGCGCGCGAACGCGAATTCGCCAACATCTATCGCGGCGACGATGAAGCGCGCAACCTGAGTGACGCGGAATTTGCCGAAGTGCTGACCTTCACCCGCGCCGCCTTCGAAATGGCCATGGCATTTCGCGGACGCGAAGCGCAGCAAGCCCGAAGGCGCAAGCCGACGGCAGGCTGATGCCGCCCCGAGCACAACCCCACGATGCGCTTCCTGATCGCACTTCCCGCAACACGATGAACCCCCTGCGCAGCATCAAGGGGCTTCTGCTCAGCGCCGGCGGCGTCTTTTCCATCGCGATCTTCGCCACCACGCTGTTCGTGGTTTCTTCCATCTACGAGCGCTCGGTGCGCGACGATGCCATCGAAGACGCCACCGAATTCGCCGAACTCACCTTCAACGCCATGTTCGAGTTGATGAGCACCGGCTGGAATCGTCGGCAACTCGACGGCTTCCTCGGCGCGATTCAGAAATCCGTCGATCACAGCCCGCGCCAGATAGACATTTATCGCGGGCCGAAAGTCAGCGCCCTGTTCGGCGACATTGCCCAGAAATCGCCGGACGATGCAATCCGCAACGCCCTGGCAGACGGCAAGCGCCTACGCCTGGACGCGGGCGACATGATCCGCGTCGTCTATCCGCTCAACGCGCAGGAAGTCTGCCTCAAGTGCCACGTGAATGCCGCAGTCGGCGACGTCCTCGGCGTCATCGACGTGCAGCAGAACGTTGCGCCGGCCGTTGCTTCGCACCGGACCCGCTTTGCCTATGCCTTTGCCCCGATTGTGCCGGTCGTGCTGATCGTGACCTTCCTGATGGTGCTCTACATTCGACGCCGCCTCGAAGCGTCGATCGACAAGCTGGCCACCGACATCCGGTCCGTCAACCGGATCTCCGACCTGCGCGCGCTGGAAGCCCGGCAGATCGACCTGGGTTTCGCCGAATTCAATGCGGTGGCAAGCGAAGTCAGGCAGCTTACCGAGCGCATCCGGACCATCGCCGTCGACAAGGACATGCTGGAATTCGAAATCCGCCTGCTTGAAAAATTCGTCCTCACCTCGGAGGTCATCAAGGACTGGCGCGATTACGTCAGCCGCCTGATCCTCGATATCGACAGCGTGGTACCGGCCTACCTGATGTTCTCGGTGTTCAAGATCGCCGAAGAAGCCTACGACCTCGAAATCTTCTGGCGCAACAGCCCCTCCGACGTCACCAAGCGGGTTTGCGAAGCCAGCCTGCAGCAGGTATTGCAGCGCACCGAACATTTCGAGAGCGGCTGCGCGATTCGGGTCCGGCACAACGTCGCCGACACCGCCCGGCGCATGCCTGAACTTGGCGCGGCGGATATCGATGTGCAGATCAAGTCGCTGCTGGTCGATGCGCCGATGATCGGCGGCATCGTCGGCATCGGCATGCAGCCGCAGTACGAGACAGACCCGATGCGGCTACTGGTGGTGCAAAGCATTCTCGCCACGCTGCTCAATGTCGTCGGCTCGGTCAAGGCAATCGACAAATACACCAAGGATCTGGAGTACTACGCCACGCGTGACCCGCTGACCAATCTTTACAACCAGCGCGTGTTCTGGGAACTGATCGAAAACGAGGTGCTGCGTTCGGCGCGGCACGGCAACAAATTCACCCTGCTGGTGATCGATGCCGACAACTTCAAGTCGATCAACGATTCCTACGGCCATGGCATCGGCGATACCCTGCTGCAACTGGTGGTGGGCGGCATCAAGGCGGCCATTCGCGACGACGACCTCCTGTCGCGCTATGGCGGCGACGAGTTCGTTGCAATCCTGCCGGAAACCGGTCTGGTCGCGGCCGAAGTCGTGGCCTGGCGGATTATCGAATCGGTCGGCAAGGTCAGCATGACCACGCCCGATGGCGCACAGGTGAGCGGCTCGGTTTCAATCGGCATGGCCACCTACCCCGACCACGCCGAGGCAATGAAGGATCTGTTCCTGTTTGCCGACAACATGATGTATCGCGCCAAGGCCGAGGGAAAGAATCGGGTGGTGGTGCCCGACGAACAGGACGTCATCGACGTCTTCCGCACCCTCGGCGAAAAGAGCATGCTGATTCTCAATGCCGTCGAGAAGCGCAGCGTGGTGCCCTTCTTCCAGCCGATCATCAATGTCGTCAGCGGCCAGGTCGAGGCCATCGAAGTCCTGTCCCGGATTCGCATGGAAGATGGCAGCTACATCATCGCCGACGAATATGTGGCGATCGCCGAGAAGATGGGCGTCATGCACAAGCTCGATTTCATACAGCTTGAAAAGACGCTGGAGGCCGTGGAAGAAACCGGTTACAACGGCCTGCTGTTCATCAACATGTCACCGCGCGCGCTGGTGCTCAACGATTTCGTGCAGGAAACCCGGCGTATCGCCAGCCAGTTCAGGATCGACCCGACGCGCCTGGTGTTCGAGATCACCGAGCGCGAAACCATCAAGAACATGGCGCTGCTCGAGCGCTTCATCGGCAGCTTGCGCAGCGAAGGCTTCAAGCTGGCAATCGACGATTTCGGCTCGGGCTTTTCGTCCTTCCATTACGTGAAGCGCTTCCCCATCGATTTTCTCAAGATCGAAGGCGATTTCATCATGGGTATGAAGAACAGCGAAAAGGACCGGGCGCTGGTGCGCAGCATCGTCACCCTGAGCAAGGATCTCGGCATCCGCACTGTGGCCGAGTACGTCGAAGACCGCGCCGTGCTCGACCAGGTCGGCTTGCAGGGCATCGATCTGGCGCAGGGCTTTTTCATCCACCGGCCGAACATCTCGATGGCCGAGGCGATGCGGGTCGGTCGCCCCTGACGCTCATGGCACAGAGCGCCACCCGCGGGAGATGAAAGACGGGCAAAGTCGTTTGTCCGCCCTCCCCCTGCCAGCGATGAACGGTGACTTTCGGCCCCGGTCAACGCCGGTCAAGCGGTAACACATCCATGACAAAAAAAGCCCATATCCGCCCCACCGACCTCCACGGCTTCAGCCGACTGGCGATCGACGCCACCATCGGCCTGACGCGCCTGGTCGAGAACATGCATCACAACATTTCGCGCACCCCCGGGCCGCTGGGCAAGCACAGCCTTGAACCAACCGGCGGCATCACGGGCATGGTCTATCGCACCATCCAGGGCACCACGCGCCTGGTGGGCAGCGGCATCGAAGCCCTGCTGAGGCAACTCAACCCTCTGCTTGGACCGGAACCAGCCGCCACATCGGCCCCGCGCGAGGCGGTGCTGGCCGCGCTCAATGGCGTGCTGGGCGACCATCTCGCCAGCAGCGAAAATCCGCTGGCAATCCGCATGCAGTTGCGCCGCGACGGGCAAGCCCTGGTGCTGACGGCGCAAGGACTTGCGGCAGGGATTCCTGCAGCGAACGGCAAGATCCTGCTGCTGATCCACGGCCTGTGCATGAACGATTTGCAGTGGCGACGCAAGGGGCACGACCATGGCGAGGCACTGGCGAAGGCCGCCGGCTTCACGCCGCTGTACCTGCATTACAACAGCGGCCGCCATGTCTCGCGCAACGGCCACGATCTGGACGAATTGCTCGAAACCCTGCTCAAGGTCTGGCCCGTGCCGGTCGAGAAACTGGTCATCGTCGGCCACAGCATGGGCGGTCTGGTGGCACGCAGCGCCTGCCACTACGCCGGAATTGCCGGCCACCGCTGGCTCAAATATCTGCGGCAGATGGCTTTCCTCGGCACCCCGCACCATGGCGCGCCGCTGGAACGCGGCGGCAACTGGGTCAATTTCATACTCGAAGTCAGCCCCTACACGGCCGCCCTGGCGCGCCTGGCGAAAGTTCGCAGCGCCGGGATTACCGACCTGCGCCACGGCAGCATCCTGGACGAGGACTGGCAGCACGGTGACCGCTTTGCCCACGGCAAGACCAGGAAGCTCGTCCCGCTGCCCAAGGGCGTGCAGTGCTATGCCGCGGCGGTTACGCTGGCGAAAACGGCGGGCGAGCTCAGCGAACCCTTGCTGGGCGACGGCCTGGTGCCCCTGCGCAGTGCGCTGGCTCTGGACAAGGCCAAAAGCGGAAGTCTTGGATTCCCCGAGGAGCAGCAATGGGTTGGCTATGGCATGAATCACATGGATCTGCTCGACAGCCCGGCGGTATGCGAGCAGCTGCAAAGCTGGCTGGGTTGACTCCGGCGCGCTGCCGGCGTAAAAATATGACAATTCGGATTCTGATTGCAATGTAAAAACTGGAGAAGGGGCACATCATGGAAAAGATCTGGCTCAAGAGTTATCAGGCAGGCGTACCCGCTGAAATAGACCTGAACGAGTTCCGCTCGATCGGCGATCTGTTCGTCAAGAGCGTGAAGCTGTACGGGCCGCGCAAGGCCTATATCAACATGGACAAGGCGATCACTTACGCCGAGCTGGACAAGCTCTCGGCTGACTTCGGTGCCTATTGCCAGTCGGTGCTGAAACTGCAGAAAGGCGCCCGCATTGCGCTGATGATGCCCAACCTGCTGCAGTACCCGGTCTGCCTCTACGGCGCCCTGCGCGCCGGCTACACGGTGGTGAACTGCAACCCGCTATACACCGAGCGCGAACTCGAGCACCAGCTCAAGGATTCCGGCGCCGAGGCGATCGTGATTGTGGAGAACTTTGCCAGCGTGCTGGACAAGGTCATCGCCCGTACCCCCGTCAAGCACGTGCTGGTGACCCAACTGGGCGACATGCTGGACTTCCCCAAGCGCATGATCGTCAACGTGGTGGTCAAGCACGTCAAGAAGATGGTGCCGGCCTGGAACCTGCCCGGCGCAGTCGAGTTGCGCGATGCCCTGATCGCGGGTGGCCGCCACGCCCTGAAACCCGTAGATGTCGGCCACGACGACCTGGCCTTCCTGCAATACACCGGCGGCACCACCGGGGTATCCAAAGGTGCGATGCTGACCCACCGCAACATCATCGCCAACCTGCAGCAGGCGCATGCGTGGATCAAGGCCTCGCTACGCGACGACGAGATGATCGTCACCGCGCTGCCGCTGTATCACATCTTTGCGCTGACGGCCAACTGCCTGACCTTCTTCAAGATCGGTGCCACCAACCTGCTAATCACTAATCCGCGCGACATTCCCGGCTTCGTCAAGGAGATCGGCAAGTACCGGTTCTCGACCATCACCGGGGTCAATACGCTGTTCAACGCCATGATCAACAACCCGGAGTTCGCCAAGATCGACCTGAGCGCGCTGCACCTCACCCTGGGAGGTGGCATGGCCGTGCAACGCGCCGTGGCCGAGCGCTGGAAGCAGATTACCGGCGTCACGCTGATCGAGGCCTACGGCCTGACCGAAACTTCGCCCGCCGCGACCATGAACCCACTCGACATGCCCGAATACAACGGCTGCATCGGCCTGCCGATCTCATCGACCGAAGTGACGATACGCGACGATGAAGGGAAAGACCTCGCCATGGGTGAACCGGGCGAGTTGTGCATCCGCGGCCCGCAGGTGATGAAGGGCTACTGGAACCGCCCCGACGAGACCGACAAGGTCATCATGTCCGACGGCTTCCTGCGCACCGGCGACGTCGCGATCATGGACGCCAAGGGCTACTTCAAGATTGTCGACCGCAAGAAGGACATGATCCTGGTCTCCGGCTTCAACGTCTATCCGAACGAGATCGAAGACGTACTTGCCATGCATCCGGGCGTGCTGGAGTCGGCGGCGGTGGGTGTGCCGGACGACAAGACCGGCGAAGCCATCAAGATTTTCGTGGTCAAGAAGGACCCGGCGCTGACGGAGGCCTCGATCATAGAGCACTGCCGCACCCACCTCACCGGCTACAAGGTGCCGCGCCAGATCGCCTTCCGCAGCGAACTGCCGAAGACCAACGTCGGCAAGATACTGCGCCGCGAATTGCGCGACGCCAAGGCCTGACGGGGAACCTGGGCGATGAGCGAGATCAAGGTCTGCCGGGTACACCACACCACGCTCAAACGCGCCCGCAAGGGCGCCGAGAACATCGCCGAGGAGCTGGGCGAAGAGTTCGGTCTCGACCACGAGTGGGAAGACAACACCCTGCGTTTTCATCGCATGGGTGTTACCGGACATATCGAAGTGGGCAAGAAGGAAGTCGAAATCTACGTCAAGCTCGGCTTCCTGCTGATGGCCCTGGGCCCGCGCATCGAGAGCGAAATCAACCGCTTCTGCGACGAGCACTTCGGACCGGTCGGCTAGGCGTCTTGAACAGCAGCACGATGGCAGCGGTCGTATGCGAAGGCAGCAGCTTTTCCAACCCGGAGATGCCCGACATGCTTGCTACTGACAAGAGCGTAAAAAGCTGCCTGCAGCGTTGAAGCCAATGCCTACCAGGATGCCTATCGCCGATGATGCCCAGATCGATGCGGCGGTTGTCAATCCGCTGATGTTGAGTCCCTCTTTCATGATGACGCCAGCCCCGAGGAAACCGATGCCGGTAAGGATGCCCTGAATGACCTGGGCCGGGATGACAGCAGATGCAAGGTGGCCTTGCGCGTCATGTCCGCCGTACCAGAATTCCGGGTAACCGAGGATTACGGTGATGGCGGCAGATGCCATGAACACCAAACCATACATTCTCCTGCCGGCAGCGCGGCCGTGGCAGGAGCGCTCATAGCCAACCATCAACCCGAGCAGCAAAGCCCCTGGCAGGTTAATGAACACCAGAATATTGATGCTGACTTCGTCCGCGCCCGAATACGCAGACAATGACTGCAGCAATAGCAAGTTCATGGCGCCCCGCCAAATTGCGGAACAATGACGACATGGTAACGTGATTGACCTCGCCTCTTGCGCACGAACCCGCCACCTATGGAACTGCAGAGCCGCCTGACCGGCGCTCACGATCGCCTGTACGATGTCAGATCGTCTGGTTAATATCGCGGTCCGCACCAATAAATGCGGCTAGCTTGCAAATGCTCATGTCTGCGCTATTCAAGGTAAAGGACTTGCCAAAGCTGGTTGGCCTGGCAGCGTTGTATGTGCTGATGGCCAAGCTGACGCTGATGCTGTTTGGCAGCAACCTCATTGTCGAGTTTTTGTGGCCGGCCAGTGGCATCGCGCTGGCGATGGTCCTGATAGGAGGCAACAAGTATCTCCCGGCGGTGTTTCTGGGGTGCTTGTTGGGCTATCTGCTGATTGGCGAACCGCCAGTGTTTTCGGTCGCGATCGCCCTGTGTCACACCGCGAGCATATTTCTCGGCACCTGGGTGCTGAAACGGGAAGGGGGACTCAATTCCGCCTTGCTGACACCGCTCGATTTCTTCCGGATTCTCATACTGGCAGCGAGCGTCAGCCTGATTCTGGCGGCCGGCCTGGAACTACGTGGATGGTTGGACGTATCGCGCCTTGGCGAACCGCATTCCTTCCTCCAGCATTGGGCGGGGAGCGTACTCGGCATCGTTGTCACCGTCTCGTTCGCTCTGGTGTGGTCGCGATTGCCTCGCGAATGGGCATTGCCGGCGTTAGCAGGAGAAGCGGTGTTGATACTCGGCATCGCAACCCTCGTCGGTCAGGTAGTTTTTGTCGGCGCGCTGAATGACTCGCTCGGTCAGGTTGCTCGAGGTTATTGGCTGTTTCCCCTCATCACCTGGGCTGCCGTGCGGATAGGACGCCATGGAACGGTCTCGATCGTGGCGATGGTCGCCGTGCAGGGGCTGGTCGGGGCTGCACTTGGGGTCGGGTTCTTCGCCAACGACATCGCAAAGACCCATCTGGCCAACTACTTTTTTTATACCTTGAGTCTCGCGGTGGTCGATATGGCGCTGGCAACCTACATCAGCGAGCGCAAGTCGGCACTGGCCGCCGTAAAGCAGAGCCGCGACGATCTGGAACGTCAAGTCGCGTCACGCACCGACGAATTGGCCAGCCAACTGGCTGCAACGAAGGAAGTCAACCGCAAGCTCGAGGACGCTCAGGTCCAACTGCTGCAATCGGAGAAAATGGCCAGCATCGGCCAGCTTGCCGCCGGCGTCGCCCATGAGTTGAACAATCCGATCGGCTTTGTCCATTCCAACTTCGGAACGCTCGAGAACTACCTCAAGGACATCCTGGAAATTGCCGCCGCCTGTGAAACCGCCGCGAAAGCATCCAACCCGACAGACTTCGCGCACATCGATGCGCTGAAGGCGGAAAAGGACTTCGATTTCCTGAAGGCCGATATCTTTCAGTTGATGAGCGAATCCAGGGACGGACTAAGCCGCATCAAAAAGATCGTGCAGGATCTCAAGGATTTTTCACGTGTCGGCGAAGCAGAGTGGCAGTGGGCCGACATTCACCAGTGCCTCGACTCCACGCTCAACATCGTCTGGAACGAGCTCAAGTACAAATGCACCGTGACCAAGCAATATGCCGCCGGGTTGCCGCAGATACGCTGCCTGCCCTCGCAGCTCAATCAGGTCTTCATGAACCTGCTGCTGAACGCGGCGCAAGCCATCCCGGACAAGGGCGAAATCACCATCGGCACGCTGCCGGCGGGTGAAGATGCGATTCAGATAGTCATTCACGACAGCGGTACGGGCATCCCCGCAGAAAATCTCCAGCGGATATTCGACCCGTTCTTCACTACCAAACCAATAGGCAAGGGCACCGGGTTGGGGCTTTCGATCGTCTGGGGTATCGTCGGCAGGCATCATGGCAAGATAGAGGCTTCCAGTGCGGTCGGCGCCGGTACGACATTCACCCTGACGCTGCCTGTTAGCCAAGCTGAGGAGACGCCACCATGAACCCAACAGTCGGTGCCGGCGAGACGGCGCTTGAGGACGCCCGACCGGCGCGACTGCTGTTCGTCGATGACGAGCCGTCGATCCTCAGTGCGCTGAAGCGGGCGTTTCGCGGCAAGGGCTACGAGATCCGCAGCGCCACATCAGCGGCGGAAGGTCTGGCTTTGCTCGACCAGGAACCGGCGGATCTTGTGCTGTCTGACATGCGCATGCCGGAGATGGATGGCGCCGAGTTTCTGGAAAGGGTCTTCTCCCGCTGGCCGGATACCAAGCGCGTCCTGCTCACCGGCTATGCCGATGCGGGGGCCACCGTTGCCGCCATCAATCGCGGCAAGATCTGGCGTTACATCGCCAAACCGTGGCACGACGACGACCTGATTCTCACGGTGCAGCAGGCGCTCGCCCACCGCCGGCTGATGCAGGAAAACGCACGCCTGATTGACTTGACGAAGCGGCAGAACGAAGAACTGCGGCAGCTGAATGCCGGCCTGGAAAAGAAAGTGGCGGAGCGAACCGAACAATTGCAGCATGCACTCAAGTCGATGAGGCAGGGTTTCGTCAATACCGTGCATGTGTTTTCAAACATCATGGAACTGCGGGGCGGCGAACTGGCCGGCCACTCCCGTCGGGTGGCGGAATTGACGCGAACGCTTGCACAGCGCATCCATATGACTGATAGCGATGTGCAGGAAGCTTTTCTCGCCGCGCTACTGCACGACATCGGCAAGCTGGGCATGTCCGACACAGCAATCAACCGGCCCTTCAATACGCTGGGTGCCGAGGCGCGGGCAGAAATAATGAAGCATCCGGCCAAGGGCGAACTGTTGCTGATGCCGATCGAACAACTGCGCGGCGCAGCGAACCTGATCCGGCACCATCACGAACAGTTCGACGGCCGTGGCTACCCGGATGGCAAGTCCGGCATGGCGATTCCGCTGGGCGCGCGCGTGCTCGCGGTGGCTAACGACTACGATGCCTTGCAGCGCGGCACGCTCGTAGCGCGCGCGCTCTCTGCGACCGATGCCTTGCGCTTTCTGGTTGACAACCGGGGCAAGCGTTACGACCCCTCGGTCATCGACCAGTTCTCGCAACTGCTGGCGGAGTCCCGTCCGGAAGATTTTCCCGAACGACCCTGCAGGCCGGATTCGCTGGTCCCCGGCATGCAGCTCGCCCGCGATCTGCTGCACCGAGACGGCTACCTTCTGCTGGCGCGCGGCCAGGTGCTGAGCCAGGGGGAGATCGCGCAACTCAAGCGCCTCGAGGACGCCGAACAAAAGCCGATTACAGTTTATGTCGAGCACCCGGCCTGAGCGGCAGGGCAGGAGAAATCACATGATCGAATCCTTCGTCTGGTCTGAGCGCTTCGCCGTCGGGATCGAGAGCGTCGATACCCAGCACCAGCAACTGTTCAGAATCATCAATCAAGTCGGTACCCTTGTGGCCGGCGGCGATGCCGCCGCAGAGGCTGAGTCGGAAGCCATGATCAAGCAGCTTGCGGACTACGCCCGCTTTCACTTCACCGACGAAGAACGCGTGATGATTGAGGGCGGGCTCGATCCGGCCTACATCGACTCGCACCGGCAGCTCCATCGACAGTTCACCGAACAGGTCGTTGCCATGTGGCAAGGGCGCACCAGCATGGCCGATCCGGCTCAAACCCTGTACCGGTTTCTCTCTGCCTGGCTGATTTACCACATTCTCGGCGAAGATCAGAAGATCGCACACCAGCTCAAGCGCATCCGGAGCGGCATGTCGCCGGCCGAAGCACACAAGGACGAGATCGATAACGCCGAGCTCGCGCATTCGGCATTATTGCAGGCGATGCAAAATCTCTACGGCGTTGTCTCGGAGCAGAACCGCGATCTCGCCAGAGCCAATATCGAATTGGAGGCCCGTGTCGCTGAACGGACAAAGGAACTCAATACCGCCTACGCCAAACTTGCCGCGGATCACCAGCAATTGACGGCGTTACTGGCCCGGGTCGAGGAAACGCAGAGCCAGCTGATGCAGTCGGAAAAAATGGCCTCGATTGGTCAGCTTGCAGCAGGCGTAGCGCATGAAATCAACAACCCTGTCGGCTTCGTCAGCTCCAATCTGGGCACGCTTGGGCATTACGTTGAGGATCTGCTGCGCGTGATCGACGCCCCCGGCGGCAGCGCTGCCGCTCAGGCGATCGCCAGGGAAGTGGATTTGAGCTTCCTTCGCCAGGATCTCGCCGCCCTGCTCGGCGAATCGCGCGAGGGCCTGGAACGAGTGCGCAAGATCGTCGCCAACCTGAAGGATTTCGCCCACGTCGATGAGGCCGAATGGCAGCAAGCCGACCTCGTCGCCGGCCTGGAGAGTACGGTCAACGTGGTCTGGCACGAACTCAAGTACAAGGTCGAGATCTTGCGCGAACTGCAACCACTGCCTTTGGTGCGCTGCATTCCGGCGCAGATCAATCAGGTATTCATGAACCTGTTGCTGAACGCCGCGCAGTCGATCACGGAACACGGGACCATTACGCTGCGCAGTGGCCGGGACGATCAGCAACACGGCGCTCAGGTCTGGATCGAGGTGACCGATAGCGGAGCCGGAATGAGCGGGGAAGTGCAGCGCCGGCTGTTCGAGCCTTTCTTCACCACCAAGCCGGTAGGCCAAGGCACCGGGCTTGGCTTGTCGCTCGCCTGGGACATCATTCGAAAACACGGCGGGCACTTCGATGTTGATAGCACGCCCGGTGTCGGCAGCCGAATCCGGCTCTGGCTGCCGATCGAAGGACCGCCCGGCGCCGCTGGCGAGACTCAATAGGCCGTCGGGCGTTCTGGAAACGTCAAATTATTCTGTCAGGAAACGGCGCACATGTCCGTCGTTTGGTCTCCGAAGTGAATGCGACCCGGTCAATCGTCGGTGACGTCTAGGTAGCGCTCCTTGCACATGCGAGCCAGCACCTGATTCTCCAGTGCCAGCCGACGGCGTGTCAGCGCCTGCGCCACTGCGGTGCGCAGTTCGTAATCGACCCAGGGCTTGGCGATGAAGTTGTGGATATGAGCCATGTCCAGTGCGAATACGATGTTCTCGAGGTTCGCCGCGCCGGACAACATGATGCACTCGGCATCGGGCTGTTTGTCGGCAAAGGCATCAAGAAATTTGGCACCGTCCATCTCCGGCATCAGGTAGTCAGCGATGACACAGGAAAACGTAATTCCGTCGGCCATTTTAAGTGCGTGCAGAGGCGAATCGGTGACCTGCACGCTGATGTGACTGGAGTACAGTTCAGGAGCTTTGTGGTGCATCGCCTCCTCTCGCACAGCCGAAAATATTTCGTCAAGCCGGCCTCGGTGGGTCAGGTCGCGAGCCACGGCATGGGCCACGGCGATATCGTCGTCCACCACCAGAATTTGATCGGCCGTGTTGAACGTGTTCAGCGGCAGATCGATGCCTTTGTCTCGCAGAATCTTGGCCAGGCGCCGGTTGTTGACCTGGGTTGAGCGGAAAGTGATCGCCTGCATGAGCGAACTCTTGAGAAAGTAGCTGCTCCAGGGCTTGGGGATGAAGCGGTAGATGTGGGTCTGGTTGATCATCTCCACCAGAGATGCCATGTCGGTCTGGCCGGACAGCACGAGGCGCATGCAGTCGGGCTGAATGCCGTGCAATTGCTTGAGAAACTCCAGTCCGTCCATCTGCGGCATCCGAAAGTCGGTGATGACCACCTCGAACTCCTTTTCCTTTGCACGCTCGAGCGCCGCCGCCGGATCGGTAAATCCTTCAACGGCATAGCGATAGCGCCCCAGTGGCGGCGTGGAAAGTTCGCGGCGGATGGCGTTGACGATGCTCTGTTCGTCGTCAACCACCAGCACGGCATGCAGGGGCGCAGCGTTCTCGGAGGGCGCTTCAGTGGTGGTCATGGTATTTCTCCCGGCAGTTTCAATGAATTCTATTCCATTGCGGCGACCGCGATCTGGACCAGGCAGGCGCCAAACTATCCGGCGGCACCGAGTTTGTCCGACGGCTCGACGGCAGTGCGCTCATTCAGCACCGAGAGCGCCTTTTCGTAGTCATAGCGTGCAATGTGCCGCACGATCTCGACACCATCCGTGCCCAGCGCGCCCACCAACAAACCCTCTTCCGCTGCGGCCAGTTCGCTCGCCGCCATGCTTCCCTTCTGCAGCAACTCCTTGAGTTGCGCCAGCACCGCATCAAGCCGGGTCAGATCAATGACCGCCGGCGCCGGGTTGCTGGTCGCCAACAGGTCACGGATGCTTGCGATCATCGGCGACAACTCGTCGAGGAGGCGTTGCACGCATCGATCGGTTTCGGCCCGTTCAGCGCTCCGGCGGATAGCCGACAGCAGCGCACCCGCCGCCTCGCTGGCAGCCACGGCACCCAGACTGCCCGCCGAACCCTTGAGGGTATGAGCCAGCTTCTCGATACCCGGCAAGTCACCTGCGTCGAGCATCTGGCGCAGACGTTCCGCGTCGCTGTCGTGGCTATCAAGAAACAGTTCCAGCAGTCGAAGGTACTTCCGGGGCCGGTTGTGTTCGATTGACAAACCGTGCGCCACATCAAGACCGACGAGCCGCACCAGGCCGCGGCGCAGCTCATCATCATCTTCTTCAACGCCGGTTTCTGCGGGTGCAGTTCCGCCCGGGGCAAAGGTGGCGGGCGGCAGCCAGCGTGCCAGTGTGGCGAAGAGCAGGTCCGGATCAACAGGCTTGGCGACAAAATCGTTCATGCCGGCCTCTTCACAGACACGACGATCGTCGACGAAGGTATTGGCCGTCATCGCCAGGATCGGCGTTCTTTCCCAACCAGGCAGGGCGCGGATCGCCCGCGTGGCCTCAAGCCCGTCCATGATCGGCATCTGTATGTCCATCAGGATAATGTCGTAGGGTGCTGCGCGCGCCCTCTCGGTGGCCTCGCGGCCATCGACCGCAGTGTCTACTGCCAACCCGACGCCGCACAGGAGTTCCATCGCCACCTCGCGGTTGATGGCGTCATCGTCTGCCAGCAAGACCTTGACACCGCGGTAGCGTTGCAGCAACAGCGTTTCGGCATCCCCGGCGTCGCTGGTGCTTGCTACGGAAGTCATGACGCCGTGGCCGCGTTGCAGGCGGGCCGTCAACCAGAAGGTGCTGCCCACCCCCGGTGTGCTGTCAGCGCCGACTTCTCCGCCCATCAGTTCGGCCAGGCGCCGTGTAATCGCCAGTCCGAGGCCGGTACCGCCGTATTTTCGAGTGGTCGAGGTATCGGCCTGCTCGAAGGCCTGGAACAGTTGGCCGATCTTTTGCGGTGCGATGCCGACGCCCGTATCGGCCACCTCGAAGCGCAACAGCAATCCGGTTTCGTTCTCCACTAGCACCTTGCAGCACAGCGCGACGGTACCCTTTTCAGTGAATTTGACGGCGTTGCCGGCATAGTTGAGCAAGGCCTGGCGCAGGCGCGTTGGATCGCCCCGCAACCATGCAGGCACATCACCCTGATCGACTTCGAGCCGGAGGCCCTTGTCCCGGGCGGCTTCACCAATGATCGAGGCGACATTGTCAATCATGGCGGCAAGGGAGAAGTCCGTGCTTTCCAACTGCAACCGGCCGGCCTCGATTTTCGACAGGTCGAGAATGTCGTTGATGATGGCCAGCAGGTGCCTGCCGGCCCCGTCGATCTTGTCAAGACGCGCGGCCTGTTCCGGCGTCGCGCCACCACGCCGCAAGAGATGGGTGAGACCGATGATCGCGTTCATCGGGGTGCGGATCTCATGGCTCATGTTGGCCAGGAAGGCGCTCTTGGCCAGGTTGGCCGCGTCGGCCTGCGCGAGGGCCTGATGCAGAGCGTCGTCAGCGCGCCTGCGGTCCGTGATGTCGCGGTTTGACGAGCGTCGACCGAGCGGCTGGCCCGCTGGATCGGTAACCGGCTGGCAAAGATGCTCGACCCAGCGCAACTCGCCGTTCTTGTGGTGGATGCGGAACTCGATATCGCACGCACCCCGACCTTCACCCTCGCCAAAATGCGCGGCGAGACGGGCGCGATCCTCGTCATGGGTGATATCAAGATACAAGCCGGGCCGCGCCAGGAATTCGTCCGCGCCGTAGCCTGTGATGCGCTCGCACGAGGGCGAGCAATAGAGCCAGCGGCCGGCCGCGTCGATCCAGATCTCCCAGTCGTAAGTGAAGTCGGCCACCGTGCGGTACTTGATTTCGGCCGCGTGCAGGTCGGCAGTACGTTCCTCGAGCAACTCCTCCAGGTGATGGCGATAATGGTCGAGTTCGACGCCCAGACTCTTCTTCTCGCTGATGTCCTCCTGTACCGCGACATAGTGGCTGATCGCGCCGTCGGCCTGGCGCAGCGGCGTGATGATTGAGAACTCGATGTAGTCGCTGCCGTCCTTCCTGCGATTGTGGAGCTCGCCCTTCCAGGGCAGGCCCTGGCCCAGTGTCTCCCACATGCTGACGTAGGTTTCCGGTGGAGTCCTGCCTGATTGCAGGATGCGCGGGTTCTTGCCGATCACCTCCTCCTGGCTGTAGCCGGTAGCCTGCAGGAAAGCCGCGTTCACATACTCGATTGCGGCCTTGACATCGGTAATGATGATGCTCTCCGGGCTCTGCTCGACGGCCCGGGCCAGCTTGCGCAGTTCCAGCTCGATCCTCTTGCGCTCGGTGATATCCAACACCGAGGATTGATAACCCAGCAGGCTCCCGTCCTCCACATCATTTAGGGACGTTGCTACTGCGTAGGCGATGAAGGTCGAGCCGTCCCCCCGCAAGGCGGCGTACTCCCCATCCCATTGCCCGGTGTTTTTCAGGGACGCGATGATCGGGAGGGCCTGGTCAGGGTCGGCCAGAAACTGGCTTATGGGTTTGCCGAGAAGCGGGTCCCTGCTCCGGCAGTGCCAGAGCCGAAGAAATGCATCGTTGCATTCGGTGAGCACGCCATTGATGTCGGCAATGCTGTTTGCAGCCAGCGACCTGTCGAAAGAAAGATTCTTGATCCGCAACGCGGCCTCCGCCTGTCGGCGCAGGGTGACGTCGGTTATCGATCCGGCCATGCGCAAGGGGTGCCCCGCCTCATCCCACTCGGCCTGGCCGCGTGACGAAAACCAGCGGTACTCGCCGCTCTTGCAGCGCAGGCGCAGCTCGATCCCGTAGGGCTTGTGCTCCTCGAGATGCGCCCGGACCGCCTCCTGCACGCGCGCCAGATCGTCCGGGTGGATCTGGTTGAAGAAACTTTCCTGCACGTTGGGAAGCTCATGATCCTCGTAGCCGAGCAAGGACTTCCAGCGTGGCGACAGGAAATTTTCGCCGGTCGCCGGAATCCATTCCCAGATTCCGTCGTTGGCACCACCGACTGCGCGTACGTAACGCGCCTGGCTCTCGCGCAAGGCCGCCTGGTCCCGCGCCTGGTCTTCGAGCAGGCTCAACAAGGCGCGGCGGGAAGCACTCGCCGCAGTCTGCATCGCAACGCGCTCGGTGGTGTCGGCGATGAATGCCACCAGGCTGCCTTCGTCCTCGGCCCGGAACTGGACACTGATTTCCACCGGGAACAGACTGCCATCCTTGCGCCGGTGCCGGCTATCGAAACGGGCCTGTCCCTGGCTCATGACCTTGCGCAGATGGGCGGCAGTTTCACCGGGCGTCTCGCTGGCCTCCAGGTCGGTGATGCTCATGGCCAGCAGTTCCGCTTTGCTGTAACCGCTTAACCTGCAGTAGGCCTCATTGACCTCCAGCAAGCGGCCGCTGATGTCCGTGCGCCAGAATCCATCCATGGCCGCATGGAGGATAGCCCTGTAGCGCTCATTAGTCGCTCGCAGCACGCGATCGGCTCGGTCGCGCTGGGAACGGACCAGGTTGGATTGGTAAATATTTCCCAAATCAACCTCGATGCTGTGGCGCAAGCGCTGCATCAAGTCAAGGGTCTTCTGCTTATGGGTATATTCCTTCCGGTCGAGAATGCAGACGGTGCCGAAAATGCCGCCATCCGGCCAGGCGACGGGAAGACCGTAGTAGGAAATCATGCCCAGCTTGATGTCGGGGTTGGCGGCCCATTCCGGGTCTTTCAAGGCATTCCGCACCAGCAACTGGCGGCGGGTGCTCATCACCTTTTCGCAGTAGAGGCCGAGGTTCAGTGGCGACTTTTCTCCCGCATGGTAAGGATTGCCGTGACTGTCGCTGGCGACGAATACCTCGATGTCGTCGGCATGCACCCGCATGATCAGCGCTGCGGGAATGCCGGCAAGTTCTGCCAGCAGGTCGAGCATGACCTGCCAATTGCCCAGGACGGACGAGGGAACCTCCAGTTCCGTGCGCTCCGTCTCCGTGCGTTCCGCGAGGTTCCCGGGTTCTGCCGGTTCCGCGCTGACCATCGATGCTTCGGCGACCGGGCGCGTCGTCATTTCTCCGCCCCTTCATCCAGCGCGCTTGGATAGCGCGGCGACTGGCCCTGCGCGGCGAGCAACTCATTGACTTCCTTCTTCATGCTCAGGATGCGGTCCTCGCGGCCGAGCGTGACCTGTTGCCAGCGGCGCAACTCGTCGATCTGTTTGTCCAGCGTCGCGGCCATCACCTGTGCCTCATTCCGCGCGGTGATCGCGTCGTCCATCAGGTTCAGTGCCGCCAGACGGGCCTGGCGATGGGCTTCCAGGGAGGCGGTCACCTCGGCATGGCGCCGCTCCTCGCTATCGCGCAGCGCGGCCTGCACTTGTTCGCGCTCGCTGATGTCAAGAGCAATGCCGCCGAGAAAGGGCGGCTGTCCTGCACGGGGAATACTGAATTTGTGCGTCTCGTAGTGACTCAACCGGCCATCCGCGGTGGGTATTTCTTCCACCGTGAGCGCATGCCCTGCTGCGATCGCACGGTGGTCATCGGCGATCATCTTTTCTGCCAATGAGGGAGGGAAAAGGTCCCGCGTGGATTTTCCGATCCAGTCGCGCACTCCAATAACGTCCCTCATGTAGCTATTGGCGTAGATCGTGGTGCCGTCTTCGTTCTTGATGAACGCGGCTCCCGGAATATGCTCCATGAATAGCCGAAAGCGCTGTTCGCTCTCCTTCAAGGTTTGTTCCCGAGCCGCCAGCACTTCCAGCAGGCGGTTGAAGCCGCCGATCAGAGCGCCGACTTCGTCTTGCCCCGTGATGGGCAGGGGCTGCATCGGCTGATCCGCCTTCTCCAGAGCGCTCAGGGCGCTCACCGTGGTCAGCAGCGGCATGAGCTGTCGCCGCAACATCCAGCGGGTCAACCCGGCCGCCAGCAGCGTAAGGATGGCCGTCGCCCACAGCATGCGCCGCTGCAAGTCGTAGATCGGGTCAAAGGCTTCTTCTGTGGGCACTGCTGTCACCAACAACCAGCCCGCCACGGGGATGCGCTTGGCAGCCGATAATTCTTCCACACCACGAGAATTGGTGGCCACACCATAACCTTCATAACCCTGCATGTATTTGTCGTGCATCAAATTGAGGCCCGCTGCGGGCAACGGTTGCATGATCCGGCTCTTGTCGGTGGCGGTGACAAAAATGCCGTGCTGCGGAGCGAGCAGCAAATAGCCGCCGGTCTTGCCGAGCGGGCTATGGATGACCTCGTCGAAAAAATTGGACTTGCCCAGGTCAGTCACCCCGACCAGCGTGCCTGTCACCTGACCTTGGGCATTGTGAATCGGCGCCGCTATAGTGAATAGCGGTGCGCCGAGTTTCTTCCCGATGACCGGGCGGCCAATCGTTGTCTTACCCTGCTTGAGTGCAGTGGAAACCGAATCTCGATCCATGTAGTTGGTGCCGATGCGGCCGACCGATAGCGGAACATTGGCAATCGCCGTGCCATCGCTCCCGGTGATGAAGACACCGCTGTTGAAGAAGACTTGAAGCAGGGGGCGTTGTTCCAGTCTCGCCTGCAAGACGGCTGGATTGGCCATCAAATTCCAACCGTCGATTTCACCGGCAATCAGCTCAAGCGCATGGACCCTGTCAGCCAGGCGGCCATTGAAGGATAATGCCAAGGAAGACGTCGCGGCAAACTGTTGCTCGCCCAACAGGCGCTCCATGTCGTTCTGCAGCAAGCGGCTGGCGAACCACGAAAGCCCCCAGAGGCTGAGGAGGAAAATAGCCAGCGTGAACAGGCTTACCCTGGCAGCGATCGACAGCCGGAAAGATGGCTTCCAGTTCATGCGCCCCCCGGTGCCGCGGGTGGCGTGGCGGTGGTCTCGGCATCGGGCGCCGCTGCAAAGTCCAGGTTGAAGGGCTCCGCCCGGCCGAGTTCGCGCGACAGCGCATTCACCTCCCGCTTGAGCTCGATCATGGCCAGTTCGCGGGCGACGGCGGCGCGGTTGAAGCGTTGCAGTTCACTGATTTGTTGCAACTGCGCTGCCTGGTCGGCTTTCACTTGACTGATGTCGGTCAAGGCGATGTGCAGCACCGTCTCACCAGAGCCGGCCGTTGCGCGCTGGCAGTCCAGCTGCGCCTGAAACACCGTGCCATCGCGGCGCTGCATGGTCAGTTCAATGCGACGTTGCTCATCGCGGTCTATCATGCCAAGAAGAAGCTCCCTGCAGCGATACTCGTCTTCATGGATCAAAAGGGAAGCGAAGCGGCGGTGCAGCAGTTCCTTGCGCTCCGCGCCCAGCAGCTTGACGGCGGTGAGGTTGAGCTCCTCGATCATGCCGTTCGGGTCGAGCGTGAGATAGCCCACCGGGGCGAAGTCGTAGAGATCGACGTAGCGGTCACGCATGGCCTCCAGCTCGGCCTGCTTCTGGCGCAAGGCCTCGTTCTGCATTTCCAGCTCGACCTGGTGCACCTGAAGTTCGTGAAGCAGATCGTCGGGCGAACGCTCGGGGATTTCGCGCGCCAGAGGATCCTTCATCTGCTGGGCATCGACGATATCCCTCTCGGCGTGGGCCCGCAGGTGCGGTTCGTGGTATGTCTTGTCGTCGGACGGGCTCATGATTTCTCCTTTGCATCCGGGCCGGCAACCTCCACCATCGCCAGCAGAATCAATTTCGCATTCCCCGGCACTTCACTCTCCGTCGTGCTCCGCCCGGCGCCTGTCTTGCCTTTGTTCGGAGTGGCGGAAGGCATCGCGCACCGTTTCAATCAGTTCCGCATCGTCCCATGGCTTGGTCAGGAAGCAGAACAGTTCGCCCCGGTTGACGGCGGTGGTAACCGCCTTCAGATCTGTATAGCCTGAAAGCATCATGCGGACAATGTCCGGATACATCTCCCGTGCCTTGCCGAGAAACTGGCCACCGTCCATTT
>CAMBRI010000039.1 GCA_945870205.1 Sulfuritalea hydrogenivorans sk43H | reverse complement strand
GGGTGCTCGATGTGCCTGGCGATGAATGACGACCGACTCAATCCCGGCGAGCGCTGCGCGTCAACCTCGAACCGGAATTTCGAAGGCCGCCAGGGTGCGGGCGGCCGCACGCACCTGGTCAGCCCTGCAATGGCGGCGGCGGCGGCGATCGCCGGTCGTTTCGCCGATGTTCGCGAATTGTTGTGAGGAGAAAAGCCATGCCCCGTATCCTAGTTGCTTGCTTCCTGATGTTGGTCCTGTCTGCCTGCAATACCGTGTCCGGCATCGGCAAGGACATCAAGAAGGGTGGCGAAGCCATTGAGAAGTCGGCCAAATAATGGACAAGTTTCTAAAGTTCGAAGGCCTCGTGGCGCCGCTGGATCGCGCCAATGTCGATACCGACGCCATCATTCCAAAGCAGTTCCTCAAGTCGATCAAGCGCTCCGGCTTCGGTCCCAATGCCTTCGACGAGTGGCGTTACATGGACCAGGGCGAGCCCGGCCAGGATGCATCAAAGCGGCCGAAGAACCCCAATTTCGTGCTCAACCAGGAGCGCTACCAGGGGGCCGCCATCCTGCTCGCGCGCAGCAACTTCGGTTGCGGCTCCTCGCGCGAACACGCGCCATGGGCGTTGCACGACTTCGGCTTTCGCGCCATCGTCGGCGAATCCTACGCCGACATATTTTTCAACAACTGCTTCAAGAACGGGCTGCTGCCGATCGTCCTGCCCAAGAACGAGATCGACGCGCTGTTCGGTCTCACCGAGCATACCCCGGGCTATCGCCTGACCATCGACCTGCCGGCACAACTGGTTGTGCGGCCCGATGGACATGCGATACATTTCGAGGTCGATGCCTTCCGCAAGGAATGCATGCTCAACGGCTGGGATGACATCGGATTGACGCTGCGCCACGCCGAAAAGATCCGCGAGTTCGAGGTGCGTCGTCGCGCCGAGCAGCCCTGGTTGTTTGCCTGAAAGAGATCCAATGAAGATATGTGTTTTGCCCGGAGATGGCATCGGACCGGAAATCGTTGCCGAAGCGGTTCGGGTCCTCAAGGCGCTCGACCTGAGGATCGAGATGGAGGAAGCCCTGCTAGGCGGTTGTGCCGTGGACGCCACCGGCAGCCCTTATCCGGATGCGACCCAGAGGCTGGCGCAGGCTGCGGACGCCGTGCTGCTCGGCGCCGTGGGTGGCCCACAGTGGGACAACAATCCGCGCGAGCAGCGCCCGGAACGCGGCCTGCTGGGCATTCGCAAGCAACTCGGACTGTTTGCCAACCTGCGTCCGGCGATCCTCTATCCGGAACTCGCCAATGCATCGAGCCTCAAGCCGGAGGTGGTTGCCGGACTGGACATCCTGATCGTGCGCGAACTGACCGGCGACATTTACTTCGGCCAGCCGCGCGGCATCGAGATGCGCAACATTGACGGTCAGATGCAGCGCTTCGGTTTCAATACCATGCACTACACCGAAAGCGAGATCCGCCGCATCGTGCGGGTTGCCTTTGATGCTGCACGCAAGCGCAACCGCAAGGTCTGCTCGGTGGACAAGATGAATGTGCTCGAATGCACCCAGCTTTGGCGCGACGTGGCGACCGAGACGGCGAAGGAATATCCCGATGTCGAGCTCTCGCACATGCTGGTCGACAACGCCGCGATGCAACTGGTGAAGAATCCCAAGCAGTTCGATGTCATGGTGACGGGCAACATGTTTGGCGATATCCTGTCCGACGAGGCCTCTATGCTGACCGGGTCGATCGGCATGCTCCCGTCGGCTTCGCTCGACGCCAACAACAAGGGTCTTTACGAACCTTCGCACGGGTCTGCACCTGATATCGCCGGCAAGGGTGTCGCCAACCCTTTGGCAACGATTCTTTCGGCGGCCATGATGCTGCGCTACACTTTCGCCAACGAGGCGGCGGCCGGGCGCATCGAAGGCGCCGTGAAGAAAGTCCTGGCGCAGGGCTTCCGTACCGGCGACATTTACGAGCCGGGGATGAAAATGGTCGGTACCCGTGAAATGGGCGATGCCGTTCTTGCTGCAATGTAATTCGATAACGAGAGATTGATCATGAAGCGTGTAGGTCTGGTAGGTTGGCGTGGCATGGTGGGTTCGGTCCTGATGCAACGAATGCGTGAGGAGAATGATTTCGCCCTCATCGAGCCGGTGTTCTTTACCACGTCGAATCCCGGCGGCAAGGCGCCGGCGTTCGCCAATGGTGCTCCGGCGCTCAAGGAGGCACGAGACATCGCCGAACTGAAGACGCTGGACATCATCATCAGCTGTCAGGGCGGCGATTACACCACCGAGGTATTCCCCAAACTGCGCGAAGCCGGCTGGAAAGGTCACTGGATTGACGCGGCGTCCAGCCTGCGCATGAAGGACGACTGCGTGATCATCCTCGATCCGGTGAATCTGGACGTGATCGAGGCCAGCTTGGCCAAGGGCGGCCGCAACTGGATCGGCGGCAATTGCACCGTTAGCCTGATGATGATGGCGCTGGGTGGGCTATTCAAGGAGGGCCTGATCGAGTGGATGACCTCGATGACCTATCAGGCGGCATCAGGCGCCGGGGCGCAGAACATGCGCGAACTTCTGGCGCAGATGGGTGAGACGCATCGCGTGGTGAAGAACCTGCTCGATGATCCGGCTTCGGCGATTCTCGACATCGATCGCGAAGTTGCCGGGATTCTGCGCGACGACAGTTTTCCGACTGCCAACTTCGGCGTGCCATTGGCGGGATCGCTGATTCCCTGGATCGACAAGGATCTCGGCAACGGCCAGAGCCGCGAGGAATGGAAGGGGCAGGCCGAAACCAACAAGATACTCGGTCGCACGTTAGCACCGATTCCAGTCGATGGCCTCTGTGTGCGCATCGGAGCCATGCGCTGCCATTCCCAGGCCTTCACCATCAAGCTGACCAAGGACGTACCTCTCGACGATATCAATGGCATCTTGGCGGCGCATAACGAATGGGTTAAGGTAGTGCCGAATCAGCGCGAGCTTACCTTGAAGGAACTGACGCCGACGGCCGTTACAGGGACTTTGAGCGTTCCGGTGGGACGCCTGCGTAAACTCAGCATGGGCCCGGAGTATTTGTCTGCCTTTTCCGTCGGCGATCAGCTACTTTGGGGCGCTGCGGAGCCCTTGCGCCGCATGCTGCGCATCCTGTTGCATTGACGCCGCGTGCCCGATGCGGACAGAATGTAATGGGAAGGTTGAGCTTGCATCGCTAACACCATGATGTTATTTTAGTTACGGCCGCTGAGCTTGATGCCGAAATTCGCAGGGGATACCGTCCCCGCCTCCAGCGGGACATGAAGATGGCCTTAGCCTCTGGAAACCTGGTTTTGATAACATGATAAAAAGCCCGTCGGGAGTCACAGTGCCCAATACTGACAAGCGAAATCGTTTCAAGGCCACCGTCATCGCGGCGGCGATTGCCGTCCTGCCCATGGCGACTCATGCCGCCGGTCTGGGAAAAATTACCGTGCTTTCGGCCTTGGGCCAGCCACTAAAGGCTGAGCTTGAAGTCACCGCGAATCGCGACGAAGCGCCTTCCCTGGTCGCCAAGGTCGCTGCTGTCGAGGCTTTCCGCCAGGCAGGAATCGACTATTCGCCGGCTCTGGCGACTTTGCGGTTTTCCCGCGAACTGAAAGAGCGGGGCGGGCGTCGTTACCTCGAAATCAGCACGGATCGTCCCTTGAACGAGCCGTTCATCGATATGCTGGTGGAATTGAGCTGGGCTTCCGGCCGCCTGGTACGCGAATACACTTTCCTGCTGGACCCCCCTGATCTGGCTGCGCGGGCAGCACCCGCACCGGTTGCGGCACCCGAGGTGAGAACCGAGCCGGCGGCAGCCAAACCGGTGGAAAAGGCTACGGCGCCTGTGGCTGCGGAAAGCCGGCCTGTAGTAGAGAGCCGTCCTCCGGTGTCGATGAAGCCTGTCGAGCCGGCCGCAGCGAAACCCGAGGGCAGCGCTTCGCGTAAGGTGGCGGCCGGTGAGACCCTGGGCAAGATCGCGGCACAGACGAAGCCGGAGGGAGTCAGCCTCGACCAGATGCTGGTCTCGCTTTTCCGCAGCAACAAAGAGGCGTTTGATGGCGGCAACATGAATCGCCTCAAGGCCGGCAAGATACTTTCAATTCCTGATGCCGAGACGGCGAGCAAGGTTCCTGCCGGCGAAGCCCGCCGGGAGATTGTCGCCCAGGCAACGGATTTCAACGCCTATCGCTCGCGCCTGGCTTCTGCCGCCGCTGCGACAGAGCCCACCGGGGACCAGGGTGCGAAACAGGCTGTCAGCGGCAAGATCTCACCCAAGGTGGACGACAAGACCCCTCAGGCGATGGGCAAGGACAAGCTGGAAGTGTCGCGCACCGAAGCAGCCAAGGATGCCAAGGGCAAGCCTTTGCAGGGGCGCATCGCGGCTCTCGAAGAAGACCTGGTTTCCCGCGATCGCGCGCTCAAGGAGGCTAGCGGCCGCATTGTCGAACTGGAAAAGAATCTCAGCGACCTGAAGAAACTTGCCGAAATCAAGAGTCAGTCCGGCGCGGATCTTCAGAAACAGGCGATGGCAGCCAAGCCTGCGCCGGCCGACGCGAAGAAACCTGAAGTTCCGGCACCCGCTGTTGTCGCGAAGCCGGTAGAGGCACCCAAGCTGGCAGAGCCACCGAAGCCTGCAGAACCGCCAAAACCAAATGAAGCTGCAAAGCCTGCCGATGCTGTTGCAAGCGCCAAGCCGGCCGAAGGTGAAAAACCGGTTGAAGCGCCCAAGCCGCCCCCACCGAAGAAGAAAGTCGCCCCACCTCCCCCGCCAGAGCCTGAGCCCGACTTCATTGAGGAAAATGCACCGCTGGTATTTGGTGGTGGTGCGGTGCTCGCAATGCTGTTTGGATGGCTGGGCCTGTCGGCCTACCGCAAGAAGCGCGCCGCAGCCGTGGAGGTGGACGCAATCATCGCCGAGAACGATCTTTCCTCGCATTCGGTGTTCAGCACGACCAGCGTAGCCCCTCCGCCCAGCGACCAGGAGGCCAGCCAGTTCAGTACCACCGGCATGGGCATGGCTGCGCACCAGGAGACCGTTGACCCGGTGGTTGAAGCGGACACCTTCCTTGCTTTCGGTCGCGATGCTCAGGCTGAGGAAATCCTTCTCGAAGCACTCAAGACCGAGCCTCAGCGGCAGGCGATCCATTTGAAGCTGCTCGACATCTATTCCGCTCGCAAGAGCGTGTCCCAATTCGAGGGGGTGGCAAAAGAACTGCACGTCTTGACTGGCGGCGCCGGCCCGGACTGGGAGAAGGCAGCAAGCATGGGTGCCGTCCTCGATCCGGCGAATTCCCTTTACGGTGCCGCGTCCGAGAGTGCGCCGGATGAGGTGCCCGCGGCCGTGGACATGCAGGCAACGACCATTCTTCGCACGCCTGCTGCCGCTGAGATGCCAACGGAGCAGGCTGCCGCGATGGCGCCTGCCGCAAGCGAATCCGCGGGCCTCGACTTTGATCTGGACATCGGTACCAGCGATATTACAAGCGGACCCGCTGCGGCGGTGGCTTTAGCGGAACCCGAATCATCCGGGCTCGACTTTGATCTCGATCTGGGTTCGCCCGCGCCTGCGGCGGCGGCTGACTCGCCGCAGGCGGCAGCAAAGGCTGAAGACATCTCGCTCGATATCGCCTTTGACATGCCGGCAAACGAAACGCCAGCTCCCGCCCTCGATTTTCCGCTTGGGGCCGAGACACCTTCGGCAGCACCGTTAGCGCCGGTGGCTGTGGCAGAGGATTCGGGCGGCATCGATTTCGACTTCGACCTCGGGACGCCGGAAACTGCAGCAGCGACACCCTTGCCCGAGATGTCTCTCGAGCTTCCTGCGCCGGCTGCCCAATCCGTGCCCGCGGCGCTTGAGATCGATCTCGGTGGCATCAGCCTGGAACTGGATACACCGGCAGCGGCAGCTGCCGATATTCCGGACAACCCGGAGGTCGCCACCAAACTGGAACTGGCGATGGCCTACGAGGAAATGGGCGATCGAGACGGCGCCCGCGAACTGTTCCAGGAGGCGCTGGCCGAAGGCAGTCCGGCGCAGCAGAAAGCGGCTCGCGCGAAGCTTGACGGACTCGGCTGATCAACGACGTATTTCCGGCGCGTTCGCGCCGGGAAACGATGTTCCGGTGAAGCACCCCCATCCCGCCAGTTTAATTCTGCTTGGCTTCGCGGCACTCGTTGCCGCCTCATCCCGCGACGGAAGCGCCCTGTTCCTTTCCTGTTTTGGCTTCGTGCTGACGGCATTGATCGGAGCGCCATCCCACTTCCATTTGCTTCTGCGCCGCAGCCGCTGGCTGCTGCTGACGATGCTGGTGATGTTCGGCTGGCTGACCCCCGGAACCCCGTTGGCGGGTCTGCCCGGTGCGAGTCAGGAGGGGCTGCTGCTGGCCGCCGAAAATATCGCGCGCTTGCTCCTCGCGCTTTCAATCGTAGCCCTGATCCTGGGACAATTGGCTCCCCCTGCTCTGGTTGCGGGCATTCGGTTGCTTCTGGCACCGCTTGTCATACTGAATGTCTCCCGCGATCGTATAGCGGTGCGTCTGGCACTGACCCTGAATGAGGTCCAAACGGGGTTCGGGTGGCGGGGAGTGCCGACTGCATCGGTATCAGGCAATGCTGCCGCTAACATTGCCGCGAGGTCCGAAGGTGATTCGGTTGACCGCATTGCCAACACGCTGACGCTGCCAGCGCCCTCTTTTAACGCGACGGATAGCCTTTTTTTCTGTTTGGCCGGTGCGCTGCTTCTTGTTGCATTTCTGACATGAGAATCGCGCTTGGACTTGAATACGATGGTTCGGGTTTCTGCGGCTGGCAGTCGCAAGCGGGCGGGGGATCCGTGCAGGACGCGCTGGAGGCCGCACTCTCCATGGTGGCTGACGCGCCGACACGCGTCGTGTGCGCCGGGCGCACCGATGCCGGAGTTCATGCCCTGGAGCAGGTCGCGCATTTCGATACCGAGGCTGCTCGACCGGACACGGCATGGGTGCGTGGCGTCAACGCGCATCTGCCGGCGAGTGTTGCCGTGCGCTGGGCACAACCCGTCGTCCACGACTTCCATGCGCGCTTTTCCGCGCTTGGCCGGCGCTACCGCTACATGCTGCTTAATCGCGCCGAAAGGCCCGGTCTTATGGCGCGACGTGTTGGTTGGTTTCATCGTCCGCTAGACCATGGCGCAATGGCCGCGGCGGCAGAATTGCTGCTCGGTGAGCACGATTTTTCTGCCTTCCGCTCCGTCCAATGCCAGGCGAAGTCGCCGCTCAAGATCATGCGCCGGGTCGATATTGCGCGTTACGACGATCTGCTGGTATTTGATTTCGAGGCCAACGCCTTTCTGCATCACATGATTCGCAATCTTGTCGGGGCCCTGGTTTATGTTGGCAAGGGCGCGCACCCGCCCGCCTGGCTTGGCGAAATCCTTGATGCTCGGGATCGCGCCCGATCGGCGCCGACTTTCGAAGCCAGCGGGCTGTATTTTGCAGGCGTCGACTATGATCCGGTCTGGCAACTGAAGGTTGGCACCCGCAGGACGACGATGGTCCTGCCCTGACACCATGGATCGCACACGAATCAAGATATGCGGCATCACCCGCGAGGAAGATCTGGCTGCGGCGATAGCGGCCGGCGCCGATGCCTTGGGTTTTGTTTTCTACAAACCCAGCCCGCGCTGCGTGACACTGCAGGAAGCCGCGAATCTCATGGCGGGCATGCCAGCTTTTGTCACCAAGGTCGGGCTCTTCGTCAATGAAAGCCCGGAGGCGGTTCGTGCTGCGATCGAGAATCTTCCGCTCGACCTGCTGCAGTTTCACGGCGACGAAGATGCGGCGTATTGTTGCCGCTTCGGCAAGCCCTGGATAAAGGCGGCGAGGGTGAAGCCGGGTCTGGATTTGTTAGAATACGCTTCCGCGTTTGCCGGTGCCCCAGGAGTATCAGGCTTGCTGCTGGATGCCGACGTTGCAGGCTTTGGCGGTGGCGGCAAGACCTTCGATTGGTCCTTGATTCCACGGTCACTGCCCTTGCCCGTGATCCTTTCAGGGGGCTTGCATCCCGGCAACGTGGCCGAGGCGGTGCGCGTCGTGCGACCGTGGGCAGTAGATGTCAGCAGTGGCGTCGAGGCTGCCCGTGGCATCAAGGACGCACGGAAAATCACAGAATTCATTGCTGGAGTGCAGCATGCAGATGCAGGATCTTCCCTATAGTTTGCCCGACGCGGGCGGTCACTTTGGGCCTTACGGCGGTATTTTTGTCGCCGAAACGCTGATGCCGGCCCTTACCGAATTGCAGGAGGCATATGCCGCGGCTCAGGCCGATCCGGAGTTCCGCGCCGAGTTCGAGTATGAGCTCAAGCATTATGTCGGCCGGCCCAGCCCGATTTATCACGCCAAGCGCTGGTCTCGACTTCTGGGCGGCGCGCAGATCTTCCTGAAAAGGGAAGACCTCAATCACACCGGCGCGCACAAGATCAACAACTGCATAGGTCAGGCCCTGCTGGCTCGTCGCATGGGCAAGCCGCGCGTGATTGCGGAGACTGGCGCGGGTCAGCATGGCGTGGCCACCGCAACGGTTGCCGCCCGATACGGCATGGAATGCGTGGTCTACATGGGCTCCGAGGATATCAAGCGCCAGGCCGCCAACGTCTATCGCATGAAACTGCTGGGAGCGAAAGTTGTCCCGGTTGAGTCCGGCTCGAAGACGCTCAAGGATGCGTTGAATGAAGCCATGCGGGACTGGGTGACCAACATCGGCAATACGTTTTACATCATAGGAACGGTCGCCGGTCCGCATCCGTATCCGATGATGGTGCGCGACTTTCAGGCCGTGATCGGCGAGGAGTGCAAGACGCAGATGCCCGAACTGACCGGACGCCAGCCGGACGCGGTAATCGCCTGCGTCGGCGGCGGTTCCAATGCGATGGGAATTTTCTATCCCTATATTCCTGTCGCGGGAGTCAGGCTGATCGGAGTCGAAGCGGCAGGCCATGGCCTCGAATCTGGCAAGCATTCTGCTTCGCTGACCGCCGGTCGATCCGGTGTGCTTCACGGCAACCGCACCTATCTGCTGCAGGACGAGAACGGCCAGGTGATCGAGACCCATTCGATATCGGCAGGTCTCGACTATCCAGGCGTTGGGCCGGAGCATGCCTGGCTCAAGGATTGCGGTCGCGCCGAGTACGTCACCATTACCGATACCGAAGCGCTGCAGGCCTTTCACGATCTTTGCCACTTCGAGGGCATCATCCCCGCTCTCGAGTCGAGCCATGCGCTGGCCTATGCGGCGAAACTGTCACCGACGCTGCACAAGGACAAGATGCTGCTGGTCAACCTGTCCGGTCGTGGCGACAAGGACATGCATACCGTCGCCGAGGCGTCGGGCATCCAGTTCTGACTCTCGATAAAATGTCACGTATTCCAACTACATTTGCCGCTCTTTCCGCGCAAGGCCGCAAGGCCCTGATACCCTTCATCACCGCCGGCGATCCGCATCCCGATCTCGGCCTGCCTCTGATGCGGGCTCTGGTTGCAGGCGGCGCCGACATCATCGAACTCGGCGTGCCGTTTTCCGATCCGATGGCGGACGGGCCTACCATTCAGCGAGCCTCCGAACGCGCGCTGGCTCATGGCATGAGCCTGCGCCGCGTGCTGGCACTGGTGAGCCAATTCCGGGAGGAGAACGCGACGACACCGGTGGTGCTGATGGGTTATGCCAATCCGGTGGAAGCCTATGGTGTCGAGGCCTTTGCCCGCGATGCACAGAGGTCTGGTGTCGATGGCGTGCTGGTGGTCGACTACCCGCCGGAGGAATGCGCTGCCTTTGCCGCCGCGATGAAGCAGGCGGAAATCGATCCGATTTTCCTGCTGGCGCCGACCTCGACCGAGCAACGTTACGATGAAGTCGCGCAGATCGGCGGCGGCTATATTTACTACGTCTCGCTCAAGGGAGTGACCGGCTCCGGGAATCTGGATCTGGATGAGGTCGCGCGGCGCATTCCTCTGATCCGCGAAAAAGTCGGCATGCCGGTCGGCGTCGGTTTCGGCATCCGCGACGGCGCCACCGCTGCGCGCATCGCCGCAGTGGCAGATGCCGTGGTGATCGGCAGTCGGATCATCGAGGAAATTGAAAACGGAGAAGCCCAGACGGCACCGCAGCGTGTCACCGTTTTCCTGAGCGGGATACGCGCGGCAATGGACGGAGTAAAGCCATGAGTTGGTTACAGAAGCTTTTGCCACCCAAGATCAAGCGCGCCGAAGGCGTGCGCAAATCGATTCCCGAAGGATTATGGGCGAAGTGCCCGGCCTGTGAGGCGGTGCTCTATGGCTCCGATCTGGAGAACAACCAGAATGTTTGCCCCAAGTGCGCTCACCATCTCCGCTTGCGCGCCCGCGTTCGGCTTGATGCCTTGCTCGATCCCGAAGGCCGCTTCGAAATCGGCACCGAAGTCCTGCCGATGGATCCGCTCAAGTTCAAGGACAGCAAGCGCTATGTCGATCGCCTTGTCGCGGCCAATGAGGACACCGGCGAGGCCGATGCGATGGTGGTGATGCAGGGCGCGATCAAGACCGTGCCGGTTGTTATTGCCTGCTTCGAGTTCGAGTTCCTCGGCGGCTCGATGGGGGCGGTGGTTGGCGAGCGTTTCGTGCGCGGCGTCAAGGCGGCGATCGAACTGCAAGCCCCCTTCATCTGCATCACGGCCTCGGGTGGCGCGCGCATGCAGGAAGGCCTGTTTTCCCTGATGCAGATGGCGAAAACCACCGCTGCCGTGACGCAACTGGCGCATCATCAATTGCCGTTCATCACGCTGCTGACCGATCCCACCATGGGCGGCGTGTCAGCCTCCTTCGCTTTTGTCGGCGATGTGGTGATTGCCGAGCCCGGCGCACTGATCGGCTTCGCCGGGCCGCGGGTGATCGAGCAGACGGTGCGTGAAACACTGCCTGCAGGCTTTCAGCGCGCGGAGTTCCTGATCGAGAAGGGGGCGATCGACATGATCGTGGATCGGCGCGAGTTGCGCGACAAACTGGCTTCCCTGTTGACATTGCTGCAACGCGTTCCGGCGGCTTGATGCCGCCATTGCCGCGCTTGGCGGATCTGGACGGTTGGCTGGCTCACCTCGAAGCGCTGCATCCGCGTGGTAGCGCAGGCGTAGAACTTGGACTGGAGCGGGTTGCGGCGGTCAAGTTGCGCCTGGATCAGCGCGAAAACTGTCCGGTTATTCTGGTCGGCGGTACCAATGGCAAGGGCTCCACCTGCGCCATGCTGGAGCGCATTCTGCTCGCCGCCGGCTATCGGGTCGGACTGTACACCTCGCCACATCTGCTGCGCTACAACGAACGCGTACGAGTCAGCGGTGCCGCAGCGGATGACACGAGCTTGTGCACCGCTTTTGATCGGGTCGAGCAGGCGCGCGGCGATGCTGCTTTGACCTATTTCGAATTCGGCACGCTGGCGGCATGGGAGGTCTTTGCGGCGACTGGGTTCGACGCAATAATCCTTGAGGTCGGCCTCGGCGGCCGGCTCGACGCAACCAACATCTACCGGCCGGCCTGCACCATCGTTACCGGCATCGATCTGGACCACATGGATTTTCTCGGCGCCGACCGCGAGGCTATCGGGCGCGAGAAAGCCGGCATATTCCGCAAGGGGATCCCGGCAATTTGCGGCGATCACAAGCCACCGCAATCCCTGATTGATCATGCAGACGTTATTGGCGCCCCGCTGCAGGTCAGGGGACGGGATTTTGGTTATTTGCGGGAGGAGCAACAATGGCTCTACTGGGGGCGTCCCGCCATTCAGCCAGGGCAGAGCGGCGGAGTCGAGAAAATCCGTCGCGGAGGACTGGCCTTTCCGGCCTTGCGCGGTGAGCAGCAGTTGGCTAATGCGGCATGCGCAATCGCGGCACTCGATGCGCTGCATCAGTACCTGCCGGTGGCGATGAAGGACATTCGCCGGGGCCTGGCAGAAGTCGAACTTACAGGGCGTTTTCAAGTGCTGCCGGGGCGTCCTGCCGTCGTGCTGGATGTCGCCCACAACCCGCAGGCGGCTCGCGTGCTGTCAGCCAATCTGGGCGACATGGCTTTCCATCGCAATACCTGGGCCGTGTTCGGCATGCTCGCCGACAAGGATATTGATGGTGTCGTCGATGCACTGCGCGAGCGGGTAACGTACTGGTTGCCCTGCACCCTGGAAGGCAGTCGCGCCGCTCGCGCCGATGTCCTGGCGAGTCGCTTGCAGCTCAAAGGATTGAAGGTCGCGGGTGAGTTCGCGTCGCCGGCGACGGCACTCGCTTTTGCGCAAGAGAACGCAGGCGAAGATGATAGAATTCTGGCCTTCGGATCCTTCCTCACTGTTGCTGCGGCCTTGCATTCGTTAGGCCGCCCGACGTAACCACGCGCAACCACGATGGCGGAACAAGACACATCGCCTGACGCAGATTTGCAGCTGAAGAAACGTGCTCGTCGCCGGCTTGTCGGCGCTGCCGCGTTGGCGCTGCTTGCCGTCATTGTTCTGCCGATGGTGATGGATCGCGAACCACGTCCGCTGAGCCAGGACATTCAGGTTCGTATTCCCAGCCAGGATGCCACCGGGCTGGCCTCCAAGCTTCTGCCGGGCAAGCCCGCGTCCACGCCGATGCCGGAGCCGAAGCCAGCGCCCGCCTCGGAACCGAAGTCGGTGCCGGAGCCCAAGGCCGAAATCAAGCCGGCCACTGACGCTGCCGTTGCTGCACCAGTCGCGGCAGCCAAAGTCGTTGCGCCGGCCAGTGTAGCGACCGCCAAGCCGGTGGACGCACCTGCGTCGAAGGAAAAGAAAGCCGAGGCCGGTGAAAAGCCGGCGGTCAAGAATGTTGCCGATATCAAGTCAGCCAACAATGCTTCGGGTCAGTGGGTGGTTCAACTTGGCGCCTACAAGGAGGCCGGCAACGTCAAACTCCTGCTGGCAAAGTTGAAGGGCGTTGGCGTTCCCGCCTACACCGAGAAATTCGATTCGCCACAGGGCGCGCGTACCCGTGTTCGGGCTGGCCCATTCGCCAGCCAGGAAGCGGCCGAAAAGGCCCGTTCGAGAATCAAGATCATTGGCGTAGACGGCCCGGTGGCGCCAAAATAGCCGATGACAGCGTTTGATTACGCCGTAGTGACGGTAATTTCGGCGTCGGTATTGGTGGGCTTGTGGCGCGGCGTGGTGAGCGAAATTCTGGCCCTTGCGGCGTGGGTTGTCGGGTTTCTGGTTGCGCGTGCCGAGGCGGCTCAGGTGGCCCACTTGTTGAGCGTGCAGATCGCCGAGCCTGGTCTGCGCCTGGCGGCGGCATATGTACTGATTTTTGTTGGCGTCTTGATTGTCTTTGCAATAGCGCGCATGCTGATTTCGCGGATGCTGAAGGCCGTTGGCTTGGGTTTGCTGGACCGTTTGCTGGGCGCGGTGTTTGGCGTCTTGCGCGGGATCTTGGTGGTGGTACTGGCGGTGCTGGTGGCGGGTATGACACCGTTGCCCAAGGCTGACTGGTGGCGTGATGCGATGCTGGCACCGCCTCTGGAAATTGTGGTAATTGCGGCAAAACCCTGGTTGCCGGCTGACGCGGCAAAACGGATTCGGTTTCGATAGAGGGATATGACCATCCCTCCTTCCCCCTTCCCGGGGAAGGAGGTGATAATTGTTCGCGGGCGCCGCCCGCTTCATGTTTTGGCTGCTTCTCCTTGGGGCGGCCCTGCGGAGAAGGACCATGTGCGGAATTCTGGGTGTGGTGGCTACCACGCCGGTGAACCAGTTGCTCTATGATGGCTTGCAGGTGCTCCAGCACCGTGGTCAGGATGCGGCCGGTGTCGCCACGGCTGAAGGCGGGCGCTTCCACATGCACAAGGGTTCCGGCCTGGTGCGAGACGTCTTCCGTACCCGCAACATGCGCAATCTGGTGGGCAACTGGGGCATCGGGCATTGCCGCTACCCTACTGCCGGTTCCGCCGACAACGCCGCCGAGGCGCAACCCTTCTACGTCAATTCGCCGTTTGGACTGATGCTGGCGCACAACGGCAACCTGACCAACGCCGACCAGTTGAAGCAGGACATGTTCCTGCAGGACTTGCGCCACATGAACACCAACTCCGATTCGGAGGTGCTGCTCAACGTTCTCGCGCACGAATTGCAGGCGGCATCGACCAAGTATCAGGTGGATGCCGAGACCATTTTCAAGGCGGTGGCCGGCGTGCATCGCCGGGTGCGGGGCGCCTATGCTGTGGTGGCGATGATCGCCGGCTACGGCCTGCTGGCGTTTCGTGATCCCTACGGCATTCGACCGCTGGTGATCGGCAAGAGCGAGACGCCGGAAGGCACCGAGTATATGGTGGCTTCCGAGAGCGTGGCGATCGACACACTCGGCTTCAAGATGCTGCGTGACGTCGAACCGGGTGAAGCGGTGCTGATAGACATGCGCGGCAACTTCGTCAGCCGGCAATGCGCCGAGCGCACACTGCATGCACCGTGCATGTTCGAATTCGTCTACCTGGCTCGTCCCGATTCGGTGATGGATGGCATTTCGGTTTACGAAACGCGGGCCAAGATGGGCGACTATCTGGCCGACAAGATTCGTCTGACGATGCCGCATCTGGCGATCGATGCGGTGATCCCGATCCCCGACTCCAGCCGTCATTCGGCGATGGAACTCGCGGCACGCCTGAACCTTCCCTATCGCGAGGGCTTCGTCAAGAACCGCTACATCGGGCGTACTTTCATCATGCCTGGCCAGGCGACACGGCGAAAGTCCGTGCGGCAAAAGCTCAATGCGATCAGCCAGGAATTCAAGGGGCGCAATGTGCTGCTGGTCGACGATTCCATCGTGCGCGGTACCACCAGCCGCGAGATCATCATGATGGCGCGCGAGGCTGGGGCGAAAAAAGTCTATTTCGCATCGGCTTCGCCGCCGGTGCGCTTCGCCAATGTTTATGGCATCGACATGCCGACGCGTAGCGAGCTGATTGCCGCCTTCCGCAACGACGACGAGATTTGTCGCGAGATCGGCGCCGATGCGCTGATCTACCAGGATATCGAGGCGCTCAAGGCAGCCGTGCGATCCGTCAATCCTGCTGTGACCCAGTTCGAGACATCCTGTTTCGACGGCAGCTATATCACCGGCGACGTCTCTGCCGCCTATCTGCAAGGTATGGAGGACAAGCGTTCCCAGCCGCCGCTGCAGAGGCCGGACGACCCGGATGGTTTCGATGGCATCGATGGCGAACAGCTCGACTTGAATCTGGTGCAGGCGGGATGAGCGGGGTGGATTCCCGTCTTGACACATCTGGCTGGTCTTTCGAGACGCTGGCGGTGCGCGCCGGCCAGGAGCGCAGCCAGTTCAACGAACACTCCGAGGCGCTCTACCTGACGTCGAGTTTTGTCTTCGCAAATGCGGCACAGGCGGCCGCACGCTTTTCCGGGGCTGAGCCGGGCAATGTCTACGCGCGCTTTACCAATCCCACGGTCAGCACCATGCAGGAGCGACTGGCTGCCCTGGAAGGTGCCGAAGCCTGCGTCGCTACAGCAACCGGCATGGCGGCGATCCTGTCCACCGTGATGGCGCTGATGAAGGCGGGCGAGCACATTGTTGCCTCGCGCAGCATCTTTGGCGCCACCCAGCAATTGTTTGGCAACATCCTGCCGCGCTTTGGCGTCGAGACCAGCTTTGTGGACCAGGGTTCCGTCGAGGCCTTCCGCGCAGCCTTGCGGCCTACCACCCGGCTTGTGTTCATCGAGACTCCATCGAATCCCTTGACCGAAGTATTCGATATCGAGGCGCTGGCGGCGGTGGCGCACGCGGCGGGAGCCTTGCTGGTGGTCGATAACTGCTTCTGCACGCCGGCCTTGCAGCGGCCGCTGCAAATGGGTGCCGATCTGGTGATCCATTCCGCCACCAAGTATCTTGACGGGCAGGGGCGGGTGCTGGGCGGTGCGGTCTGCGGGGCCAGGGTGCTGACCGAAGAAGTCTTTAAATTCTTGCGAACCGCCGGACCGACGATCTCGCCTTTCAACGCCTGGGTGATTCTCAAGGGACTTGAGACGCTGTCGGTGCGCATGAAGGCCCAGTCTGCCAACGCGCTCGAAATGGCGCAGTGGCTCGAAGCCCAGTCGCAGGTGGCGCGGGTGTTTTACCCCGGGCTGCCGTCGCATCCCCAGTACGTCCTGGCGATGAAACAGCAGAGCAGCGGCGGAGCCATTGTCTCCTTCGAGGTCAGGGGCGATCGTGAAGCGGCCTGGCGCGTGGTCGATAATTGTCGCCTGCTGTCGATTACCGCCAATTTGGGCGATACCAAAACCACTATCACCCATCCGGCATCGACCACTCACGGTCGGATTACTGCCGAGGCGCGTGCAGCGTCGGGAATTGGCGAAGGCCTTCTGCGGATCGCGGTCGGACTGGAAAGCCCGGCGGATCTGCAGGCCGATCTGGCACGGGGGCTGGGTTAAGTCGAAAGCTCGATTCGGTGCACGCCCCCCGGGCCGATTTCAAGTGCGTCGCCGCGATCCGAATCCCAGTCGGAGAGTACCCAGCGCTCGGCAGGACCCACCGCCATCTGAATGTTTTCGTAGCCGGGTCGGTGGGTGTGGCCATGGATCAGGCGACTGCAGCCATGCGCGCTTAGCGCTTGCCGTATCGCTTCGGCGTTGGCGTCCATGATGGCGGCGGTCTTGCCTTGCATGGCCTCGGCACTGCGGCGACGTAAGTCTGCCACTTCGGCGCGGCGTTCCGGCAGCGGGCGGGCCAGAAATGCCTGCTGCCATTCCTTTGTACGCACCATGCGCCGAAATTCCTGATAGGGCAGGTCATCGGTGCAGACCGTATCGCCGTGCATCAGCAGGGTCGACGTCCCGCCAGCGGCGACAATCACGGTCTCCGGCAGCAATTCAAGCCGTGCCGCGCGGGCAAATTGCCCGTTCAGCAAAAAATCGCGATTGCCGGCAATAAAGCAGATGCGCGGTCCCATGTCGGCCGTTCCACGCAGCAAATTGCAGACGCCCGCGTTGAACTCATCCTCCAGATCATCGTCGCCGATCCAGTATTCGAACAGGTCGCCGAGAATGAACAGCACCTCGACGTTGGCGGCGGCCGTATCAGCCAGAAAGCTTGCAAAGCGTCGGGTAAGGTCGGGCCGTTCTGCCCTTAAATGCAGGTCGGATACGAAGCGGGCAGTTCCGGCGATAGTCAGCATGGAACCGCCCGGCTGGTTCAAACCAGTTCTGCGCGCTCGATGACGACGTCTTCTTTCGGCACGTTCTGGTGGAAGCCCTTGTTGGCCGTCTTCACTGATTTGATCTTGTCGACCACGTCCTTGCCGTCGACGACATGGCCGAAGACGCAATAGCCCCAGCCGTCCTGGCATTTGTCGTTGTCGAGGAAGTCGTTGTCGCCGACGTTGATGAAGAACTGCGCAGTCGCAGAATGCGGGTCGCTGGTGCGCGCCATGGCGACGGTATACATCTGGTTCCTGAGTCCGTTCTTGGCCTCGTTTTCGATCGCCGCGTTAACCGGCTTCTGGTCCATGCCTGGCTCGAAACCGCCGCCCTGGATCATGAAACCATCTATCACGCGATGGAAAACCGTATTGTCATAGTGACCGGCTTCAACATAGGCGATGAAGTTGGCGGCGCTCTTGGGCGCCTTTTCGGCATCAAGTTCGAGGGTGATGACGCCGTGGTTGGTGGTGAGCTTGATCATGGAATGGAGTCCTCTTGGAGTTATTTCCTGGCTGGCAGCAGCTTTACGGAATCAATCAGTACCGGTGTGGTTGGCACGTTCTGGTGCGGGCCGGAATTGCCGGTCGGTACCGTGGCGACCTTCTGCACGATATCGAGGCCTTGCACCACCTTGCCGAATACGGCGTAGCCCCAGCCATCGCGACCCGGAAAATCGAGAAAGCTGTTGTCCTTGAGATTGATGAAGAACTGCGCGCTGGCCGAATGCGGATCGTTGGTACGCGCCATGGCCAGCGTGCCCAATTCGTTCTTCAATCCGTTCTTGGCTTCGTTCTCGATCGGTGCGCGAGCCTCCTTTTGCTTCATGTCAGGGGTGAAGCCGCCGCCCTGGATCATGAAACCGGGAATCACGCGGTGGAACACCGTGCCGTTGAAGAAGCCGTCTTTGGCATATTGCAGGAAATTCTCGACCGACTTGGGCGCCTTGTCCAGATACAGTTCGACGACGATCATGCCTTGCGAGGTTTTCACCTCGACCTGAGGGTTGGCGGCGAATGCGGTGATGCTGGAAAGAAGTGCGAATGTGAGCAATAGCAGACGGTGCATGGAGTCTCCGAAAAATTAGAGGTAAGAAAGGGTAAGGAGGGGCGACGGGTGAATCAGGCGGCGCCTTCGAAGACTATCTTCCAGCGGCCGCTCTCCTTGATCCAGTACTGACGTTTCTTCATCTGGCTGGCAAGGTTGCTGGAACGATAGTCCTGCTCGAAGGTTACGACCACGTATTCTTCCTTGCCCGGGTTGCGGAACATGCTGATGTTGCCGGTTGCTACCTTGATCCAGCTCTTGGCGGCATTGACCTTGCGCTTCTGTTCTATCCAGCTCTGATAGCCCTGGCCGTCTGAACTGAACTTTTGCGAGTAGTGCCGCGCGTAGTGACCCAGATCGCGACTTTCCCAGTCCTGTCGCCATTCCTCGATCATCTTGAGTAGTGACGTTCGTTCGTTCTGCCAGTCGTCGAGCGAAAGCCATTCGATGCTGTTGCTGATGATGACCGGCGTCAGTCCTACCTGCAGGCTCTTCGACAGTGTGTCGAGATCCTGGTTGGCCAGGACCACGCAGCCGTCGGAGGCCCTTGGCGGGCGGGAGAAGGTGTCGGACGGCGTCCCGTGCAGCCAGATGCCGTGACCATTGCGTCCCTGGCGCTTGTCCCAGTCATTGGGGTAGTTGATGGGGAAGGCGCCGCTGCCGTAAAAATCGGTCAGCTTTTGCCGCGGCAGGCTGGACGTGACGTGATAGACGCCGATCGGAGTCTTCTTGTCGCCCTCGCGTGTCTTCTCGGCACCGAGCTTGCCCTGGGTGATGTAGTAGTCGGCGATGAATCGCGGCGTGCCGTTGTCATTCTGGTACAGATACAGCCTGGATTTTTGCGTATCGACTACCACCGCGTGCTTTTGCTCGGGATGCATCTGCAGCAGGTAGCGCGGCACGTAGTCAGCCGGGGGCTTGGTGCGGTAGCCCTTGAGGCGGACGATGGCTTCGTCGCGCAGATCCGCCACCTTCTCGCCCGAGGCCGGCCCGCCACCCTCGCCAAACGCCATCAGGGGGCGTGAGCGGGCCAGCAGCAGGTCGCCTTTTACCAGGTGGGCCAGGCGAAAATTCGGATAGGCCTTGATCAGCAGGTCGGTCTGCTGCATTGCCAGTTCGAGGCGATTGCCTTCGATGGCGTCGAACACCTTGGCCAGCAAAGGCTCGGGACCCGAATCGGTATAGCTTGCCTCGTCGAGTGCGCCGGCAGTGCTTTTCTTGAGATGTCCCGGGGCCTTGCCTGCAGCTTGCGCGATACCGGCCGCAAGCAGCAGGCTGGAAACTGCGATGATGGGCAGGAAACGCGACAAGCAGCGCATCAGCTACCGACCCGCTCCTGAAGGATCTGCCATTTGCCGTCGCGTTTGCCCATAATCAGGACCTTGTTGCTGGACGTCTTCAGCGTCGCCGATTTGTAGTGTTGGCGGAACTTGACCGTCGCCGTGTCGCCATCGACGCTGATGCGCAGATTCTCGTAGCTGACCTGGATCGCGCCCGGCTTGTTGATGCGCTTCTGCCGCTCCGCATCCCAGCTTGAACGCGATTCGCCTGCGGGTGTCTTGAAGTCGCGCGCATAGATCGCGAGATAGGCCTTCACGTCCTTGCGCGACCACGCCGCCGCCCACAGGTCGATGGCCCGGGTGATGTCGCTGTTGGCATCACCGCTCGCCTTGGCCGGACCCGGTTTGGGTGCTTCGGCCGGCTTGGCAACAGTAGCAGCGGGGGCTGGCGCTGCCGTTGCCGGCACTGCTGCAGGGGGCGCAGCAGTGGGTGACGCCGGAGTCGCCGGCGCTTTTGGCGCTTCGGCTAGTTTAACCGGCTCAACCGGACGGGCATCGCCGATCGGTTTGCTGGCCTTGCCAGGACGGCTCGCCGTGCCCATCAGGTCGCGAATCAGTGCCAGCTTGTTCTGCGCGCTGGAGTTCGACGAGTCGATCTGGAGCGCCTTGTCATAGGCCTGGCTTGCCAGTCGCGCGTATATATCGCCGAGGTTTTCGTGGGCTGTCGCGTAGGAGGGATGGGTGCGAATGGCCATTTCCAAAGCCTGCTTGGCCTTGTCGAACTGCTTCTGCTGGGCGTAGATGACAGCGAGGTTATTGTAGGGTTCCGGCAATTCCGGATAATCCTCCGTCAGCTTGGTGAATACCGTAATTGCTTCGTTGGGCTTGTTCATCTCGGTCAGGACGATACCCTTGAGGAAGCGACCCTGGGCGTCCTTCGGCTTGCCAGCGAGGTATTTATCGACTTGTTCCAGAGCCTGCGCATGCTGCCCCTGCTTGATCTGCTTGCTGATGTCCTGCAGCGCATCGGCATGCGCCGCGGGCGACAGCGACAGGAGTGCCACGGAAACAGCTGATGCCAGTAGGCGTGCGGCATTGAGGCGGATTTGGGTCATGGTATATACTTCTCGTTGACGGTTGCCCGAAAATGAATTTAGCTACGGCCGCTGCGCATAACGTCGATGAAAGTGGCGTTAGCCTGCCCTGGAACTGCGTCTTGGTTTCGGCCGCTGCGCTTAACGCCGATGAAACTGATGTTAGCCTGCACTGAAACTTCGTTTTCGCGGGGACAAACCATGCGGGATTCAGTGAGCGATTCTACCAAGAAGCCCGCCATCCCGACAACCTGACCGCGTTTGATCGATGGGCCGATAATGTCGGCCTTTCATGTCCTTTTTCCTGCTTAGTACCGTGTTTTGACGAGTTCTCCCCCCTCATGCTGAAGATCTACAACACCCTGGCCCGCGAAAAGCAGGCGTTCGTCCCGATTGAACCTGGCCGCGCCAGCATGTACGTATGCGGCATGACGGTGTATGACTATTGCCATCTCGGTCACGCCCGTGTCATGGTGGTGTTCGACCTGGTGGCGCGTTGGCTAAGAGCCAGCGGCTACGAGTTGACCTACGTGCGCAACATCACCGACATCGACGACAAGATCATTCGTCGCGCACAGGAAAGCGGCGAAACCATTCGGCAACTCACCGACCGTTTCATTGCCGCCATGAACGAAGATGCCGGTGCGCTGGGCGTCCTGCGCCCGGACTTTGAGCCGCGCGCCACGGACTACGTGGCACAGATGCTGGACATGATCGGCACACTGGAGAAAAAAGGCTATGCCTATGTTGCCGCGAGCAATGACGTTTGCTATTCGGTGCGCAAGTTCGAGGGTTACGGCAAACTCTCCGGTAAGTCGCTGGAAGACCTGCGCGCCGGCGAACGGGTCGATATCATGGCCGGCAAGCAGGATCCGCTGGACTTCGTACTGTGGAAGCATGCAAGGGATGATGAACCCGCCGAAGTGAAGTGGGAGTCGCCCTGGGGGCCGGGCCGGCCGGGTTGGCATATCGAGTGCTCTGCCATGGGTTCACAACTGCTTGGCAAGCACTTTGACATTCACGGCGGCGGGCAGGACCTGCAGTTCCCGCACCACGAAAACGAGATCGCCCAGTCGGAAGGCGCGCACCAGTGCCAATTCGTCAATTACTGGATGCACAACGGCTTTGTCCGAGTCGATGACGAGAAGATGTCGAAGTCCCTGGGCAACTTCTTCACCATTCGCGAGGTGCTGAAAAAGTATGATGCGGAAGTGGTCCGCTTCTTCATCCTGCGCGCTCACTATCGCAGCCCGCTGAACTATTCCGATGTCCACCTCGACGATGCGCGTCAGGCGCTGACGCGGCTTTATACGGCGCTCAAGGGAGTCACCGGGGAGGTGCCGGTGAATTGGAACGAGGCCCATGCCGTGCGCTTCAAGGCCGCTCTGGACGACGATTTCGGCACCCCTGAAGCCATGGCGGTGCTGTTCGATCTGGCGACCGCGGCCAATCGTGGTGATGCGGTACTGGCTGGGCAGCTCAAGGCTTTGGGTGGCGTGCTGGGCCTGCTGCAGCGGGACCCGCAGCTATTCCTGCAGGCGGCACCGGCTGGCGGCCTGAGCAATGACGAGATCGAAGCAAAAGTGGGCGCCCGCAGCGCTGCGAAAAAGGCGAGGAATTTCGCCGAGTCAGATCGCATCCGCGACGAACTCAAGGATGCTGGTATCGTGCTCGAGGATGGACCTCAAGGAACCACCTGGCGCCGGGCCTGATTAAAGCTCCGCAACGCATTCGCGCGTGGTTGTATTTGCTTGTCGGCGACGGCAAAATAGCTGCGCCTGAGACCCACAGGCGCAGCCTCAACCGCCGAAGAACACTTTGACCCGATCCATCCAGCTCTGTGCGCGCGGACTGTGGCGCTGGGCGTTGCCTTGGCTGATTACTTCAAACTCCTGCAGCAATTCCTTCTGCCGCTCGGTGAGACTGACCGGGGTTTCCAGTACGACATGGCACAGCAGGTCGCCGTGGCTGCTGGAGCGAACACCCTTGATGCCCTTGCCGCGCAGGCGGAACACCTTGCCAGTCTGCGTTTCGGCCGGCACCTTGAGCTTGGCGACGCCGTCCAGCGTGGGAACTTCTATTTCGCCGCCAAGTGCCGCGGTGGCGAAGCTCAATGGCATCTCGCAATGCAGGTCGTCGTGGTCGCGCTGGAATACCGCGTGGGCCTTCAGATGTATCTGGACGTAGAGGTCGCCTGGCGGGCCGCCATTGACGCCGTGCTCGCCCTCGCCGGTGAGCCGTATCCGATCGCCTTCGTCGATCCCTGACGGAATTTTGACCGAGAGGGTTTTGTGCTGCTTGACGCGGCCCGAGCCATGGCACGTGCCGCAGGGGTCGGGAATATAGCGACCGGTGCCGTGGCACTTCGGACAGGTTTGCTGGATCGAAAAGAAGCCCTGCTGCATGCGCACCTGGCCGTGGCCGGCACACGTCGGGCAGGTCTTTGGCTCGGTGCCTTTCTTGGCACCGCTGCCATTGCAGGTTTCGCATTCGGCCATGGTCGGAATGCGGATCCGGGTCTCGGTGCCGCGTGCGGCGTCTTCAAGAGAAACTTCGAGGTTGTAGCGCAGGTCGGCGCCGCGATAGACGTTCGAGCGACCGCCGCCGCGCTGGCCGCCGCCGCCGAA
>CAMBRI010000038.1 GCA_945870205.1 Sulfuritalea hydrogenivorans sk43H | reverse complement strand
CCTGACCAGCAACGAGTCGACGGCATTTCTCGCCTCGAGCAATTTCACCTGGCGGCCGATCGAGGATCTGCCCATGACCCTGACCGGTGGTGCCAGCCTGGTGCAGACGCAGACCCAGAGCCAGACTACGGCGCAGGCCGCGATACCGGCCCCCGCGGCAGCGGGCAGCAATCAAACCAGCCAGCAAAGCATGAATGCCTTTATTTCGAGCGGCTACAGTTTCAGCAAAAATCTCTCGGTATCTGGTTCAGGAAGCTTGAGTACGACATCGTCGGCCGGCAGCCGCTACAATTCGGCATCGGTCGGGGCCAATGCGTCGTATCTGGGTGACCCCTTGAGCTTCGGTGCCTATAACTACAACTGGGGGCTGGGCGGCGGAGTCAACAGTTTCATCGCGAGCGGGACCGGCAGTTCGGTGGGCACCAGCGCAACGGCCAATCACGGCCTGGTGCGCACCGTCGTGCTGGACGAGCGCCAGTCGATCAATCTGAATGCCGGGCAAAGCGCGGGCTTCAGTCAGGCCGCGGGCAGCACCTCGTTTTCATTGTCCAATACGGTTGGTGCGTCCTGGCGGGCCAGCTATGGCGACGCACTGACAGCAAACCTGGGCGGCAACGGTGGTCATTCCATCAGTACCGCGCAAACCGGCAACAACCAGTCCCTCACCGCGAGCCTGCAGGGCGGGGCCGCCTATCAGGTCAGTTCGCGTGCGGCGTTGACCGTCAACGCCAATCTTAACTGGAGCCAGACGGGCACAGGGAATGCCCAGGCCCAGTCCCAGGTTCTGAATCAGCTCGTCGTCGACGACCGCCAAACGCAGCTGAACGGCAGCGTGTCCCTCGGTTACAACCATTCCAGCCCGTTTTCGATACGAAACCTGAACTACAGCGCCAATGTCCTCTGGGTTGCCAGCCAATCGGGGCAGCGCCTCGCGACTCCCGGTGCGCCGGCATCGCAGACGCAACAAACGGCTTCGTTTCAGAACATGCTCGACTACCGGGTTGGCCGCCTGAGCTTTCGTCTGAGCGCGGCCGTAATTGCACAGGGCGAGTCGCAAAGCTTTTCACTGTTCGGTTCCGTCGGTCGTGAATTTGACGGTTTTTTTGACGGGCGCTGGTAAGTCGTAGCGCTCACGTTTAAACTTCGCCCTCGGTTTGCACTAAGGACAATCATGTTCGGAAAAACTCCCTGGCAGCGCCTGCTGCTGGCCATCCTGGCGATGGCAGCAGTACTGGTGGTCGACATCGACGAGGCGCGCGCCGAGTACGGCGATATCGTGATCAATAACTATTCCGACGGTGCAGGAATGCGCCCGGCGATTTTCCCGCACTGGTTCCATCGCGTGCGGTTTCGCTGCAAGGTATGCCATGCCGATCTTGGTTTCAAGTTCAAGGCCGGCGGCAACGAAATCAACATGGTGAAGATCATCGACGGACAGTATTGTGGCGCCTGCCACAACGGCGAACTCGCCTGGTCGGTGGAGAACTGCAATCTGTGCCATTCGGCCAAACCGGGCACTCCGACCCAGGTGCACGAGAGCACCATCCAGAAGCTGGCGCCCGTGGCGCTGCCAAAGAAATAAGGGGCGCGCGATCATGAAAATCGAACGGATCATTCTTCCCGTGCTGTCGTCATTGCTGTTTGCCAGCGCGGCAATTGCAGCGGATGCCGGCAAGGACCTGTACACAAAGACCTGCGCGGTCTGTCATGCCGCTGGCATCGCCGGCGCACCAAGGTACGGCAATGCAGCGGATTGGCAAGCGCGCATGGCCGGCGGCGCCGCCCGTTTGTACGCCAGCGCCCTGAAGGGCACGCCCAAGGGCATGCCGCCCAAGGGAGGCAATGTCGCGGCGCCGGATGGCGACGTCAAGGCGGCCGTCGATTACATGCTGGCGTCGGTCAAGGGCGCGGCGGCGGCGCCGGCCAAGGCTGCCGCTGCGGCTCCGGCTGCGGCGGCCTCAGCCCCGGCCAAGGCCCCTGAAGTGCCGGCAGCTCCGGTCGCGGCCGTGGCTGCGGCGGTCGAACCTGCGGCCAACACCTCGGGTGCATCAGCGGCCGACATCAACTCCTTCAATCGCCTGCTGAAGCCGGTCGGCAAACGCAATCCGGCGCCGGCCGAGGATGGCATCCACGATCCGTCCAACGACGGCACCATCGCCCTGATGGCGCCCCTGGCGGCTTATGGGCCGCTGCCCAAGAGCCTGGCGGGCAATCGGGTGAATTGGGTCAAGGCGCTCGAAGAGGGCAAGATCAACCCGCGTTGGGACAGGGCGAACCCCACCGAGGCACCGGTAGTGATCGATCTGAACATCGTGCGCGAAGTGAAGGGGTCGATGCCGGATGTGGTGTATCCGCACAAGCAGCACACCGAGTGGCTCGACTGCTCGAACTGCCACCCGGCGATCTTCATTCCGCAGAAGGGCGCCAATGCGATCAGCATGGCGGCGATCCTGCTCGGCGAGAAATGCGGCGTCTGTCACGGCAAGGTGGCCTTCCCGGTTTCCGAGTGCCGCCTGTGCCATTCGAAGAAGAAGGATTTCCGTCCCGCGCAGGCTGCCGCCGCGCCGGCGAAGTAAAGAGGTCTCCCCATGAAGAAGCCCGTCGTATTGCTGATTTCCCTGTTCGCCTGGGGCGTTGTCATGGCGCAGACCGCCCCGGCGAGTGCTCCCGAAAGTGCCGCTTCGCGTCTGGCCGGCAACAAGATCGACAAGGCGCAGTTGTCGTCGAACATCGATTCGGTGGGCAAGTTGCTCGAAACCTCGTCTGCCGCGCGCCAGATCGATTCGAGCAAGGCACCGGAAGCGCTGCAGCGGCGCGAACGCGCGCGCGAACTGCACCGTGCCGCCAAGGCGGCTCTCGACCAGGACAGTCTGGAAAAGGCATCCTCCCTCTTGACCGAATCGCGTTCGACCTTTTTCGATGCCGTGCGGTTTGCCGCGCCCGAAGAGGTGACGGCGAAGAAGCTCGAAAACGACTATCTCCTGCGCCTGGAAAGCGTGCAGGCTTTGCTGGGCGCCTACAAGCGGGTCTCCGACGAAAAGTCGGCGAAGGGCGTGACCGAGACAGTCGGCCAGATCGAGAAATCGATAGCCGCTGCAAGTGCGATGGCGAAAGAGCGCAAGTTCAAGGAAGCCCGCGCCGAAATCGATCGTGGCTACCTGGTTGCCAAGGCTGGGCTGACCAGTCTGCGCAGCGGCGACACGCTCACCCGTTCGCTGAATTTCGCGACCAAGGAGGAAGAATATAATTATGAAATTGACCGGAACAATACGCACCAAATGCTGATCAAAGTTCTGGTTGATGACAAGAAGGCGAGCGGGGATATGGTTCAGGCCTACCTTTCAAAGGGACAGGAACTGCGGATCAGGGCAGAACAGGCGGCGGGGCGCAAAGCCTTTGACGAAGCCGTCAAGCTGCTGGAGGATGCGACCGCGGAGCTGGTACGCGCAATTCGCAATGCGGGTATCTATATTCCAGGGTAAGACCATACGCCTGGGGCTTGCCGCCGCCTTGGTTGCAGTGGTGAGCCTGTCAGTGCTGGCGCAGCAGGGATGGGACACGCTGCGCAAGGACGGGATCCACGATCCGCGAGGTCCGGGCGTGAAGGAACTGCAGGAACCGGCGGAGGCCTTGTCCAAGCTGACGAAGGACAATACCGGAAACCAGGTGCGCTGGGTCCAGGCGCTGGAAAAGGGCGAGATCAATCCCCGTGCCAGCATCCGCCCCGATACCAAGATCCAGGTTTACGATTCCGACGTCCTGCTCAATCTCAAGGGTGGCATGCCCATTGTCAGGTTTCCGCATCGGCAGCACACCCTGTGGCTCGATTGCACCAATTGTCATGATCATCTGTTCAAGGCCGAGACGGGCGCCAACAAGCTGTCGATGCTGTCCATCCTGAATGGCGAACAGTGCGGCGTTTGCCACGGCGCCGTTTCCTTTCCCCTGACCGAGTGCTTTCGTTGCCACAGCGTGTCGCGGCCGGGACAGGCGCCCAAGCCAACGTTGCCGATTGCGATTCCCCATGGCGCGGTGCCGCCGCGGTGATGGGTGCCGGCAAGCTTGTGCTCACGCTGCTGTTCCTGGCTGCTTTGGTTGGAGCGGTGCCTCCGGCCGCCGCCGAGTATGCCGATGTGCTGTTGAACCGCCGCTCTGAAAAAGAGGGCATGCGGCCCGTGGTTTTTCCGCACTGGTTTCACCGCATCCGTTTCCGATGCAAGGTGTGTCACGCCGAGCTTGGTTTCAAGATGCGCGTCGGCGGCAACGACTTCAAGATGTCGGACATTGCCGAAGGCCGCTTCTGCGGCGCATGTCACAATGGCGACATCGCCTGGGCGCCCGACAAATGCGATTTGTGTCATTCGGGAAAACGCGGCTTGCCGACCGGAATCTACGGCGGCCACGAAACCGGCGGCCCGGGACGCTGGTGAGATGAGCCGAGCTGAAAATTATGGGATCCGTCGCCGATGAAAACCCTTAGCCCGCATTGCTGCGCGGCTGACCTCCACAGTGCGGCAACGCGCAGGGCATGCCGATGAGGTGGCTCCTTGCCAGCCTGTTGATCGTGCTGAGTCTCGCCGGTTGCGGCGGCATGCGCGAGAAGCCCCTGTTCACCATGGGGCTGGACAGCACCGTCGACCCGCGGCAACTGATGTTTCCGCCGCCGGCCGATGGCGAGGTGCCGCGCTACATGTATCTCGGCGAATTGCGCGGGGAAACCAACCTGGTCGCTCCGGAAGAACTGGGCAAGGGCCTGGTGAACACCATTTTCGCCATTCTGGACATCATCGCCGGTCCGGCCGAGCCTATGGTTCTGGACAGGCCGCAGACGGGCACGGTCGATGGCAAGGGGCGCGTGTTCGTTACCGACATCGGGCGCGGCGCGGTGTTCATGTTCGACGAAAAGCTGCCCGAGGTGAAGGTCTGGTCGAAGGCGGAAGGCCTGCTCGACTTCATCAGCCCGGTCGGCATCGCCCTCGGGCCGGAGCAGCAGATCTTCGTGGCCGATGCCGATCTGGGGCTGGTGGCCCGCCTTTCCCCCTTGGGCGAGCCGCTGCCAAGCATCGGCCGCAACCATTTGCTGCGCCCCAACGGGCTGGCTTTCGATGCCGCGGCGGGAAAACTCTACGTGGCCGATACCGGGGCGCACCAGATCAAGATCTTCAACCTGGAAGGCATCTTGCTTGCTGAATTGGGAGCGCGCGGGGACGGCCCCGGCGAGTTCAATTATCCGACGCATATTGCCATTGCCCGCGACAAACTCTATGTCACCGACACCATGAATGCACGGGTCCAGGTGTTCTCCACAAAAACCGGGGATTACCTTGCCACCATAGGTAAGCGCGGCATGTTCATCGGCGATCTGAACCGCCCGAAAGGTGTTGCTGCCGATGGTGAAGGCAATGTTTATGTGGTCGAATCCTACTTCGATTACCTGCTGGTCTACAACCGTCGCGGCCAGTTCCTCATGCCGCTGGGGGGCAGCGGGTTCGGTGACGAAAAATTTCATCTACCATCAGGCGTCTGGGTCGATTCGCGAAACCGGGTGTACGTGGCGGACATGTTGAACAGCCGGGTGGCGGTGTTTCAGTTTCTTGGCGGGGGTGTGGAAAATGATGCGGATTGAATGGCGTACGCCAATGGCCATGCTGGCGCTGTGTGCCGTGCTGCCCATGGCAGCGCTGGCGCCGGCTTACGCCGCGCGCAGTTCGGATATCAGGAATACGGTGCACAACCTGTCGGCCACAGGCCCCGGCACCGTCAAGGCGGCAGGCGAAAGCCAGGTCTGCGTGTTCTGCCATACGCCGCACGGTGCCGATACCTCTGAAAAGCCGCTGTGGAACAAAACCCTCGCCGCCAAGACCTATACCGTTTACACGTCCAAGTCACTGGACGCGGAAACCATTCTCAATGCCTCGCTGGATCAGCCGCTGGGCAGTTCCAAGCTCTGCCTGTCATGCCACGACGGCGCAATGGCCCTGGGTAGCGTGCGGGTGCTGCGCGGCGTGAACAATCCGGCCACGATCAGTGTGGCGAACACCGGCACCGGCGGCATCATGCCCGGCGGCAGCGGCACCACCACCGGCTATACCAAAAATCTTGGCGCCGGCACGCTGGGGCAAACCACGGGATTCGACCTGACCAACGACCATCCGATTTCCGTGACCTATACCGACACGCTGGCCGCGCGCGACGGCGAAATGCGTGCGCCCGACGTGAACCAGAATTCCACCATCATGGTCGGCGGCACGCACCCGCTGTTCGGCAAGCGCGCCGCCGGTCAGGGCGCGAATCGCCCCGTGCTGCCGCTCGACCCTACCGGCCCCGCAGGTGCCGGGCAGGTGCAATGCACCACCTGTCATGATCCGCACATCAAGGGTGATGCGACTGACATCACGAACGAACTCAACATCAAATTCCTGCGCCGCCCGCGCTTCCAGTCCGTGCAACCGACCAATGCCTACGCCGATGGCACCGACATCATCTGCCTGGCCTGCCATGACAAGGGCCTGCAGGGGGCGGGGGGAGCCACCTGGGCGTATTCGGCGCATGCCAACAGCAATGTGGCGACACAGTTGTACCGTTCCGGTGTGGGCAGTGCCGCGGCAATCCGGCAGTTTCCGACCAACATCCCGGTGTGGAAGGCGGCCTGCCTCAATTGCCACGATACCCACACGGTGACCGGGGCGCGCCGTCTGCTGCGCGAGGGCAACGACGCGACCCCGGCCACGGCGCTGTCCGCCGGCGGCTTCAAGGCCGGAGGTGCTTCGGCGATTGAACAGACTTGCTACCAGTGCCATCGCGATGCCGCCGGCAGCATTCTTGCAAGCTCGACCTCGGTGCCCAACATCATGACCGATTTCGCGCTCACCTATCGCATGCCGATCACCTCCGCCGACCAGGACGCTGCAGGCGTCGAAATGCACGATCCGGGCAGCGGGCGTACCGGCTTCAACGACGGCTTCGCCGGGGGGGTCGTAAACGGTTCGGCCACCAGCGGATCGAATTGTTCCGCCGGCATTAACACCAAGTGCGGTGCCGATCTGGTGGAAAGCCGTGCACTCACGGGAACGACCGCGACCAACCGGCATGTCGAATGCACGGATTGCCACAACCCGCACCGGGTGGTGAAGAACCGCCTGTTCTATGGCTCGGTCAGCAACACCTACAACATCATCACGCCGCAAACCGAAGGCACCCATGAGCACACCGATACCGCGATGACGCACACCAATGTGGCCTCGGGCGTCCTCCGCGGTGGCTGGGGTGTTGAACCCATCTACACCAACTCGGCGGCCGGGCGCTCGTTCCATACCTCAGCCAGCAACTACACGGTGCGTCGTGGCGACCCTGGCAGCGAGGTGGTGACCAACGCCATGCCGCTGACGAATGCCAACATGGACACCAAGGGCTTCCTCACGCGCGAGTACCAGGTCTGCCTCAAGTGCCATTCCACCTATGGCTATACAACGCCGCCGAATCTGCGTACCAGTGGCTCCCAACGCGGCCTCACTCCTGCGGGTAGCGTGGCGACTCCCGGCGTCGGAAATGCCCTGACCCAATACACCGACCAGGCCAAGGAATTCCAGGCACCGGACAACCATGCGGATGAGTCGGACGGGACGACCGCTATCAACCTGGGTACCGAAGCCGGGGCGATTGGTTACAACGGCAACAACCATCGCTCCTGGCATCCGGTGATGCGTTCCACCGGGCGCACCGAAAGCAAGCGGTCGGTCACCGCCACCAGCGCATGGAGAGCGCCATTCAGCAATGCCGTGGGTACGCAAACCATGTACTGCACCGATTGCCACGGTAGCAATGTCACTAGTGGCACCTCGGTGATTCCCGACAACACAGTCCCCGCAACCGGTGCCGGCAACGCATGGGGTCCGCATGGATCGGCCAACCCCTTCATCCTCAAGGGTACCTGGGACAAGGACAGTTCGAGTTCGTCGGCCCCGCTGTGCCTCAAGTGCCACAGCCCGACGAGTTCAAGCGCCTTCGACGGTGGCGGCAAGGGCAATTTGCATGCCTACCACAACACCAAGACCGGGCCGATCCAATGCACCTGGTGCCATATCGCCGTACCCCATGGTTGGAAAAACAAGTCATTGCTGGTGAATCTGAACGACGTTGGCGAGGAGGTCGGTCTTGGCGCGGGCAGCAGCAATGAGGTGGCCATCGGTGGCAGCAACAACTTTTATACGAAGGCGCCGTACTACCTTGAAGCCAAGAACAAGATCCGGACCTTCCAGCGGCCCGGGCAATGGGCGGATAGTTCCTGTGGTTCGTCTACGCTGGGTGTTCCTGTCATCGCCAACAGCCAAGGCAGTACCTCGAATCTGACGGGTAGCGGCAAGAACTGGATGACCGACATGTGTCAGAACCCGCCTTGAGTTCCGGATCGCTCATGCGCCGGTGTCACGTCTGGACTGCCGCAGTCGCGTGAGTGACAGCCAGAGCAGCGAGCCGGCAATCATCACGCCGACTATCGGCCCGGAATTCCCGATCTCCCGCAGGCCGATGAGTCCGGCGCTGCCGCCGGCCAGCAGCAGAAGTTCCCAACTCCGATGTCCCCGGTCGCGCATGTCGGCCCACAGCCAGCCGATCGCGGGGACCAGCAGCATCAGGTCGTACAGATACACCATGGGTACCGCCAGCAGTGTCGCCAGGCACAGGATCGCGGCTTCCAGTCTTGGATGGGCAGGGCGCGCAGGATGCCACCACCAGGCCCAGCCGACGGCGCCCGCCGCAAGACAGGTCGCCAGTATTTGGCCGCGCCAGGGCCAGTTCAGTTCGAGTCCGGCCTGATGCAGCGCGCTGAGCACCGATGGCATGACGCGCCACTTGTGGATGTTGTGCTCGAAACCGCGCAGATTGGACAGCAGGGTGCCGATGAAGCCGAACCACACGTCGGCGCCGAACAGCAAGACAGTCGCAACCGCCATTGCGAAAACTGTTGCCATCGCGCTCCAGAAGGCCTTCCAGTGCGCGCCACAGATCAGTGCAATTGGAATCAGCAGTCCGAAATGAGGTTTGATGCTGGCCAGTCCGAGACAGACCCCGGCCAGTATCGGCCGTTGACGCAGCCACACCAGACCAAGCCCGATCAGACCGGCGCTGAGAAAGCCGGTCTGTCCATACATGATGTTGAAGAACACCGGTGGGGCGCCGAGGGCAACCAGCCAGAAGCTGCGATCCTGCAGGATGTTGCGCATGGCGAGCAGGTACGGAATCGATGTCATCACCAGCCATGCGAGCCAGGCATAGAGGTAAGGCAGATAGGCCAGCGGCGCCGCCAGCACGATGAAGGGTGGGGGATACATCCACGGATGCAAGCCTATCGTCCGCACCTGCTTTTCGTTAAGATTTCCGTCGTAGGCTGCCTGCGCTGCCTGCAGACTGGCCTGATACATTTCGCGGGGGCGGTAAAGGTCGACGGCGGTTTGCTGGCGCAGCAGCATGGAAGCCGCGTAAAGCGAAGTGAAGTCTGTCAGTAGAGGGGTTTCTCCGCGTCCTGCCGCGCGGTGGCCGTCGACGTGAATGAGTGCCACAGTCAATAAATAGCCGATGAATATCGCCAGCCCCAACCCGACCTGCCAGCGGACGACCGACAACCTTGTGCTCGCGCTTCCCATGGTTCCCGATGCTACCCCAGCCACCTCACTGCTACCAAACCGGCCATTGTTCCCTGGGTATGCCGATCAGGCGCTGATGCGGAAATTGGCGGGAGCGTCGCCGGCTCATGTGGGCAGGATAGTTGCATGATTATCGAGGGATTGCGGTGTGTCCGCCAATCATTGCGGAACGAGGGTTTGCTTGCGACGCTGGCCATTTGTGGTTCGCGCGTGGTCGATGTCGGATTTGACCTGCGCTACGGAACCGATACCTATGGCTGGGTGAGTCCTGGGCACTTCGGGCTCGACGCCGAACGGGTTGCGAACTCGGAATACTACAAACCGTCCCATGGCGGTCCGCTTCGACAAGTATTGGCCAGTCTGGATCTTCCCGGTCGCAGAGTGCTTTTCGACATCGGTTGCGGCAAGGGGCGTGTGCTGATGATCGCGGCGGAACTTGGCTTCGATATCGCGCGGGGAATCGAGTTTTCACCAAGGCTGGCTGTGATCGCGCAGAAAAATCTGGAGCGATTTGCTCGACGACGGCAGACGGCAACCCGGTGCGAAGTGATTCTCGACGACATACGGGCGCATACTTTGCGCGATGATGAGAATGTCTTCTATTTATTCAATCCCTTCGACGGCTTGGTCATGTCGTCCGTGGTTCAAAAGATCCAAGAATCACTGGTCCGCAAGCCGCGCCAGGTCCATGTGGTGTATCGGGCGCCGGAACAGCGGCGGTATCTCGACGGCAGTTCTTGCTTCGAGAGCCCCATTCGGTTTTGCAGTCTTGGGCAGGAGTATCTTCTGTACCGGTCAACGCTGGGGCCATCGGCGGCGTCGTCGTCATGATTGCAGTACTTGTGGCCTGCCTGTCTTCGGGTTTCTGCCGACCTGACGCGGAATGGGTGGCTGGCGTCCGATCAATATGCCACCGATCCAGGACGGGTTCATGATTTCGGGAAAAGCATGAGTGTCGAGACGATGCGCTGGCTGGACCGCTGGCTGGGGGTTCCGCTGTGCTTTCTGCTGTCCTTGGGCGCGCGTTGGCGCGGCTGGCTGCCGGCGCGGCAAGCAACGACTGCGCGGCCACGGCGGGTGTTGTGCATCCAGTTGGCGGAAATGGGCAGCCTGGTGCTCGTCGGGCCCTCGCTGCAGTGGCTGCGAAGCCAGGGCCTTGTGCCCAGTTTCGTCAGTTTCGCGCGCAACCGTGAATGCCTGTCCATGGTCGGCATGGGCGATGCCGAACGGGTTTTCCTCTGGCGTACGGATACGGCATGGGTTTTCGGGCGCGACTTTTTGCGGTTTCTGGCGTGGGCCTGGCGCCAGCGGTTTGACGTCAGCATTGACTTCGAGCCCTGTTCGCGCTTTTCGGCGCTGCTGGGATTGCTGGCCGGTGCGCGACAACGGGCCGGCTTCGCCCATGACGGCGTGTATCGCGGCCGTCTGCACAATTTGCCGGTGCCGTATCGCGACGATCGGCACATGAGCGAAAACTGCCTGGCGCTCGCGACTGCGCTATTGCCCAGCGAGGTGCCGCGCCCCTGGCCGCTGATCGAGGTGGCCTGGCGCGAACAGATTGCAGCCGCCCTCGACGCGGGAGATCGGGCGCATGTGACGGAGGTTCTGGGGCGGGCCTTGCCAATGGCCGCAACGCACTGTCTGATCCTGCTCAACGCCAATGCCGGTGACCTGTTACCGCAGCGGCGCTGGCCTGCTGACCGGTACGTCGTTCTGGCACAGCGACTGCTGCAAACCCATCCGGATGTCTGCATCGGTTTCATCGGAGCGCCCGCCGACGGCCTGGCCATCGATGGCATGGTCAACGCCGTCAGGTCGTCGCGTTGCGCCAGCCTGGCTGGCGCGGTGTCGGTCGGCCAACTGCCCGCCTTGTTTTCGCGCAGCCGCCTTCTGGTCAGCAATGATTCCGGCCCGGCACACATTGCGTCACTGACGCAAACGCCGACGCTGGTGCTGTTTGGTCCGGAAACGCCGCTGCTCTACCTGCCGCTAGGCAGGGCGCGCCCGTTGTATGCGGCGCTGCCGTGTTCGCCCTGCATTCGCCCGGCCAACCAGAGACGCAGCAACTGCACGGACAACCGGTGCATGCAGGCAATTTCGGTCGATAGCGTGCTGGGCGAGGTCGATGCGATGCTGGAGGCGGCGGACAGGGATGACCGTCGTCCCGCCAGGGCCGACTCTTGAACCTGTGCAGGTGGTATTCGGCATGATTCCGCGGCGGCGCATCGAGATCGAGCGGGCAGACTTTGCTGACATGCTGCGTGGCCTCGGCGACGATGTTGCGCAGGCTGCGGCGGCGGTGCGCGAGTTTGAGGATGCCGCATCCGCAGCCCTCGACGGCTGCGGTGTGCGCGCCACTGCCAGCGGGCGTGATGCGCTCGACCTGATTCTCGACGGGCTCGGTCTGGTGGCGGGTGACGAACTGGTGGTGCCGGCCTACACGCTGGGCGAACTGGTGATCCGGATGCAGGTTCGCGGCCTGCGTCCGGTAGCTGCCGATGTCGACGTCGATACCTTCGCCGTGACGCCGCAAAGCGTGGCGCGGGCGATTACGCCGCGCACTCGCGTCGTGGTGGCCCTGCATGTGTTCGGCGCACCCTGCGACATCACAGGGATCGCCACGGTGACCGCGGCGCGCGGGCTGCCGCTGATCGAGGATTGCGCTCATGCGTTCGGCGCGCGCATCAATGGGCGAGCCGCAGGTAGCTTCGGTACGGCCGCACTGTTCAGTCTGGAAGTGGCGAAACCTGTCGCGGCCTTCGGCGGCGGGTTGCTGACGTCTACGAGTGCGGACCTGCTGGCGAAGGTCGCTGCGCGACTCGATCAGCGGCAACGCACACCGTGGCCGGCGACGCGCAAGGCGCTGATGAAGTCTATCGAGGAACTGGCGGTACGCAGTCCGGCCTATGGGTTGGCGGCACGCTTGATGTTCCGTAAGAAAAAGGTCGGCAGTTTCGAACAGTTCTACCGCAGCCTGCATGATCGCGTGCGTCCGGCGAATGCAGCTTTCAGCGGCTTCCAGGCGCGCATGGCACTGCGGCGCCTGGCGCGGTTGTCGCAGCGCAATCACGATCTTGACGCCCTCTGGCGGCAAGTGTCGGCGTCCTTGCCGTCAGGATTGACAGCACAGCAGCGTTGTCGATTCGGTCAGCCGGCGGCCTACAACTTTGTCGCGCGTTACGCGGGCGACCTGCCGGCCTTGCGCCGGAATGCACAATCGCTCGGGCTTGATTTGGCGATCCATGGGGAAGTGCTCGACGATGTTGCGGCAATGCTGGGGCAGCGTGATTGTCCCGGCGCGGCACAGGTGTTCGCGCAGGCTGTGGCGATACCCCTGCATCGCGGCATCGACCCCACTCGGCTGCAGCGGATCGGCGAGATACTCGCCGCGGTGGCGGTGGCTGCGGCATGAGCGGCGTGGTCCTGCTGCGCGTGGATCGGGTCGGTGGTGCCGGCGGACATCCGCGCCACCTGCATCCGGCCCTCGACTTGAAGATTCTGCACGCTGGTATCCCTCGAGACGGCAGGCTTTCGGTGACGCTGGTGGATGGCTGGCTTACCAAAGGCGGGCCGCAGGCCTGGGTGGCGCAGGCGCTGAGTGGCGAACCGCGGGTCGCGGTAATCAAGGGCGAGACCTGGTGCCTGCCGGAGGCCGTCGAATGCGGTCGTCTGCTGCGCCAGGCCGGCGTTATGACGATCGCCATCGGCCAGCAGGTTTCGCATGCGATGCGCTCGCCGGTGCCGCAATGGCGCGAGGCTTTCGACCTGGCGCTGGCGGGCGAGGCGGAAGAGGAACTTCTGGGGCTGCTGCCGCGTCTGTTGCAGGATGACACGTCGACTTTCCGAAGCTACCGGCAGCACTTCACCCAGGGGCACCATTTCGTGGTGGAGGCGCCGGATCGCCTGCCGCGACCGGCATACTCCAACGCCGAGCAACTGGCCTTCGCCTTTCCGTTTCCGCTGCCGGGCAGGCTCCTGCGGCGCTGGGCCTACGTCTTGAGCGCGAGCGGCTGCCCGCACCGCTGTCGGCATTGCTCGACCGTGGTGCGCAAGAGCTCAGGCGAACGATTGCGCAAGCGCAGCCCGGACAAGGTGGTTGACGAAGTGGCAGAACACCTCGCCAGCGGCGCCGAAGCCATTGCCTTCGAGGACGACACATTCCTGGTCGACCGGCGCCACTTCCTGGCCATCTGCGAGGAACTCGCGCGGCGCAATATCGTCGCGCCCTGGATCGCCAATGCGCGTCCGGACGAACTCGATACCGAACGCGTCGCTGCCGCCGCCGCTTGCGGTGCGCGGCTGTTCAAGGTCGGCATCGAAACCGCGACGCCACGCCTGATCGAGCTGATTGGCAAGGCACGCGATGGCGAAACCTGGCGGCGGCAGACCGAGGATGGCCTGGCGCGCCTCAAGCGGCACGGCATTGCCTCGGTGGGCCTGTTCCTGGTCGGCTTGCCGTCGGAGACTGCCGCAGAGGCGGACGCCACGGTGCGTTGGGCGCAAGTCTTGGCACCGGATTACGTGCAGGTGCAGATATTTCGCAGCTACCCCGATATCCCGTGGTGGCAGGATCTCGCACCCGAGTTGCGCGATGCCGAGGCTGCGTATCACTACGGTTCCTTGGCCAGCACCGCGGCGGCGATCGCTCCGCAGGCGCTGCCGTTGCTGCAGCGGGATTTCTATCGCCGCTACTATATGCGTGCGACTTTTGTCGCGGCCCATGTGCGCAGTTGCTGGCGGCACTATTGCGCGCCGGCAGGCATCGCCGCCGGTCTTGGTCGCCTGGGCTACATAGCGCAACGGGCAGGGACGTGATGCAGTCGATGCAGATCTCGGTGGTGATCCCGGTCAGGAATGACGCGGCTGGCGTCACGGCGCTGCTCGATTCCCTGCAAGCTCAGTTGCACGAAGGCATCGAGGTGCTGGTGGTGGACGATGCATCGACTGACGGTACCGCCGAGTTCGTCGAGGCTTATTCCTCGGTGCGCCTGCTGCGCCACGAGCTTTGCCGTGGCGCGGGGGCGGCGCGCAATACAGGGGCCGCGATGGCACGCGGCAAGGCTCTGCTGTTCATCGACGCCGATACCCGCGCTGATGATCCGCAACTGGTGGCCAACTGCCTGCAGCTACTCAAGGAGATGCCCGAAGTTGCAGCATTTTCGGGTTGCTACAAGGACGATAACCATAGCCCGCACTTGTTCGGTCGCTATCTGGATGCCTGCGAAGCCGGCATGCGCGGTGCGGCTCTGGATACTTTGGCGCAGGGGTGCCTGAACGGCAGCCTGTGCCTGATCCGCAAGCGGGCATTCGATGCCGTGGGGGGCTTCGATGCCGATCCGCGGGTTGCGCTCGAGGATCCAGAACTGGGTTGCCGTCTCGCCAGCGCCGAGTTTCCGCACTGGATTTCGTCGCGACTGCGCGTGCGGCACCGGCAGCCGGGACTTTTCCATTACGCGAAGGAACTGGTACCGCGCACGCGTTACTACATCCACCTGATCAGCCGGCATGGCGGCTTCAATCCGATCATGGGCGGCGGCACGGAAGGCGGCTACCGCCTGCTGTTCGCCCTCGGCCTGTTCCTGGCGAGCGCCGGCATCGTCCTTGACCAGCAGGGCACCGCTGCAGCAGGTGCGTTGCTGCTGGCACTGCCCATCTGGAGTCTGCGCGGCGCAGTCGCACGGATCGTGTGCAGCGATGGTCTGATCGCACTGCCGGCAGTGCTCTGCTTCCATGGCGTCACCACGGCTGCAATCTGTGTCGGCGGCATGCTCGGGGTGGTCGATCGGGCGCGTTTTGCGACAAGGCGGCTGATGGTCGATGCCGCCGTGGTGCTGGCCTGGGCGCGCAGCCTGCTCAGCCGGAATGCCGTCGGCTACTTGATCCAGTTCGTCACGCATCGCTGCAACGCGCATTGTCGGCACTGCTTCGACGATCCGCAACGGCAGCGCATAGGCATCGACCAGGAACTGAGCCTGGAGCGCATCCGTCTGCTGGCGAAGAGCACCGGTTGTGTCGGCCACCTCTCGCTGACCGGTGGCGAGCCGCTGTTGCGCAATGACCTGGCGGAGATCATCGCGGCTTACTATGCGGGTGGCGTACGCTCGTTCAGCGTGTCGACCAATGGTTCCTACCCGGAGCGCATCGAAGCCCTGCTGGCGAAACTGGCGACGGCAGGGCCATATGCACGGGTGATCGTGACGATTTCAGTCGATGGCATCGGCCCGCTGCACGACCGCCTTCGCGGCCTGCCCGGGCTGTATGAGAAGGCGGAACATTCCCTGCGGCTGTTGTGCGCCGCTCGCCAATGGTTGCCCCAATTGCGTGTGCATGGCTGCTTCACGCTGACCGAGGCAAACGCCGCGGCCTTTGTGGAAACACTGGCACGTTTGAAGACGATGGGGCTCGATCAGATCGAACTCAATCGTTTGCGTGGATCGCCGGCGGACCCGACGCTGCGCGGCGGAAGCGAAGCGACATACAGAGCTGCGGCGCGCGATGTCGGACAAGCCAATGGTGGCGCGGCCGGATTGTCCTGGTTGTTTGCGCGGCTCGATCGAGCGATGTTCAATATCGTCCGACAACCCGAATCCCCGTGGCCATGTGGACACTGCCTGGCCGGGAGGCGACTTGTGGTCGTGCAGGCCGATGGTGAAGTTTTGCCCTGCGAGATGCTGCGCAGTCATCGCCCCACTGACGGAAAGGCATACGCGAATTTCACGCTGGGCCGCCTGGAGGATTTTGGTGACGATTTGCCCGGGCTGCTGGCAGCGTCAAAGGCGCGGAGAATCACGGACTATATTCGCGACAGCGATTGCCGCTGTTCCTTCGAGTGCGCGATCTTCGCCACAATGGTCTACCGGCCCTGGCGTCTGGGCCGCGTGATGGCTGTCGGTGGCATCGCTGACGGAGCGCCTGGTGGCGATCTGGCCTACGAAACCAGAGCTCAGTCTGGAGCAAAGCGCCGTGCAGACTGAACTTCCGCCGACATCCCCGCTGTCCGCCGGCGAACCGACTCCCGGAGTGTCTGCCCGGCCAGGTGTACTGATGGCGCTGGCTTCCTTGCGTCTGACCTTGTTCTGCCTGGTCCTGCTGTTGGCGGCGGTGGTATTCATCTACGGTCGCGAGGACGTGCCCGGCGTGACCTTGCCGCTGGTCCTGCCCCTGTCGATGCTGTCGATTAACCTGCTCGCCGCGATTCTGACCAACAAGGCCTTCCGCCGGCAACTGCCACTGCTGGTGTTTCATCTTGCGCTGCTGGCCATCATCGTGCTGGTGGGGGTGGGGCGCATGACGTATCTGCGGGCAACCAGCGAAGTGGTGACAGGCGGCGAGCACCAGGCCATGGATCGTGTCCAAGCCGGTCCCTGGCATCGGGGAGCAATGGATTCCGTGCATTTTGAGAACCTTGGTTTCCGGATCGAATACAAGCCGGGTGTCAAGCGCGACGCAACCGTTAACAAGATCCGTTGGCGCGACGAATCAGGAATTCCACACACCACGGAAATTGGCGACCAGGTGCCGCTGTTGGTCCACGGGTACCGGTTCTACACCTCGTCCAACAAGGGATTTTCCGCCCTGTTCCGCTGGGAGCCAGGTCAGGGCGCAGCGGAACTGGGCGCGGTCAGTTTCCCCAGTTATCCGGCCAACAAGGATACGCAGACAAGCAACTGGCGGCTGGGGACGGAGGACATCCGGGTCACGCTGAATATCCGCGAGCAACTGATCGACCCCGAGAAAACGAGCCAGTTTCGTTTGCCCGGAGCGCACGATGTGACGGTCGATTTTTCATGGCGCGTCGCGACCTTGCAGGCGGGTGAATCGGTTTTGATTCCCGGGGGACGTCTTGTCTATGTCGGCCTCACCACCTGGATGGGCTACAACGTTTTCTACGACTGGACCATGCCCTGGCTGCTGGCCGCCTGCGCCCTGGCGGTAATGGCCCTGGGCTGGCATTTCTGGCGCAAGTTCGCGCTGCGTCCCTGGCAGGCGAGCTAAGCGCGCGGCGCTAGCGCCTGCGCCGACGGCCCGTCTGCGGGGCCACCTGATCCTGCGCCGCAAAGAAATGGGCGGTCGCGGTGAGATCCTCATCGCTCAGGTCTCGATAGGAGCCATCCATCAGGAAGGGGAACTTCCGCTCGCCCTTCTTGAAGGCCAGAGTCTGGGCGATCAGGTAGCCCACATCCTGCGCGGCGACCAGCGGTGCTTCCTTGTCGGAATCGCGTCCGTTGTCGACATGGCAATCGGCGCAGCGGCTCTGATACACGGTTTCGCCGCGGGCGACCAGTTCCGGTCTGGTTGCGGATTTGGGGCGCTGAGCCTTTTGTTGCGAGTAGTGACTGGCCAGCGGGGCGACGTCGGCAGCGGGAATTTCGCGATGGATCCTGACCTTGGGTGGGCGTGCGCCGCCCCTGAAGGTTTCGATCATGTTGATCAGCAGGGCCTCGGGCTGGCCATTCAGATGCGGCGTGGCGGGGTCGATCGCGATGCCATTGGCGCCGTGGCAGTCGATGCACGTGCCGATGGGCGCTGCCGGCTTGTCCTGCGCCCATGCGGCTGCTGGGCCAAACAGAAGAGCGGCAGCCAACAGCCCCTTCATCAGGCCGGATTTTCCGATACGGATGCAGGGCGCATCGGCATGCAACTCCGAAATGGCTGCGAGCGGCACGGCAGCTTGATAGTCGGTGGTCGTCATGATGCGAACTTCAGCGCCGACGCTTGCGGCCGGTCTGTGGCGCCACCTGGTCCTGCGCCGCAAAAAAATGCGCGATCGCGGTGAGATCCTCGTCGCTCAGGTCGCGATAGGCGCCATCCATCAGGAAGGGAAATTTCCGCTCGCCAGCCTTGAAGGCCTTCATCTGCGCGATCAGATAATTCAGATCCTGGGCGGCCAGCAGAGGCGCCTCCTTGTCCGAATCGCGCCCGTTGTCCACGTGGCAATCGCCGCAGCGGTTCTGATACAGGGTTTCACCGCGGGCGACCAGTTCGGGTTTGGTCGCGGATTTGGGACGCTGGGCTTTCTGTTGCGCGTAGTGAGCGGCGACAGGGGCGACGTCGGCAGCGGGAATTTCGCGATGGATCCTGACCTTGGGCGGACGCGTGCCGCGCCTGAAGCTATCCATCATGTTGGCCAGCAGCGCTTCGGCCTGGCCATTGAGATGCGGCGTGCCGGAGTCGACCGCGATGCCGTTGGCGCCGTGGCAGTCGATGCAGGTGCTGATGGGCGCCGCCGCGGGTTTTTCCTGCGTCCAGGCGACTCCTGGACCAAGCAGGAGCGCGGCAGCCAGCAGCCGGTTCACCAGCCCTGGTTTTCCGATGCGAATGCCGGGCGCGTCGGAATTCAACTCAGGAACGGCTGCGAGCGGCACGACAGCTTGATATTCGGTGGCCGGCATGAAGCGAGCTTCAGCGCCGGCGCTTGCGGCCGGCCTGCGGCGCCACCTGGTCCTGCGCGGCAAAGAAATGCGCGATCGCGGTGAGATCCTCATCGCTCAGGCCGCGATAGGCGTCATCCATCAGGTAGGGAAACTTCCGCTCGCCGGCCTTGAAGGCCAGGGTCTGGGCAATCAGGTAGCTCATATCCTGTGCGGCGACCAGTGGCGCGTCCTTGTCCGAGTCGCGCCCGTTGTCCATATGGCAATCGGCACAGCGATTCTGATACAGGGTTTCGCCGAGGGTGATCAGTTCCGGCTTGGTCGCGGATTTGGGCCTCTGGGCCTTTTGTTGCGAATAGTGACTGGCCAGCGGGGCAACGTCGGCCGCGGCGATGTCGCGATGCATTTTTACCTTGGTGGAGCGCTTGCCCTGCTGAAAGGCCGTGATCATGTTGGCGAGCAGCGCCGCCGGTTGACCGTTGAGGTGAGGAATGCCCGCCTTGAAGCCAAGGCCGTCGGTGCCATGGCATTCGCTACAATTGCTGGTAAGGTTCGCGTCTGCCGTTCCCTGCGCCCTGCCGGCGGTGGAACCGAATAGCAGCACCGCGGTCACAACGCAGGTAGCGAGGCAGGCTTTGCCGACGTTTAGCCTTGACGTAGTCTTTTCCATAGCGATGATCCAGAGAGAAAGAGTGGCAGCATCTTACCGCCTCCCCGCGCCGCATGGCGCGTCCCGCCGCGGCGATAGGGCCGGTTGACATCACGACATGGAACAACGGGAACTGCAAATTCTCTGGGTGGCGGTGGTCGCCTACGTGCTCTCCGGCACGGTGGCGATTTTTGGGGTGGTGCTGAAAAAGGCGCCGCATCGCTTTGTGCTGGGCAGCCTGCTGCTCGGGCTGGTACTGCTCAGCGTATCGCTGGGCATGCGCTGGAACCGCCTGGGGCACGGGCCGTTCATGACCATGTTCGAGGTGCTGGCGAGCAATGTCTGGAGCTTCGGCCTGATTTTTGCCATCGCCTATTGGCGCTACCCGCCGATTCGAGGTACGGCGGCAGTGGTGATGCCGATCATTTTTGTCATGCTGGGCTGGATGACGCTGTCAAGTACGCATGAGGGACATTTCCCGCAGACCTTCCGTACGCCGTGGCTGTATATCCATGTTGGCTTGTCCAAGGTCTTTCTCGGCACTGTGCTGGTGGCGGTGGGCATGGCCGGAGTGATCCTGTTGCGCCGCGCCGGCATCGGGGTTTCGCGCTTTGCCGGGCTGCCGGTGGACGAACGCCTTGACGATCTGGCTTATCGTTTCATGGCGTTGGGCATTATTTTCCAGACGCTGATGCTGATTTCGGGGGCGATCTGGGCGCAGGACGCCTGGGGCCGCTACTGGGCCTGGGATCCGCTGGAAACCTGGTCCTTCATCACCTGGATCATGCTGGCATTCGCCTTGCATTGGCGTTTGACCATGAAAAGTTCTCCGGTGATCGGTTCGTGGATGATTCTTGCCGTTTTTGTTTTTGCCTTCCTGACTTTTTTCGGCATTCCCTTCATTTCGGAATCGCCGCACAAGGGCGCGGTATGAGGCAACGGCTGTCATGAGGCTAGACTCCATGCTGCCGCAACAGCGTCACGATGCGTCGGCACAGCTCGCCCTGGGCTGGCTGGTGCTGGCGACGGCGGCGGTGGCCGCCTCCAGCCTGTTCGCCATCCTGATCGTGATGGCGCGGGTTCCGGGCCTGGGTTCGCTGTTTCCCGGGACCGAGTTCTATCGCGTGGCGCTGACACTGCATGTCGATCTTTCGCAGTGGGTATGGTTCATGGCGTTCGCCGGCATGCTCTGGAGCCTCGCGGCGCGGCGAGCGCCGGGTGCGTGGGACTGGACGGCCCTGGCCCTGGCGGCGCTGGGCGCCCTGCTGATGGCGATCTCGCCCGCACTTGGCGCGATTCGCCCGATCATGAGCAATTACATGCCGGTGCTGGACAGCCCGTGGTTTCTGGCCGGCCTGGCGATTTACGGCCTGGCCGTGTTGATCAGTGCCTCGGCGGCACTTGCGGATGGGCCATGGCGGGCCAGGGCGGAAGCGAACCGGGATGTTTCCCGGGGCGGGCACCGTGCGGCGAGCGTCGATGTTTCGAATGCTTCTGGTGGACGAGGCTCCCGCAATGACGTGTTGCAACTGGGCTTGTGGCTGGCGGCTGCGGTGGTGTTGACCGCGCTGGCGGTGCTGGCCGTCACCTGGTGGCTGCTGCCGGCATCACTGTCGGGCCATGCGCTGTTCGAAACCCTGTTCTGGGGCCCGGGCCATATCTGGCAGTTCAGCCTGACCACCCTGATGTTGCTGGCCTGGCTGGCGCTGTGTCCGCCCGCGCTCTCGCTGCCGTCGGCGGGGCGGCTGAAGCTCTTGCTGCTGCTGGGCGCGATGCCGGCGCTGGTCGCACCTTTGCTGCTGTTCCTGGGGCCGGCCAGTGGCGAGTATTTTGCGGCCTTCACCCGGTTGATGCAATGGACCAGCTGGGAGGTTCCGCTGCTGCTGGGCAGTGTACTGCTGTTGCTGCACTGGCGCAGCCGGGTGCTGCCCGCCGTGGGCTTGTCGCTCTCGGTGTTGTTGCTGGTCTGCGGCATCATTCTGGGCTCGATCATCGACGGCCAGACGACGCTGGTCACGGCCCACTATCACGGCACCATCGGTGCGGTGACGCTGGCCTTCATGGGGCTGACCTATGGCGTGTTGCCGGTGCTGGGCCAGGCCATGCCCCCGCTTCCGCGCATCGGCCTGCAACTGCGCCTGTATGGCTATGGCATTTTAATGATGATGTCCGGCCTGGCGGGTGCCGGCCTGATGGGCGCGCCGCGCAAGATGGCGGGAAATGTAGGCGTCGAGTTCAGCGTCGAAACCGTGTCGCGGATTTTTCTCGGCCTCGGCGGCAGCCTCGCCACCGCGGGCATCCTGATGTTCCTCTACCTGGTGCTGCGTCAGTTGTGGCCCGGCGTGGCCCTGACGCTCATGGCACCGAACTCCACCGGCAGAAAATGAAAAACGCAAAGTCCATTTATTCGCCCGCTACCCTTCGCCCCTCGCGGCTAACGTATGCACACAAGTCGAAGCCGGAAACTCCTCCCCCTTCAAGGGGGAGGTTGGGAGGGGGATGGGAGAAGGACGATGCACGCACTTTCAATGATATAGCCACGACCTACCCAGTAGCCCCCATCCCCTCCCCAGCCCCCTTGAAGGGGAGGGAGCCGGGTTATACGATATTGTTGCGTAGAATCAATCTGTTGAAATATGTGTGCATACATTAGCCCCTCGCGGGGGGGTACCAATCGGCGCGCTGCGCGCGGAAGTCACTGGGGGCTCCAAACAAGGTATTCCACATTAAGTGTGGCGCGCCATGGCTGAGTCGCTGCTGTCAGGCCGGCATGGGCGGGATGCGCGGATCATCGGACTGGTGGTCACCGTGCTGCTGGTGGCCGGTGGCGGCTATCTGCTCGACCGCTGGATCAACGACAGCGGGCGCCCCGACCTCAAGGCGCATGTCGACGCCAAGCGCAAGGAGGAGATCGATTTGCGCTTCAAGCAGGGCGTGATCATGCTGCACGCCAAGCAGCATGAACACGCCATGACTGCGTTTCACCGCGTGCTGCAACTGGCGCCCAAAATGCCGGAAGCCCATGTCAATATGGGCTTTGCCTTGCTTGGCCAGAAGCGTTACCAGGAGGCTCTGGTCTATTTCGATAGCGCGACCGAACTCAATCGAAATCAGCTGAATGCCTACTTCGGCATGGCCGAGGCCCAGGAAGGCCTCGGCGATTACCGCGCGGCGCTGGAAGCCATGGAAGCCTGGCTGCACCGGGCCAAGTCCGACGATCCATTTCGTCGCCGCGCGGAATCGGCGGTCTGGGAATGGCGCGAGAAACTGGCAAAGGACGCCAAGCCGGCAGCCAAGTAAAATGTGGCACGAGGCTTGCGTCAAAGCATTGATGCAAGCCAAACCGCAATTCGACCGAACCAACCCTGACGGGGGCAAATAATGTATCCGGAACTTGGCCAGTTTTCATTGATCCTGGCGCTGGCGGTGGCACTGGTGCAAGGCATCGTGCCCATCGTGGGCGGCTTGCGCGGCGACCTGCGCCTGATGCGCGTGGCTCGGCCCGCGGCGGCAGCCCAGTTCCTGGTGATGCTGATCGCCTTTTCCTGTCTGGTGACGGCCTTCGTCAGCAACGATTTCTCTGTGCTTTATGTCGCGCAGAACTCGAATTCGATGCTGCCCACCTTCTACAAGGTGACGGCAGTTTGGGGCGGGCATGAGGGCTCGATGCTGCTCTGGGTGTTCATCCTGTCGCTATGGACAGTCGCCGTGGCAGCCTTCAGCCAGCGCCTGCCGCTGCAGACGGTAGCCAATGCGCTGGGTGTGATGGGCCTGATCACGGTCGGCTTCGTGCTGTTCCTGCTGCTCACCTCGAATCCCTTCGAGCGCTTGCTGCCGGCGGCCGTGGATGGTCGCGACCTCAATCCGCTGCTGCAGGATGTCGGCATGGCGATCCACCCGCCCTTGCTCTACACCGGTTACGTCGGTTTTGCCGTGGCCTTTGCCTTTGCCATTTCGGCGCTTATTTCGGGCCGGCTGGATGCCGCCTGGGCGCGCTGGTCGCGGCCATGGACCACGGTAGCCTGGCTATTCCTGACTTTGGGAATTGCCATCGGCTCGTGGTGGGCGTATTACGAACTGGGCTGGGGCGGCTGGTGGTTCTGGGACCCGGTGGAGAACGCCTCCTTCATGCCCTGGCTGGTCGGCACGGCGCTGATCCACTCGCTGGCGGT
>CAMBRI010000037.1 GCA_945870205.1 Sulfuritalea hydrogenivorans sk43H | reverse complement strand
ACGTGTTCTGTCCCATCTGCCGGCATATTCACCCGGGCATCGCTTCGCTCTGCTCTCCGGGACGCGGCCTGAATAGCTGCTGGCTGATGGGCCTGCTGGACTAGGACCGGGGTACATGATGAGCGCAAGCACCCTGACAGCTCGCGAAGCCAATGCTTTCCGCAAGCGACTCATGGATGCCGTACTCGATGTCAGCCAGGCCTGGATTGTGGCGATGCCGCGAACCGACAAACGGCGACAAGACGTGCTGAAGCTGACAGCCTTCGTCTGCGTTCGTCTCGCCCTCGACGACACGTCCCCGGTGACCTTCCGGTCACTTCATTCGATGTTCTGCACCTGTTGCCGCGGCCTGCACCCCAGCCTCGCCTCGATCTGTTCCGCAAAGCCGCTGGATCAGTGCTGGCTGCTCAAAGGCTATCGGTGCGAGGTCGCCATGGTGACCGAGAGTCGGCCCGCAGCATGAACCGCCGGCGACCGAAAGCAGCATGCTGGCTTGTGCCAGCCTCGTCATGGTAACGGGTCGGCGCCTTAGAGATTCTTTGAAGCAACCACAAACGCAGGAAGTCAATGCCATGAACCATCGCTATCGCAGCTATCGCAAAGCCCCCACCTTCCCGCTTCTTGAAATAGGTATCGGCCTGACGCTCAGCGTTGTGCTGTTAGGGATTGCACTGACCTCATGAGCGCGTCCTTCAGTTCCGTTCTGCAGCACTATCGCTGACCGGATGGGCGGCCAAGGCGCGATCGAAGTCGCAGGCGCGGCTGCCCACATACCAGCGCAGGGGCTGCGGCAGAGCGGGAAAGCGGTGCATCGGCGGCAAGCCGCTGAGCACGATCTGGCGCGCGCGAAACCTCGTCTGCAACAGGTCGATAAACTGGCCCTGTTGTAGCTGCCATTGCGTCAGCGAACGCCGGGCTGTCACATCGCTTACGCCCAGCGAGGTCACAGCCACGTCGAAATCCTCCGCAGGCAACTGCTGCAGTTGCGCCAGCATGCGGATTTCCAGCTTCGCCATTTCGGCATCGTGATCGACGCGGGTGTGCAGGCGTTCCTGCACCACACGTCGGCGGTCGACAATGCGCCCCAAGCGCGAATTGAGGGCATTGATCATGGTTGCGATCGCAGTCAGCAGAAAGACAGGTGCCACGGCCAACTGGATGACGCGGCTGATATCGGTAAGTTGGGTTTCCATGGCCGCATGTTTGGCTCAGATCGAGCGATGTGACCATAGGAACGTAGTTTAAGTCGGCCGCATCGCGCCACGCTCAGTAAGTCAATCTTGTTTTCCTGGCCCCTTCGGCATGCCGGCACATGCGCTACTATTTCGCCCTTGCCCCGGCGCTGCGGGATTCGCAGGCGGCCACGACCACAAAGGAGACTCCCATGATGAAGTTGTACTACGGCCCCGGTGCCTGTTCGTTCGTTCCCCACGTCGCGCTTGAAGCAATCAAGGCGGCCACCGGCGAGGACTTCGAAGTCCAGTCGGTAAAACTGCACAAGGGCGAGCAGCGCACGCCCGAATACCTTGCCATGAACCCCTTGGGTCTGGTCCCGGTGCTCGTGATCGACAGCAAGCCATTGACCCAGATCGTGGCGATTTGCGACCATCTCGACCGCTGCTTTCCGCAGGCCGGGCTGATGCCGACGGAGCCATGGCAGCGCGCTCAGGCCATGTCCCACTTCGCCTGGATGAACAACACGGTGCACCCGACCTTCACCCGCATCTTCCGCCCCGGCAATTTTGTCGATAGCGAAGCCGCCCAGGCCGAGCTGAAACAGGCTGCCCTGACGGCCTTCCGCGGCCATCTCGAACGCATCCAGGCCATGACGGCACACGCCGCACCCTTCCTGCTCGGCGAGCGGCTGTCCTTCGTCGATGCCTATGCCTTGGTCTTCCTGCGCTGGGGCGGACTGGCCGGGATCGATCCGGCCACCTTGCCGGCCTACCAGGCGTTTGTCGCCAGGCTTGCCGCAACGCCGGCAGTCGCTGCCGCCATGGCGCGCGAAGGCATCGCTCTGGAAACCTACAAAAAGCCCTGACGCCGCAACATGCTGCGCGTCATCGCTGCCCTGTTGATGGCCGCCTGCGCGGTCAGCCACGCCCAGGAAGCCGCGCGCCGGGAGGGCCTGGTGGCGGTCTGCGTCCCCTGTCATGGCGCCGCGGGGATCGCCGGATCGGAGGAAATTCCCTCGCTTGCCGGGCAGAACGAGGCCTATCTTTACGAGTCGCTCAAAGACTTCAAGGAAGGCAACCGGCCGTCGCCGACCATGCGCGGCATCGCGCGCGAACTCGCCGACGGCGAACTGCGTGAGCTGGCCCGTCATTTTGCCGCGCAGCCTTACGTGCGCAGCATTCAGCCGGTGGATCCCGGTCGTGCGACGCGCGGCAAGGAAGTGTACGTCCGCCTGTGCCAGATCTGCCACCTCGACGAAGGACGGTCGACGACCTACGCCGAGTATCCGCTGCTGGCCGGTCTGTCGCTGCCCTACATGCTGAAGGAAATGAAGCTGATCCAGGATAAACGGCGCCGGGTCGAGAGCATCAAGCAAAGCATGCTGGAACTGGTTTCGCGCCAGCAGATCGACGATGCGATCCATTTTTTTGCCAGCCAGCGCGTGACGCCGGAACAGGTGAGCAATACCGCGACAAGCCCCGGCAAGCGGACCAAGCGCAGCCGCTTCCGCAACGACCTGCCCACGCCATCGGCCGACTGAACAGGCTCAGCGCTTCACTTCGGTGAGCAGGCGCGCGATCTGGGCGTCCTTGTCCTGCCACAACTGTTGCACCCAGCGCTGGAAGCCTTCGCGTATCGCCGCATCGTTGGCGTAGTCGCTATTCATCAGCTGCGCCGGCACCGGCAGGATCTGTACCCGCACGATCACCCGCTGCAGCCGGCCACAGAGAAAGTCCCAGAAATTCGGCGCGCCGTCGGGGTATACGATGGTCACGTCGAGGATGGCCTGAAAGCGCTCGCCCATGGCGTTCAAGGCCAGCGCGATGCCGCCTGCCTTGGGCTTCAAGAGGTGCCGGTAAGGCGATTGCTGGCGCTGGTGCTTGACCGGCGTGAAGCGTGTGCCTTCGAGAAAATTCATCACGCTGGTCGGGATCAGGGCGAATTTTTCACAGGCGCGACGGGTGGCCGCCTGATCCTTGCCGCGCATTTCCGGATGCCGCTTGAGGTATTCCTCGCTGTGGCGGCGCATGAACGGAAAATCCAGCGCCCACCACGCCAGGCCCATCACCGGCACCCATTTCAGCTGCTGCTTGATGAAGAACTTGAGCAGCGGAATGCGCCGGTTGAACAGGTGCTGCAGCACGAAGATGTCGGCCCAGGTCTGGTGGTTGCTGTTGACCAGATACCAGTTGTGCGGGTCGAGTCCGGCGATGCCGCCCACATCCCAGGCGGTGCGCTGGGTCAAGGCCATCCAGCCGCTGTTGCAGGAAATCCAGGCCTCGGCGATGGCGACCAGGATCGGGTCGATCAGCAGGCGCACCGCCTTGAAAGGCAGGACCAGTTTGACGACGGCGAACAACAAAAGGATCGGCACCCAGAACAGGGCGTTGAGACCCAGCAGCATCGATGCGATGAAGCCGATCAGCGGCGCCGGCAGCAAATTCAGCATGGTGGACTCAGCGGCCTGGCATCGGCGAATAGTTCTTCCGCAGTATGTTCTTCTGCACCTTGCCCATGGCGTTGCGCGGCAGTTCGTCGACCAGATACACCCATTTCGGCACCTTGAAGTTGGCCAGCCTGTCCTTGATCGCCGCGATGATGCCGGACTCGGTAAGCGCCTTGCCTGCAGGGTTCTTCTGCCGGACGACAACGGCGCTGACGGCCTCGCCGAAATCCGGGTGCGGCAGGCCGATCACGGCGGACTCCACCACGCCCGGCATGGCATCGATCAGGTCCTCGATTTCCTTGGGGTACACGTTGAGGCCGCCAGTGATCACCAGGTCTTTCGAGCGGCCGCTGATCACCACGTAACCGTCACGATCCCATGTCCCCATGTCGCCGGTCTTGAAGAAACCGTCAGTGGTGAATTCTTCTTTGGTCTTTTCCGGCATGCCCCAGTAGCCGACGAAGACGTTGTCGCCCCTGACCTGGATGTTGCCGACGCTGCCGGCCTTGGTCGCCGAACCGCCGGCACCGACTATTCTCAGTTCCGTGCCCGGCAGGGGGAAGCCCACCGTGCCGCCGCGCCGTTCGCCCTCGTAGGGGTTCGAAGTGAACATGCCGCCTTCGGTCATGCCGTAGCGTTCAAGGATCGTGTGGCCGGTCCTGGCCTTGAATTCGTCGAAGGTCTCCTTGAGCAGCGGCGCCGAACCGGAGACGAAGAGCCGGATGTTGCGGCAGGTCTCGTGGCCGAAAGTCGGTTCCAGCAGCAGGCGCACGTAGAAGGTCGGCACGCCCATCATCACGGTGGATTCCGCCAGCAGGCTCATGGCGCGCACCGCATCGAACTTTGGTTCGAAGAACATCGCCGAGCCGTTGAGCAGCACGCAATGGCAGGCCACGAACAGGCCATGCACATGAAATGTCGGCAGCATGTGCAGCAGCACGTCGCCGGGCTGGAAATGCCAGTAGTCGTGCAGCGTTTTCGCATTGTGCGCAAGGTTGCCGTGGGAGAGCATGGCGCCCTTGGAACGCCCGGTGGTGCCGGAGGTGTAGAGGATGGCGGCGAGGTCGGCGCTGTTTCGCGCGGCGGTGGCAAACGCGTCGGCGTGGGGCGTCGCGGCGTCGATCAGCGAACCTCGCCCGGCATCGTCCAGCTCCAGCACATGCGGCACCCCGGCCTGTGTCGCCAGTTCGTCCGCGAGCGCCCGCGATTGTGGCCGACAGACGAAGAGGCCGGGCTTCGCGTCACCGAGGAAGTAGTCCAGCTCCTGGCGCTGATAGGCCGGGTTCAGCGGCAGGAAGACCATACCGGCGCGGATTGTGGCCAGATACAGCACCAGCGCCTCGGGCGTCTTTTCCACTTGCGCGGCAACCCGGTCGCCGGGTTGCAGGCCCAGCTTCATGATCAGATTGGCGATGCGCCCCGAGGCGCGTTCGATGTCGCCATAGGTCCACACCCGGCCGTCAGGCAGGATCATGCAGGGGGCGGCGGGGTTCTTCGGAAAATGCGAGGACAGCAGGGAATACAGGTTCTGGTTCATGAATCGTTCAGTTTCACTTGACGTTGTTCGGCAGCCACATGGCGATGTCCGGGAAGAAGGCCAGCAGCACGATGGCCAGCACCATCAAGACGATGAAGGGCAGTGTGCCCCAGATGATTTCGGACAACTTGATGTCCGGCGCAATCGAGTTGATGACGAACAGGTTGAGTCCGACCGGGGGATGGATCAGGCCCATTTCCATCAGGATGGTCATGATCACGCCGAACCAGACCAGGTCGATGCCGTGCGCCTTGAGCGCCGGCAGGATGATCGGCGTCACCATCAGAATGATCGCCACCGGCGGCAGGAAAAAGCCGAGTACCACCAGCAGGATGTTGGCAGCAACGAAGAAGCCCCACTTGCCCAGCGGCAGGCCGACCATCCATCCGGCGACTTCCTGCGTGATGTGCAGGTAGCTCATGACATAGGTGTAGAGGAAGCTCATGGCGATGATCATCATGACCATGGTCGATTCGCGCACCGTGCCGCCGAGGATGGCCTTCATGTCGTTGAAGCGCCAGCAGCCGTAGACCATCATCACCATCAGCAGCGAAAAGAAAGCGCCGATGCCGGCGACTTCGGAGGGCGTGGCCCAGCCGCCATACAAGGCAACCATGATGATGACGATGATGGCGACGAAGGGCGCCAGCCGTGGCAGGGTCTCCAGCTTCTCGCGCCAGGTGAAGCTTTCCTCGCGCAGGATGTTGGTGTTGTCGCCCAGCACTCTGGCGCGCGCCTGCTCGCGGCGGAACTGGATCACCACCCAGATGGCAAACATCGTAGTCAGCAGCAGGCCGGGGCCGACGCCGGCCATGAACAGCTTGCCGATCGACTGCTCGGTGACGACGCCGTAGAGGATCAGCGTCAGCGAGGGCGGGATCAGGATGCCCAGGGTGCCGCCGGCGGCGATGATGCCGGCCGCCAGACCGGAGGAGTAGCCGCGCTTGCGCATCTCGGGGATGCCCGACGAACCGATCGCCGAGCAGGTAGCCGGGCTCGATCCGCACATCGCGGCGAACACCGAACAGGCCATCACGTTGGCCACGCCGAGGCCGCCGGGAATGCGCCCCATCCAGCGATTGAGCGAGGAATACAGGTCGCCACCGGCGCGCGACTTGCCGATCGCGGCGCCCATCAGCACGAACAGCGGAATGGTGAGCAGGACGAAATTGTCGAGTTCCGAATACAGGGTTTCGGCCACCAGACCCACGGTTTCGCTGGGCATGTAGAGGAGCATGAACACCAGCGCCACACCGCCCACCGCGAACGCAATCGGCATGCCGGAAAACAGCGCGACGAAGGTGGCGATGCCGAACAGGATGCCTACCTGGAGCGTACTCACTCTTCGTCCTCTCTGTGCTGGTGTATGTGCTGGTCGCCGAGTTGCACCAGCATCTGCAGCGAGAGCATGGTCATGCCCAGCGCCATGAACAGGTAGGCGGGCCACAGCTTGGGCGCCCAGGCGGTATTGCTCATCTTGCCGTCGGCCCAGGCTTCGTGGAAAAACTTCCAGGCATGCCAGGCGATGAACAGACAGAAAGCCATTGACAGGATGTCGCCGATCAAGTTGCGCCAGCGGTTGGCGCGCTCCGACAGCAGCGTGTCGAGCACCTCGATGCCGACATGCCCGCGCGAGGCCTGGGTGAAAGCCGCGCTCATGAAGGTGGCAACGATCAGCAGCATGATCGACATCTCGATTTCCCAGTCGGTCGGCCAGCTGAGCCAGTAGCGTACCACCACCTCGAAGACTAGGATGCCACTGCAGATCACGATCAACACCCCGGACAGATAGCCGGTCAGGGTGTTGATCGCGGTCACCGCAAGGCTGAACTGCCGCCAGGCTTTACGCATGCTCTTATTTCACGGCCACAGCCATGTCGAACAGTTGCTTGCCGTCCTTGACCTTCTCCTCGAAGTCCTTCCACGCCGAGGCCTTGGCCACAGCGCGCCATTTCTCGAAGGAGGCCTGGTCCATGTCGACCACCTTGCGTCCGGCCTTGGTATAGACCTCGACCACCCGCTCATCGTCGAGCTTGGCGGCCTCCATGCCGAACTTCTCGAGCGAGGCGCCGACTTCCATGACGATCTTCTGCTGTGCCGGGGTCAGGCTGTCATAGGTCTTTTTCGACATCAGCAGCGGCTCGAACATGAACCAGAAGGAATGCTTGCGCCCGGCGGTGAGGTAGTCCGAGGTCTCGTGCAGGCGGAAACTGATCAATGAGGTACTGGACGTGACTGCGGCATCGAGCACCCCGGACTGCATGGCACTGTAGATCTCGTTCGATGCGACATTGGTGACCGCGGCGCCGGCCGCCTTGGTCATCAAGTCGACTTCTCGGCTGCCGCCGCGCACCTTCATGCCCTTGGCGTCATCCGGAGCAACCACCGGCTTGCCCTTGGAGGCGATGCCGCCGGCCTGCCAGACCCAGGTGAGGATCTTGACGTTGCGCTCGTCGAGCAGGCGCACCAGTTCCTTGCCTATCGGCGCGTCCTTCCAGCGCAGGCCCTGCTCGTAACTGGTGATCAGGCCCGGCATCAGGGTCAGGTTGGCCGCGGGAAATTCGCCGCCGGCATAGGCCAGCGGATACAGGGACATGTCGAGCGCCCCGGTGGACAGCGCCTTGTACTGCGGCACAGGCTTCATCAGCGACGCCGCCGGATAGATCTCGAACTTCAACTGGCCGTTGGTTTTCTTTTCGACGTCGGCAGCGAACTTGCGTACCAGGCGATCGCGAAAGTCGCCGTCGTCGATAGTGCCGCCGGGAAACTGGTGGGAAATCTTGATGACTTTGGCCTGGGCCAGCACCTGCCCACTGCAAAGGCTCAGGGTCACTGCCGCGGCCAGGGCCGCCTTGATAAATGTGCGTCGCATGCTTGGACTCCTTGTTTGAATTTATTTTTGCCGTGCCAGCCGCCTGACGGCGGCCGACGTGGCGATGGCGCCCTCGCGGGCAAAACTTTCGACGTTCTGTTCCAGATCGTCGAGCTCATACAGATAATTCACCATCACGCCGAAGGATTGCTGCATGCCTTTCGGCGAGGCGTCACCCAGAGTGTTGATGCGCTCCAGACGCGCGCCATTGCCCAGGTGAAAGCGCGCAACGGGGTCGAGCGGCAGCCTGCCATCGCCCCGACGGGACTTCGCCAAAGTCAGGTAGCGCGCCGCCAGTTGCGCCAGTGACTCATTGATCCCGCGTGCGGCCGTGACATCGTGGGTCCACTCGCCCGCGGCGAGTTGCACAACATCAAGGTCGAGTCCTGCCTCGACCAGTTCCTGCGGATTCTTCCCCGCCCATGACGCGAAGCCGGGCAGGGGCGACAAGGTGGCGAAGTGCCTCAGTTTCGGGAAGTCCCGCTGCAAATCGTCGATCACGCGTTTGAGCAGAAAATTGCCGAAAGACACGCCGCGCAAGCCGGCCTGGGTGTTGGAAATCGAGTAGAAAATCGCGGTATCGGCGCGACGTGCATCGAACACCGGCGCATGCTCGTCGAGCAGGGCCTGAACACTGTCGGCGAGGCGATCGGTGAGCGCCACTTCGACGAAGATCAAGGGTTCCATCGGCATGCGCGGATGGAAGAAGGCATACAGGCGACGATCCGAATCGAGCCGGTTCTTGAGGTCGGTCCAGGAGCGGATTTCATGTACTGCTTCGTACTCGATGAGTTTTTCCAGCAGGGCCGCCGGCGAATTCCAGGTGATGCGCTGCAATTCGAGAAACCCCACATCGAACCAGGCGGCCAGGCGCGATTCGAGCTCGCGATCCAGCGGCGCCATTTCGGCGTCCTCATCGAGATAGCGCAGCAGGTCGGCCCGCAGATCAACCAAAAACTTGACGCCCTGCGGAATGGCATTGAACTGGGTGAGGATGCGGATGCGGGCCGAGCGCAGGGCGGCGCGCAGTTCGGCTTCCGCGTCCCATTGACTCGGGGTGCCCGCCGCCCTTTGCCAGGCCTCATGGGCCTCCGCGACGCGTACCGGCGCCGGACCGAATTCCAGTGAAATCAGGCGCAGAAACGCATGGCGCCCGCCATCGTCGAGCCCGAGATAGGTTTGCGCCAATGCCGCCGCTCGAGTCCGCGCCGACACTTCGCCGCCCTTGGCCTCGGCACACTCGGCAAGCTGCCGGCGCCACTCCTCGAGCCGCTTCGGGCTGCTGCTCGCCATCCCGCGAGCGCCGACCATTGAGCGCAGTCGCTCGACCAGTCCTTCAACCATGGGCTGCCTCCGGTGCCAGCGACATTTCGCGCAAGGCCGCCAGTTGCGCCAGCAGATGTCCGCACATGACCTTCTCGGCGGTTTCGGCATCCTGACGATGCAGCGCCTGCATCAGCGCACGATGCTCGGCCAGCGACGCCGACAGCCGGCCCTCAAGACGCAGCGAATGGTGGCGCGAAAGCTTCAGCAGTTTCCGCAGGTCGCCGATCACGATCTGCAGCCAGCGGTTGCCCGCGCATTCCTGCATCTGGTCATGAAAAACGTAGTTGGTCTCGTAGTAGCGATTGAGATCACCCGCCGCTGCGTGCCGCTCCAGTTTGTCATGCAGGGTGTCCAGCGCCTTGAGCTGGGCCGGCGTGCGCTTGGTCGCCACCTCGTGGGCGACGCGGCCTTCAAGCGTTGCCATGATGGGAAATATTTCTTCAAGGTCGCGCAAGCTGAGTTCGGTGACGAAGCAGCCCTTGTGCGGCTGCAGATCGACCAGCCCTTCGGCTGACAGCACCTTGAGCGCTTCGCGCAAGGGCGTGCGGCTGATGCCCAACTGCTCCGCCAGTACTGCCTCGTCCAGCCGTTGACCCGGCATCAGGGCGTGATTGCAGATTTGTTCGCGCAGCAAGCCGACAGCCTGTTCCGATAACGATGAGCGATTAACCCTTGTTTTCACGTAGATTTAGAAATTGCATACGATATTTTGTATACAACATACCGGAGGGCGGTCACCAGCGTCAAGCTGCGCTGCAACAAGCCTGACTCAGGGCATCAGCTGTGAAAAATCGTCGATGGCCGGGTAGTCGCCGGTATGCTTTTCAGGTTGCTTCGTGTCCGGCCTTTTCACCGCCACCAGTTGCGCGATGCCGTAGCGACGCGCGCTATCTAGCACCGGCAGGCTGTCGTCGACCAGCAGGGTGCGCGCCGGATCAAAGGGCTCGATCTCGGCCAGGCGCTGCCAGAAAGCCTGCTCCTCCTTCGCCGCGCCCAGCGCATGCGAACTGACGATGGCATCGAAACGGGGACTGAGGCCGGTCTTCGCCATTTTTAGCGTCACGCTTTTGTGGTGGGCGTTGGTTGCCAGCACCACGCGCCGGCCGCTGGCGCGCACGGCGTCGAGGAAGGCCGGCACATGGGGATGGATGTCGATCAGATGCGCTACTTCTTCCTTGAAACGCATGATGTCGAGTTCCAGCGCGGTTTCCCAGAAATCCACCGAATACCACTCCAGCGTCCCGGCACGGCCGTGATAGCGGGCCATCAGCTCTTCGCGTCCGGCTTCAGTCGATAGGCCACGAGCTTCGGCATAGCGTCGCGGCAGATGGACCTGCCAGAAGTGGTTGTCGAAATTCAGGTCGAGCAGGGTACCGTCCATGTCGAGCAGGACGGTGTCGATGCGGGACCAGTCAAGCATGGGAGCGGCCAAACGGATTAACGTGCAACAACTCGCTCGAAGCGACTGGATATAGTCGAGCGAAGCGAGCCGATGAGTAGCCCCCCGTGAGGGGGGCTGGGGGGGCGGGCCTTCAATTCGCCTTTCCTGTGTTTCAACTTCTGCATGGGGCGCTCGGTACGCTGAGCGTTAAGGCCGGATATATGCATAGCCCTGCTGCTGGCGGCGCATCAACTCGACGACGCCGGCGTTCACGTAGTCGATCTTCTTGTGCATGTCGTCGCGACCGAGTTTCTGTGCCTTCATGGTGTTCTCGCAGGCCACTACCTTGACGCCGCTGGCGACCGCGTCCTCAATCCGGTTGGCGACGATCGCGTCGGCCTTGAGCATCTCGATGCCCGGTCCGTAGGCGACGATCTCGATTTCCGTCTTGTCCGCGCCAAGATCGGTCTGCACGTTCTTCGCATTGTTCAGCGCCAGATTCCACTTCTTCGGATCGGCATCGGAAACCTGGATGATGATGCGTTCCTTCGGCGACGCTTTCACTGCCTTTTCTTCGGCGGCAATGGAAGTCTGGGGCAGGGCCATCGCCACGCAGGCAATGACGGCGGCGAGTTTGCAACGGTTTGCACTCATGGGGGCTCCTCTTCGGGTGGGCGAACGCTGCGTCTGATGCGCAGTGCGGCAAGCATAGCAGGCCGCTGTCGATCACAGCCGGGGGCTGCGTTTATGCGGAAATACAGGCAACCTATGGGCGCAGATAGACCCACCCCTGTTGCTGCAAGCGCATCAGTTCGACATAACCGGCCTTGGCGTAGGCCAGCCCGTCGATCATGTCGTCCTTGGTCAGGTGCTGCGCCTGCATCGAATTGCCGCAGGCGACGAAGCGCACGCCGGCCGACATGGCATCCTGCACCCGGTTGGCGGTCAGCGCATCGGCCTTGATCATGCCCAGCCCGGGGCCGATGACGACTACCGTGACGTCCACGCGACCGAGTTCTTCCTGCACATTGTTGATGTTGCCCAGTATCGTGTTCCACTTGCGCGAGTCATCTTCATTGACCTGAATCACCACGCGATTTTGCGTTGCCGCCGGGCGGCCCGAAACGGCAGCTGCATCCGCTGCACGAGCGGCAGGGGGCATCACAAGCAGCATCGTCATCAGTCCAAATGTCGCAAATTGTTCCAGCTTCATGTCGAGTAGCTCCGGCAGCAAATGACCAACTTCACTCTGCCACAATTTCCCGGTGAAGAACATCGATTGTGCCGACATCGACGCCGGCATACCTGGTCCGGGAACGGCTGAGCGATGCTGCATCGGGGGCCGAACTGTTAGCATACCGGCTCGTTTCTGCCGGCCGCTGACAAATCCATGCCCATCCATCGACACCACTCCAGTTCGGCCCTGCGCTGCATAGCGCTGGCCCTGATCCTCGGCGCGGCCGGCACCGCGCTGGCACAAACCAGGGACGCCAAGATCGGCGGCATGGGAATCAGAAAATGCACCGAGTGGCAGCAGTGGAAGGAAACAAAGAACAACGAAAATCGCGCCATGGCGATCGAATGGGCGCAGGGCTTTATCTCCGGCCACAATATCTTTGCCCGCAAGGGGTCCGAAGCGGCGAGTTCAGTGGTCGCCGACGTCAAGGTGCTGATTCCCCTGCTTGACGCCTATTGCCAGAAGAACCCTGGCGACCGTCTGATCTCCGGGGTCGCTGAAATCACCCAGAGCCTTGGCGGCGCGAGGTTTGACCTGGCGCCCAAGGTTACGCCTGCGCCGCCCGCGACGAATCCGCGCCCGGAGAACAAGGGAAAAGTGGAGTTGTGAAGCGCGCTGGATCGCCGCCGCCGAGCGCGCCGGGCAAAGCAGCGGCCACCATTCTTCAGGCAGCCTCCTGATGATGAATACCACGCCCCCCTCGCCTTCGGCAGGCTCTGCATCCGTGACATGGACGCTGATCTTTGGCGCCTGGCTGGTCGCCGGCGTGTCGACCCTCGGCGCACTGTTCTTCGGCGAAGTGATGCAACTGCCGCCCTGCGTGCTGTGCTGGTACCAGCGCATCTTCATGTTTCCGCTGGCCATGATCCTGCCTGTCGGGCTGTTTCCGCTTGACCGAAAAGCGATTCGTTACGGCTTGACCCTCGCCATCCCCGGCGGGCTGATTGCGGTGTTCCATCTGCTGCTGGTCGCCGGCTTGATCCCCGAGAGCATCAAGCCCTGCACGCAGGGCGTGCCATGCTCGCAGACGGTGATCGTCTGGTTCGGATTCGTGACGATTCCGCTGCTCTCGGCCCTGGCATTTTCAAGCATCATCGCGCTGCTCGTTGCGGCACATTTGCGGAGTTCGAAATGAAACAAAAAACCTTGTTCATCACTGCCTCGATATTGCTGTTGCTCGCCTTTGTCTGCGGCACTCTGGTGTACAACATCGAGCGGGAAGACCAGGCCGGCCAGTTCGTCGCGGCGAACAATGCGGCGCTGGTGCGCATGCACTCGCCGAGCCTGGGCCGGGTCGATGCGCCCGTGGTCATCGTCGAGTTTCTCGATCCCGCCTGCGAGACCTGCGCTGCCTTCTATCCGCTGGTCAAGCAGATCATCGCCGCGAACCCCGACCGGATTCGTCTGGTGCTGCGCTATGCGCCGTTCCACAAGGGCTCGGACCAGGTGGTCGCGGCGCTCGAAGCGGCGCGCAAGCAGGGCAAATTCTGGCAAGCGCTGGAAGCGCTGCTGGCGGCACAGGCCGACTGGGCACCTCACCACACGGCGGAGGTGGCACGCATCTGGCCGCACCTGGAGAGAGCCGGCCTTGACGTGAAGCAGTTGCGCAGCGACATGAACGCGCCTGCGATCGCCAACGTCATCGAGCAGGATTTGCTCGATGCGCAAACCCTCAAGGTAGCCAAGACGCCGGACTTTTTTGTTAACGGCAAGCCGCTGCCGCGTTTCGGCTACGAGCCCCTGAAACAACTGGTGGACGAGGCGCTGGCGACGGCGAAACGCTAGCCCACGCTGGGGTTGGCAGCGCGCGTGCGTCAGTCGGCAGATGCGTCCAGGCTGGGATTGATCAGGAACTTTTCGCCCGTTGCACGCTTGCCGTAGATGGCAATCGAGTCCAGTTGCAGCGCTTGCGCCAGCGACACTTCCTTTGAATAGTGGCTCTTGAAGGTGGTCTTCAGTTCGGCGGCAACGCGCGCTTTCAGCGCCTGTGTGCCGGCCGGCCCAAGCTTTTGCAGGAAGGGGAAAAGCAGCCAGCCGCCGATGCCCCAGGCCATACCGAAATTGCGCACGATTTCCGTCGGACTGGTATCGAGCATGCCATAGAGATAGACCTGCTTGTGCGTGGCCGAGCCATAGCGGCTGTATTCCTTGGCCGAGCGGTTGATCGCCGCCTCCATGCAGGAGAGGATCTGGCCCGGCAGTCTGCCCCCGCCGATCGCATCGAAAGCGATGGTTGCGCCCGTCGCCGCCAGCGCATCGGTCAGTTCGGCCATGAAGTCCGGCGAACTGCTGTTGCACACATGCGGCGCGCCCATGGCCCTGAGCAGCGCCTCCTGTTCCGGCTTGCGCACGATGTTGACCAGCGGGACGCCGTCCTGCAGGCAGATGCGGTTGAGCATCTGGCCCAGATTGGATGCCGCAGCGGTGTGCACCAGGGCGCTGTGCCCTTCGCGGCGCATGGTGTCGACCATGCCCAGCGCGGTGAGCGGATTGACAAAGCACGAGGCGCCATCGGCGGACGTCGCGTCAGCGGGCAAGGGCAGGCACTGGTCGGCCGCCATGCAGCGGTATTGCGCAAACATGGCTCCGCCCAGCAGGGCGACGCGGGTGCCGATCAGTGCCTGCGCAGCCGCAGAGGACCCCGCCGCGACGACCAGGCCGGCGCCCTCGTTGCCGACCGGCATGGCGATGCCGACCCGAGGCGCCATGGCTTTCATGGCGCCCGCGGGTACGCGCGCCCTAATGATCGGACGTTGCGCGTTGCCGGATTGGTTGGCCGTGCCCATGTCGGCCGCGCCGAACAGCAGGCCGAGGTCGGACGGGTTGAGGGGCGAGGCTTCCATGCGTACCAGAACCTGATCGGTCCTGGGTTCGGGCAGGGGCAGGCTGACCAGTGACAGCTCCAGTTCGCCATCGGCCTTGATGAGTGACTGCAGTTGCAGCAAGTTTGCGGGGAGATCTGTTTTCATGGTGTCTCTTTGTCCGAGAAGCGTTGGAGAGGCTGGCTACGGTTCCTAATACTCGACCGCGAATTCGGTGGCCTGCCAGATTGCGCGCTTGGCATCCAGCTCGGTGGCGACGTCGGCGCCGCCGACCAGCGTGTATTCGATGCCGGCGGCTTCTAGGCCGGCGACCAGTTCGCGGCGCGGTTCCTGGCCGGCACAGATGACGATGGTGTCCACGTCAAGCACGCTGGCCTTGCCGTCGATCGAAATATGCAGGCCGGCGTCGTCGACCTTGATGTACTCGCAGCCGCCCTGGAAATGCACGCCGCGCTTTTGCAGCAGCAGGCGGCGCGCCCAGCCGGTGGTCTTGGCCAGTCCGTCGCCGACCTTGGTAGCTTTTCGTTGCAGCAGCCAGACCTCGCGCGGGGTGGCGGGCATTTGCGGCGCCGCCAGGCCGCCGCGCTTGTCCGAATAGGTCGGGTCGATGCCCCATTCCTTGCGGTAGGCATCGATCGGGTCGCCGTGGTCGCCGGCATGCGTCAGGTATTCGGCAACATCGAAGCCGATGCCGCCGGCACCGACCACCGCAACCTTTTTCCCGGCGCTCTTGCGGCCTTCTAGCAGGTCGATGTAGCTGGTGACCTTGGAATGTTCGATGCCGGGGATAGCCGGCGTACGCGGCACGATACCCGTGGCGACGACGACATGGTTGAACTCCTTGAGCTCATCGGCGGCGACACGACGATTCAACTGCACATCGACCTTGAGTTCGGTCAGCCGGGTGCGGAAGTAGCGCAGGGTTTCGCCGAATTCCTCCTTGCCGGGGATGCGGCGCGCGAGATTGAACTGGCCGCCGACTTCGGCGGCGGAATCGAACAGGCTGACCTGGTGGCCGCGCTCGGCGAGTTGGGTCGCGGCGGCTAGACCCGCCGGGCCGGCGCCGACCACGGCGACCTTCTTCGGCGCCTTGGCTGCTTCGACCGTGACGTCGAGCTCGTGGCAGGCGAAGGGATTGACCAGGCAGGAACACAACTGGCGCGAGAAGATGTGGTCGAGGCAGGCCTGGTTGCAGGCGATGCAGGTGTTGATTGCGTCGGCGCGGCCGGCGGCGGCCTTGTTGACGAACTCGGCATCGGCAAGGAAGGGCCGCGCCATCGAGACCATGTCGGCGTCGCCGCGGGCGATGACGTCTTCAGCCACCTGCGGGTCGTTGATGCGGTTGGTGGTGATCAGCGGAATCTTGACCTCGCCCATCATGCGCCGCGTGACCCAGGTGTAGGCCGCGCGCGGCACGGCGGTGTAGATGGTCGGGATGCGTGCCTCGTGCCAGCCCACCCCGGTGTTGATGATCGTGGCGCCGGCCTTCTCGACTTCTTTTGCCATCGCCACCACTTCGTCCCAGGTGCTGCCGCCCTCGACCAGGTCGAGCATGGAGAGGCGGAAAATGATGATGAAGTTGGCGCCTACTTGCGCACGCACGGCGCGGATCACTTCGAGGCCGAAACGCATGCGGTTTTCCAGGCTGCCGCCCCAGCGGTCGTCGCGGTGGTTGGTCTGCGGCACCAGGAACTCGTTGATCAGGTAGCCCTCCGAGCCCATGATCTCGACGCCGTCGTAGTTGGCGAACTGGCACATCGCGGCGCACTGGGCGTAGTCGGTGATGGTCTGCCGGATTTCCTCTTCGCTCAGCGCATGCGGCGTCGCCGGGTTGATCGGCGCCTTGAGCGCCGAGGGGGCGACGGGGCGTTTGGTGTAGGCGTAGCGCCCGGTGTGCAGGATCTGCACGCAGATTTTGCCGCCGTGTTTGTGTACCGCGTCGGTGATGACGCGGTGCTTGGCGGCCTCGATCTCGTTGTCGAGGATCGAGGCGCCCTGCATCACGATGCTGTCCTGGTTGGGGGCGAAGCCGCCGGTGACGATGAGCCCGACCCCGCCCTTGGCGCGCGCGGCGTAGAAGGCCGCCATGCGGTCGTGGCTGTTGCCGATGTCTTCCAGGCCGGTGTGCATCGAGCCCATCAGGACGCGGTTTTTCAGCGTGGTGAAGCCAAGGTCCAGCGGGGCCAGCAGGTGCGGGTAGGGATTGCTCATGGTCGTGTCCTCGTTGAGTTGTTGTGTTTGAAACTGTGCAGCAGGTCGAGTGCCTCCTCGCACCATTCCAGCCAGCCTTGCTCGAAACGGATGCCGCTTTTCAGAACCTGGTACTGCAGCGCGTGCTGACGATCCAGCTGACCGGCAAAATCGCGGGCTTCGATGACACGGTAGCAAGTCAGCCGGTTGGCGTGGGTGGCACGGTGGTGTTCCAGCTCGGGGATCAGGTCGTCGGGCGCGCCAAATGCGGCACCGCGCAGCTTGACCATCAGGGCGTCGCGGGTGCCTTCGGGCTCGACGGGTTCCGCCATCCAGCGCAATAGTTCCGCCCGCCCTTCCTTGGTGACTGTAAAGACCTTGCTATCGGGCGCTGTTTCGCCCGCATGCACTTCCGCGGCGATCCAGTCCGAGGCTTCCATGCGCGAGAGCACACGGTAGATCTGCTGGTGGGTGGCATGCCAGAAATAGCCGATCGAACGGTCGAATCGGCGTGCCAGTTCATAGCCGGAACTGGGCTTTTCTAACAGGGAAACCAGCAAGGCATGGTCAAGGGCCATGCCGTAAAGATACTATGCAACTAGTTGCAGTGCAAGTCGTTGCATAGCAACGCAGCAAGCGACTGAATTGGGGTGGATCCAAAAGCAAAAACGCCGACCCTTGGGTCGGCGTTTTTTTGAGACAAACGGCTTACTTTGCTGTCTTGGCGTCGGCTTCGCACTTCTTCATGAAGGCATTCTTGGCGGCGCCGGCGAGCGGCTTGCCGTCCTTGCTGACGGCCTTTTCTGCACAACCCGACGCCTTGGCGGCGGGCTTGGCAGCGGCGGCAGCGGGCTTGGCGGGGGCAGCGGGCTTGCTGTCGGCTGCGCACTTCTTCATCGAAGCGGCCTTGGCGGCGCCAGCCAGCGGCTTGCCATCCTTGCTCACAGCCTTGGCTTCGCAGTCGCTTGCGCCGGCTTTGGCGGCGGGCGCAGCAGCAGCGGGCTTGGCCTTGGCGTCGGCCTTGGCCTTCTTGGCCTCGGCTGCGGCTTTGAGCTTGGCTTCGTGAGCAGCCTTGGCCTTGTCCTTGGCTTCGTGAGAGGCCTTGAGCCTAGCTTCGTGAGCCGCCTTGGCCTTTTCCATGGCTTCCTTCTTCGCAGCGGCGGGATCCGGCTTGGCCGGAGCGGCACCAGGCTTGGCGGCATCGGCGGGCTTGGCAGGGGCCGCAGCAGGAGCAGCCTTGGCCGGAGCGGCAGCAGGAGCAGCGGCAGGTGCAGCCTTCGCGGGTGCGGGCGCGGCGGCAGGCGCCTGGGCCAGCGCAACGCCAGCGGCAAACAGGGTCGACAGAGCGACGGCAATCATCTTATTCATGGGTTTCCTCCGGAAAGTAATCGGTACGGCAGACTGCCGCAGGTGCTTAACGCGGGCCATCGCGATTTGGTTGACTGCGCCGTTGCCGGCAGCGGCCTTTGAGCGTGTCGGACCCGATGAGGGATCTTCCACCACATCGTCGGCCAGTGGTGACCAAAAAAAGCCGGCTCAGGGCCGGCGTTTTTCAGGTTGCAGGCTGAATTACCTGGGCTTGGCGGCGCCGGCTAGCGGGGCGCCCTTCTTGCTCATTTTGCCTTGCGATTTTTAATGGCGGCTTTTTGCGCGGCGCTCAACCCGGGTGCGGGCTTGGCGGTTGCAGCGGGCGTGGCGGCAGGTTTGGCGGCAGGTTTGGCGGCAGGTTTGGCGGCAGGTTTGGCGGCAGCTGCGGCCTTCTGCTTTGCCATGGCATTTTTCACAGCTTCCCCCTTGTTTATTGGGGCTGCTGCTGCGGGCGCCTGGGCGAGAGCAAAGCCAACGGCAATCAGGGTCGACAAGGCAACGGCTATCTGTTTGTTCATTGTGGATCTCCTCGGTGTTATGGAGGCCCAAAAAGGATTTCAGGGCCGTGCTTGTCTAACGCAGGCCATCGCGATTTGGTTGACTGCGCCGTTGCCGGCAGCGGCCGTTGAGCGTGTCGGACCCGATGAGGGATCTTCCACCACATCGTCGGCCAGTGGCGGCCAAAAAAACGCCGGCTCAGGGCCGGCGTTTTTCAGGTTGCAGGCTGAATTACTTGGGCTTGGCGGCGTCCGCCTTCTTGGGCCCGAATGGCATCGGCTTCTTGGGTGCGGCCTTCGCGTCGGAAGCGGGTTTCTTGGGTGCGGGCTTGGCAGCGGGCTTCGCGGGGTGCTTCACTGCGGGTGGGTGCTTCGCGGCGGGTGCGGCTTTCTTCTTGTCCACGGCGTGTTTCATGACGTCCCCCTTGGTCATTTTGGCCGGCGCGGCGGCGGGCGCAGCGCCCGGTGCAGTCTTGGCCCCCATCCTCTCCGCCAAGGATCTCGAGGGAGCAGCTTTGGCCGGGGCTGCGGCGGGCGCGGCGGCAGGAGCAGCGGCCGGTGCAGCTTTGGCCGGGGCTGCGGGTGCCTGGGCCAGCGCCACGCTGGAGGCGAACAGGGCGGAAACAGCAAGGGCTATCAGTTTGTTCATTGTGGGTCTCCTCGGTGCTATGGAGGCCCAAAAAGGATTTGAGGGCCGTGCTTGTCTAACGTCGTACCGAGCGGTTGGTTGACATTAGTTGACCGGGTCGCCGCCGGTGTCGGCTCGAAGCGCCGCTTCCTGACGGTCGACGAACTCCTGCATGCTGTCGATACCACGCAGTTTCAGTACTGTGGCGCGCACTGCCGCTTCGAGCAGCACAGCAAGGTTGCGGCCGGCCGCGACGGGGATTGTTACGCGCCTGATCGGCACTCCCAGGATGGTTTCGTTCTGGGCATCGAGCGGCAGGCGCGCTGCTTCGGGTACTCCCGGAGTGGGCTTTTGCAGGTGCACAATGAGTTTCAGGCGCATCTTGCGCCGGCAGGCGGTTTCGCCGAATACGGTGCGAATGTTGAGCAGCCCGAGTCCCCGTACTTCGAGGAAGTCCTTGAGCAATTCCGGGCAACGGCCTTCCAGCGTGTCGGAGCCAACGCGCGAAACATCGACCACGTCGTCGGCCACCAGTCCGTGTCCGCGTGATATCAGTTCGAGGCCGAGTTCGCTCTTGCCCACCCCCGAGTCGCCGGTGATCAGCACACCCATGCCCAGCACATCCATGAACACTCCGTGCAGCGTTCCGGTTTCGGCCAGTTGGCGCGAGACGAAATAGCGCAGGGTGTCGATCACGAAGGCTGAAGAAATGGGTGTTTGCAGCAGGGGCGTGCCCGAGGCTTCACATCCCTGGCGCATGACCTCGGTGATCGTGCAACCATCGGCCACAATGATGGCTGGCGGCTTGGCGGTAAATATTTCCTGCATGTGGTGGGCCAGCTTTTCCGGCGTTTGCCGGGCTGACCAGGCGATTTCAGGCGTGCCGATGACCTGTACCCGTTCCGGATGCATCAGGTTGAGGTGGCCGATCAGGTCGGCAGGCGATACCACATGTTCGCTGGTGCATATGGCCCGGGTCATGGCACCGCTGACCCACGAGAGCTGGAGCCGCTCCCGGTTTCGTTCAAATAGCTGGGAAACGACTAGTTGGCGTGCCAATTGGCAAACAGGCCATGCAATGCGCCAGCATCAGGAGCTGCGGCGAGTTGTTCTCGAAAGGTCTTGTCGGAGAACATTTGTGCCAATTCGGAGAGCAGTTGCAGGTGATGCTCGTTGGCTGCCTCGGGAACCAGCAGTATGAATATGAGCGCGACCGGCTTGCCGTCGGGTGCGTCAAACTGAACCGGCGACTCGAGGCGGAGGAAGGCGCCAACCGGAGTCTTGAGACCCTTGATGCGGCCATGCGGGATCGCGATGCCTTGGCCGAGGCCGGTAGACCCGAGTTTCTCGCGCGCGAACAGGGCGTCGTAAACCGTGCTGCGAGCGACGCCTTGATGATTCTCGAAAAGAATGCCGGCCTGCTCGAATACGCGCTTCTTGCTGCTGGCGTCGAGGTTGGCCGCTACATTGTCGAGTGGCAACAGGCTGGCGATCTGATTCATGGCGGGGGCGAGTATGCGATTGAGCGGCGGCGGAGCTTGCGGCGGCGGGCAGTATAACGCTAACGCCGCCGACTGGCTCCGTGCTTGCCGTGCGGGCTATTCGACCTGCTGGCGCTTGTTGTCGTGGTTGTGGTTGGAGACCTTTTCCTTGTGCTTGACCACCTGGCGATCGAGCTTGTCGGTAACCAGGTCGATCGCGGCATAGAGATCTGCATCAATGGCATCGGCGAAAATGTCCTTTCCCTTGACGTGGAGCGTGACTTCGGCCTTCTGTTGAAGTTTGTCGACCGACAGGATGACGTGCGAACTGGTTACCTGATCGAAGTGCCGCAGCACGCGATCGAGCTTGCCCGTGACATATTCGCGAATGGCCGGGGTGACCTCGATGTGGTGCCCGGTGATGTTGAGATTCATGATGTCTCCTTGTCAGAAGTATTGTCTCAGAGAACTTTCCTGAGGGTGACCGGCGGTATGCCGAGCAACTCGCGGTACTTCGCTACTGTGCGACGTGCCACGACTATGCCCTGCTCGCCGAGGATTTCCGCAAGCCGGGCATCCGAGAGCGGCTTTTTGCCGTCCTCGGCACCGACCAATTGCTTGATCAGCGCCCGAATTGCGGTTGAGGACGCCGCGCCGCCGGTATCGGTGGCGACGTGACTGCCAAAAAAGTATTTGAGTTCATAAATGCCGCGCGGACTTGCCAGGTATTTCTGGGTTGTCACGCGTGAAATCGTCGACTCGTGAAGCTTGACCGTTTCTGCTATTTCGCGCAGCGTCAGCGGCCGCATCGCAACCTCGCCGTGATCGAAAAAGGCCCGCTGGCGGTCGACGATGGCCTGCGATACGCGCAGGATGGTATCGAAGCGCTGCTGCACGTTCTTGATCAGCCACTTGGCTTCCTGCAACTGGCTGGAAAGCCCGGCCGACGAACTGCCGCCGCCGCGATTGCGTTGCAGGATGTCGGCGTAAAGGCGGTTGATGCGCAGCCGAGGCATGGCTTCGCGGTTGAGGCTCACCACCCATTGCCCATGCAGTTTTTTCACCGCCACGTCCGGCACTACATAGCGTGTGTCGATCGGTGCGTACTGTGCACCGGGGCGTGGATTGAGCGACCGGATCAGGGTTTGCGCCAGGCGCAGTTCCTCGTCGTCGCAGCCCAGCGATTTCTTGATGCGAGCAAAGTCGCGGCCCGCCAGATGGTCGAGGTGATTGTTGACAATTGCCAGCGCCAGCTTGCGGGTAGCCGAGGCGGGCAGGCAATTGAGTTGCAGCGAAAGGCATTCCTGCGCGCTGCGCGCTCCGATTCCAGGGGGGTCGAGGTTCTGCACGTGGCGCAGGGCGATGCCGAGTTCTTCGAGCAGCGCCTCGCGCAGTTCGTCATCATCGGCGACCAGCAGGTCGATCAGTTCCTCGAGCGGTTGCGTCAGGTAGCCGTCGTCGTTCAGTGCTTCAATCAGGAAACCGACCAGCGCCCGCTCCCGTTCCGGCAACTGCGTCATTGCCACCTGCGCTCCCAGATGTTCGCGCAGGGAGATCGACGCGGCCTGGGATTCGCCGCTATCCATATCGTCGTCGTTGGGATCGCGCTGACCGTGGCTCCCGGAGAAATCCATGCCCCAGCCTTCGTCATCGCCGCCGCGCGCTTCCTGACGTTCGTCGCTTTCGGTCGGGGTGACGGTCTGCGGCGTCGCCAGTGCGTCGCTGGCGGGGTTGAACGCGACTTCGCCGGGCTCATCCCTTTCCAGCAGGGGATTTTCCTGCAGCGCCTGATCGATCTCGGCATTCAACTCAAGCGTCGACAACTGCAACAGCCTGATCGACTGCTGCAACTGCGGCGTCAGTGCCAGATGCTGCGAAAGCCTGAGTTGGAGTCCTTGCCTCATTTTTCTTGTTCTTGGGCTTACATTCTGAAGTGCTCGCCGAGATAAACCCGGCGCACACTTTCATTATCGACTATCTCGGCCGGGTGTCCAGCGGCAAGTACTTCGCCGGCGTTGATGATGGTGGCGCGATCGCAGATGCCCAGGGTTTCGCGCACATTGTGATCGGTGATCAGGACGCCGATGCCGCTTTCCTTCAGATAGCGGATGATCTTCTGGATGTCGATCACGGCAATCGGATCGACGCCGGCAAACGGCTCATCGAGCAGGATGAAGCGCGGGCTGGTCGCCAGGGCGCGGGCGATTTCTACGCGGCGGCGTTCGCCACCGGACAGCGAAGCGGCGAGGCTTTTGCGGATGTGGGTGATGTGCAGTTCCTGCAGCAGGACTTCTTCCCGCTCATCGATCGCGGCTTCGTCGAGGTTTTGCAACTCGAGCACGGCGCGCACGTTCTCGGCCACCGTGAGTTTCCGGAACACCGAGTTTTCCTGCGGCAGATACGAAAGCCCGAGTTTGGCGCGCTGGTGGATCGGCATGTGCGTGAGGCGCACCTGCTCGCCAGCGTTCTCGATGCGGATTTCACCGCCGTCGGCGGCGACCAGTCCGACGATCATGTAGAAGCAGGTGGTCTTGCCGGCACCGTTGGGGCCGAGCAAGCCCACTACTTCTCCGGCGGCGACCTCGAACGAGACGTCGGTCACGACCGTCCGCGACTTGTATTTCTTGCGCAGATTGTGCGCCGAGAGCGTGGCGGTAGGAGCGACGGCGACCTTGGGTGGTGCAACATGGGTATCGTAGCCGAGGGGGATCTGGCCAGGGACGTGAATTTTCATTCGCCCTCCACCTCCAGTGGCTGCTTGAGCAAACGGCGCACGATGTCGCCGGCAAATCCCCGGCTTTGCAGAAAGCGCGCCTGGCGCGCCCATTCCTTCGGGTTGGACGGAGCGGCTGAGAACTTTCGGCTCCAGGCGGCGCGGGCACGCTCGAGCTCGTCGGGCAGGTCGGCCTGCGCCAATTGTTCCTCGATCATTTCGGGCGCCACGCCGCGCGTTTTCAGGGTGTGGCGCAAACGCGAGGCACCCAGGCGCGAGGCATTGCTGCGCAGGTAGCTTTCCGC
>CAMBRI010000036.1 GCA_945870205.1 Sulfuritalea hydrogenivorans sk43H | reverse complement strand
GGCGCTGGCGCCGGTGAAGCTCAGCGCAGCGGCGTTGCCGGTGCGGTCGCTCAGCGTGCCGCTGTTCAGGGCAATGCTGCCGCTGGGGATGCTGATGCCGCTGGAGTCCGTCTGGCCGGCCTGAATGGTGTAGTTGAACACCAGCGCGTAGCTGCCGCTGCCAGAAACATAACTCGCCGTCACGGCTGTGCCACCGATGCTCAAGCCCAGTGTCGGCGTGCCGCCAACGAAGGTGGTCTCACTCATGTTCACGGTGACGCTGACCACGTCGCCGGCGTTGAGCAGGCCGCCCTGGATGCCGCTGGCCGACGTGACGGCAACGCTGCCGATGCTGGGCGCCACGCTGTCGTTGAGGACCAGATAGGCTGGGTTGTCGGCCACCGCAAGGTGCGTCAAGTTGGCGGCGTTGCCCTGTGCATTGGTCAGCGTGCCGCCATTTAGGGAGAGGCTATCGGCGGCGATGCTGATGCCGTTGGCATCGTCTTCGGTGATGAGTATCGTGTACTTGAATACCAGCGCCGTGGTGCCACTGCCGGAATCGTAATGCGCATAAACCTTGCTGCCACCAGACCCGATGGTGCCGATGTCGAGCGCGAGTTGCGGCACACCGGAGACCGTGGTGGCCTCGCTCATGTTGACAGTGACGCTGACCACGTCGCCGGCATTGAGCGTGTTGCCATCGATACCGGTAGCCGAACTGAATACGACGCTGCCGATGCTGGGTGCGTGGTTGTCCACCAGATAGCCAGCGTTGGCAGCCACGGCGTCATGGGCCAGCGTGGCGGCATTGCCGGCGCTGTCGGCGAGCGTGCCGCCGTTGAGCGAGAGGCTGTTGCCAGCGATGCTGATGCCGTCGGCGTCGGCGTCGCTGCTCTGGATGGTGTAGTTGAAAACCAGCGCCGTGCCGCCGGAACCGGAAGCGTAGCTGGCCTGGACCGTGCTGCCACCGATGTTGAGCGCCAGTTGTGGTGTGCCGCCCGTGGTATTCACCACGGTGTTGTCGTTCATCGTGACGGTGACACTGAGCACATCACCCGCGTTCAGATTGCTGCCGACCTTGCCAACAGCCGAACTGATGGCCACGCCGGTGACGGCCGGCGCCGTGGTGTCCACCTTGTAGGCGCTGTTGTGGCCCGCCGCGGCGTGGGTGAGTGTGGCGGCGTTGCCGGCAGCGTCTGTGATAGAGGCGCTGCCGGGTAACGTGAGCCCGTCTTGCTTGATGCTGATACCAGTGGCATCGGTCTGGCCGTCTGGCACCGCGTAGTTGAACACCAGGTCTGTGCTGCCGCTGCCCGAAGCGTAAGTTGCCTGCACCTCGGTGCCGCCAACATCGAGCGCCAGCGTCGGCACCCCTTTAACAAAGCTGGCTTCGCTCATGGTGAGGCTGACACTGACAATGTCGCCCGCGTTGAGCAGGCCGTTTTGCATGCCGCTGGCCGACGTGATGACAGGCGCCACACTGACGGTCGGCGCGGTGGTGTCGACCAGGTAAGCGGCGTTGTCGGCCACGCCGGTGAAACTCAGCGTCGCATTGTTGCCGGCAATGTCTTTGAGTGTTGCAAGGTTGGCGCCGCTGTTAAGGCCCAGGCTGCCGTCGGGGATGCTGATGCCGCTGCTGTCGGTCTGGCCGGCCAGGATGGTGTAGTTGAAAACCAGTGCCTTGCTGCCACTGCCGGAGGCGTAGTCGGCATACACCAGGGTACCGCCAACTCCAGCAGCAGCGCCCATGTTAAGCACGAGTTGCGGCGTGCCTGTGACAATAATGGTCTGCGTCATGTTGACCGTGACGCTGAGCACGTCGCCGGCGTTCAGGGTGCTGTTTTGGTCGCCGCTGGCGGAACTGATGGCCACGCTGTCGACGCCGGGCGCTCTGGTGTTGATGCTGATGGACGGGCTGCTGCCGGCCCCGCCAGCATTGCCTGCGGCGTCGCTGTAGGCGCCGACGCCTACGCTGATGTCGGCGCTGGCCGATGTGAGGCCGGCGCCAGGGGTGAAGGTGGCGCTGCGGGTCAGGCCGCTGCCGCTGAGGCTTCCAAGGGTGCCGTTGCTGAGCGTGATGTCAGCAGCTTCAAACGTGGTACCAGGGTCTTCGCTGAAGCTGAAGGTGATGGCGGCGGTCTCGCCCACACCGAGGGCACTGACATCGCTGCTGATACTGAGCGTGGGTGCCACGGCATCCACCGTGATGCCGGCGTTGTCGGCCTGCGCGCTGTGGCTCAGGGTGGCGGGGTTGCCGATGGCGTCCTTGATGGTGGTACCGTTGAGCGAAATGCTGTTGGCGGCTATGCTGATGCCGTTGTCATCGGTCTGCCCGGCCAGAAGTGTGTACTTGAACACCAGCACGGTGCTGCTGCTGGCGCTGGCAGCGTAGCTTGCATTGACGCTGTCATTGCCAATGTTGAGTGCCAGTGTGGGCGTGCCGCCGCTGGTGAGCACGGTGACGGCCTCGGACAGGTTCACCGTGACACTGACCACATCGCCCGTGTTGAACAGGTTGTTCTGGATGCCGATCGCCTCGCTTGCGAGGTTTCTGACCGTGGGGACGATCGTATCGATGCTGATGCTGCGCGTACCCACTGTGCTGATATTGCCGGCTGCATCGGTGGCGATGGCGCTGAGGGTCTCGCTGCCCTGTCCCATGGCCGTGATGTCGTCGGCCACAACGCTGTAGCTCCAGGCGCCGCTGCCATCGGCCGTGACGTTGCGGGGTTGGCCGCCCAAAGTCAGGGCCACGTTGGCGCTGGCTTCAGCAGTGCCACCGATAAGCAGGCCGCTCTGTTCTGCGGCGTTGATGATGTTGTCGCCAGCCACCGTACTGATCACCGGAGGTGCCAGGGGGCTGGTGTCGATTGCGACGCTGATGTTGCGCGTGCCGGCTGTGCTGGTGTTGCCAGCGGCATCGGTCTGCGTGGCACTGAGGGTTTCGCTGCCCTGCCCCATCGCCGTGATGTCGTCGCCCGTCAGCGTGTAGCTCCAACTCGTGCCGCTGACGCTGGCGCTGCGCAGGTTGCCACCGATGCTGAGGCTGACACTGGCGCCGCCTTCGTTGCTGCCGGTGAGGGTGCTCGCAGTTTCGCCGGCGCTGATGATGTTGTCGCCTGCCACCATATTAATGCTCGGCGCTGCCGGCACCGAGGTATCAACCATGTAGCTGGCGTCGTCCAACACAGCGGCATGACTCAAAGCGGCTGGGTTGCCGGCGAGGTCCTTCAGTGTGCCGCCATTGAGCGCCAGACTGTCGGCGACGATGCTGATGCCGTCGCTGTCGTTCTGCCCGGACAGAATGGTGTAGCTGAAAACCAGCACCGAAGTTCCGCTGCCTGAAACGTAGTTGGCAACAACGGTAGTGCCACCGATGGCGAGCGAAAGTTGTGGCGTGCCGGTTACCCAGGTCGCCTCACTCATACTGACGCTAACGCTGACGACGTCACCAGCGTTGAGCAGGCTGTTCTGTATGCCAGTAGCGTAGATGATGGCGGTGCCGGTGACGTTGATGGTCGGCGCCACGGTGTCCACGGCGATGCTGCGTGTGGCCGTAGCCGTGCTGCCGCCGCTCAGGGTGGCAGTGGCACTGATGGTCTCACCGCCCTGACCCATGGCGTTGGTGTCGGCAGCCGTCAGGGTGTAGCTCCAGCTTGTGCCATTGACCGTGGCCGCCTGAGTCAGTCCACCGAAGCCCAGACTGACTGTTGCGCCGCTGACGGCGCTGCCAGTGAGGTTGCTGGTTTGTTCGCTCAGGTTGATGACGTCGTCACCCGCGATGTGGTCGATGCTCACCGTTGCGCTGGTTTGGGTGGTCAGGTTCGAGACCACCGCAGTCAGGCTGGTGTTGTTGCTACCGCTGGTGGTGCTGGCGGCTGTGCGCGCGCCGACGATGAGTTCTTCAACAGTGCCACTAGCAAGGGTCCCGCTGCTGCCGCTGACAGTCAGGTTGCTGCTAAGGTTGTCGATGGTGGTCTGGGTATTGCCGCTGTTGGCGGCATCGACGCCAGACAGGGCGGCCAGCACGGCACCGTATTTTTCACCTGGAGTCAGACTCTCCGGGGTGTAGGCCGGGTTGGGTTTGCCGCTGGCGTCCACGGTGGTGACGATGCTCGTGCCGGCGAGGTCGACCAGACCGAAGGCGCTGGCCACTGCGTCGTTGGTCTGCACCACTGCGGCGGCTGTGATCGCTTGCGCGCTGGCGCCGGCATACACGGCGCCCGCCTTCAGCGCCGCCACGGTGGTCAGCGCATTGATGTTGAGGTTGGTCGTGCCGGTGCTGGCCACGCCCAGCGCCATTAGACTGGCGGTGAGGTCGCGCGGCTGTCCACTGGTTTCGTCCACGTAGTCGTTGATGCTGGCGCCACTGTCGTCGTCGCGGACCTTGGCGATGAGCACGCCGGTGTAGGTGCCGACGTCGAAACTGCAGTTGCCGCTGTCACTGAGCGTGGTGCTGCCGAGCAAGGTGCTGCCATCGGCCTGATAGAGGTTTACCGTGAGGCCGTTGCCGGCCAGCAGTGGGCCGGCGATGACCGACACAACGACGATGTTGTGTGCGACGGGCGTGACCGGCGCGGCTGTGCCACCGCCGCTACCCGCTGCGGCCAGCAGCAGTCCGCCACCTAAAACGCCGAGCATTTCGGCGCTGCCCATATTCGATGGCATGACGCTGGCGATGCCATGCGAGGCAGTGGGAATGTAAGTAATTTCGTTACCTGCTAGGCCACTCAGGAGTTGTTGCGTGGCGCCTTGCGCCAGCGCCAGCAAGGCATCACGGCTGCCGTGCGCGTAGGCCAGTGCCAAGCCGTCGCCGAGCGCGGCGACGGCTGCTTTGTCGCCATCGATTTGGTAGGTTGCCGAGTCACGTCCGGGCAGTGTGACCTCACAGGTCGCCGCCTTGCACACGGCGTAGTAGTTCTCCAGTGTGAGGGCAATGCCGTCGGCGTATCTGAGCTGCAGGTCGTCGCCATTTCGGCTGGCGATCACGTTGTCGAGCAACTGCTCCTCGCCTGCCTTCATCTTCACCACGCGGTAGTGTTCGCCGGCCCGTGCCTTGATGACTTTGGGCTGACCGGGCTTGAGGGCCAGGGTGGTCTTGCCGTTGTGCAGCGCGAATGCGTAAGCCTGTGGCGGCTCTGTTAGTTTGCCTAGATTAGCCATTTCAATTCGGGCCTCAATTCCATCGTGCTGTTGGTTTCTTCAACGTTCATTCATCGCCCCGCCAAATGCCTTGAACACGGGCTTGGCGAGGTACTGCAATACCGACCGGCTGTTGGTGCGTATGTCCACGGTGGAGGTCATACCCGGCTTGAGCGCCACGTCGGCCAGCTTGGCGTTACGCTGATTCGCCTCGGCGTCGAGCCGGATGTGGGCGCGGTAGCTGTTGCTGATTTGACCGTTGACGCCTTGCTCGGCAAGGGTGTCGGCACTGATGTAACTCAGCGTGCCGTGCAACGTGCCGTAAATCGAGTAGTCAAAAGCGTCGAGCTTGACCAAAGCCGGCAGGCCCGGCTTTAGCTGACCGATATCAGCGGGGTTGATCCTGACTTCGATCACCATGCCTCCATCGGTTGGCGAGATCTGCATCAGCTCATCGCCACTGCGCAGCACGCCGCCGATGGTGTTGACCTTGAGGTATTTGACGATGCCGGCCACCGGCGCTGTGAGCTCGGCGTGGCTGAGAATGTTCTGCCGTTCATCGAGTTTGTAACGGCTCGATGACAGTTCTTCGGCCAGCTTGCTGGCCTCCAGACGGGCGTCCTGCAAATACTTGTTGCGCGTCGCATTGATGCGCCCCTGCAACTCGCTGACCTGGCGCTTGGCACGCATCACTTCGAGGCGGCTGATGTCGCCGGTCTTGAGCAGAGTCTCGTTCATGCGCAATTCATCCTGGGCCATTTCCAGGGACTCCTGCAAGGTCGCCAGCTCTTCCTGCACACTGCGCTTGCGCTGCGCATAAAGCGATTGCTGAACCGCCACAAATTGCGGAAAAACCCTGGCCAGCCGGCTGAAATCGGGGCTGGTGCCGTTGGCCTCTGCCTCGGCACGGGCAAGAGCCGCCAGCAGCGCTGCGTTTTTGGCCCGGCTTTCTTCGTAGGCGGCGTGTGGGCGTTGCTTTTCCAGGATCGCCAGTAGCTCTCCGGCCGCCACGCTTTGCCCTTCGTGAACCAGGATTCTTGACAACACGCCGCCGTCGGCGGCCTGGATGATCTGGGTGCGCGCACTGGGTATGAGTTGGCCTTGGGCACGCACGGTCTGGTCGATTTCAAACAGTGCCGCCCAGACCGTAAAAAAGGCCAGCCCGACCAGCAGCAAGAGCGTCATGGAGACCGGCCGGCGCCCTGGTGTCTGCGTTGCGGTACTCATGCTGCTGCCCTTTGTGCTGTGCCCTGCAGTTGCTGCAAAACCTGTGCCTTGGGGCCGTCGAGCACGATGCGGTGATCGGCGATGACGATGAGCCGGTCTACCAGATCCAGCATCTCGGCCTTGTGCGTGACCAGCACCAGCGTGGCTTCGGGTTTGAGCGCAAACTTGAGTGCCTGCGTGACGTGCTGTTCGAGAGCACGGTCGATCGAGGCGGTCGGCTCATCGAGCAGCCAGATAAGTGGCTGGCGCAGGAAAGCGCGGGTCAGATTGACGAGTTGGCGTTGCCCGCCTGAGAGGCCGCTGCCGCCCTCGAAAATCTCCTGGTTCAAGCCCTTGGGATGTTGTTTGATCACACTTTGCAGCAAGCCGGTCTGCTGCGCTGCGCGCAAAATGGATTCATCGCCCGGGTCGAGTTGACCCAGGATCAGGTTGTCGCGCAGCGTGCCGGCAAACAGGCGGCCGTCCTGCTGTACATAGCCTACGCGCTCGGCCAGTACCGGCTTGGCAATGTGCGCCAGATCAACGTCGTCGAGCAGGATGCGCCCCTCCTGCGGCTTGTACATACCCGACAGCAGGCGCAGCAATGTGGTCTTGCCGGCACCGACCGGACCGAGCACACCGATCTTCTCGCCGGGCTCAATGGCCAGATCGGCCACCGCCAATGCCTGGTTGCCGCCGTAGCGGGCAACGACGGATTCAAAGCGGTAACGGCCCTGGAGATTCTCGACCGCAATCGCCTCTTCCTGTCCGTGATGGTCATCCTGCAGCGACCAGAGCCGGTCCAGCCCCTGCAGCGCCGCACGAGCATGCGACCACTGCAGGAGTTGTGCCGGGATGGCAGCGACCGGCGCAAGAATGCGGCCCGACAGGATCGAGCAGGCCATCAGGCCGCCCATGGTAAGTTCGCCACGGCTGACCATCAAGGCACCAACTGCAGTGATCAGAACGTAGGAGACCTGTTGAAACGCGGCCGTCAGGTGCTGCGAATGCTCGCTGATATTGCGCATCTCAAGTTCGTGGCCACGCGCGGCGTCGGTGGTTTTCATCCAGCGCGAGAGCATGCGCCAGCCGCCCTGCCCGGACTTGATGGTCTCGGCCCCTTCGACGGTTTCCACCAGCAGGCCGGTCTTCTCGTTGCTCGCCAGCATGGCCTTGCCGGCAAAGTTGTCGATCCGCCTGCGGTAGTACAGGCCAAGGGCCAGACACAGGACGAAGAAGGTCAGCGGAACCAGGGCCAGGCTGCCGGCAACCATGGCGATGACGCCGGTGAACAGAAGTGCGAACGGCGCATCGACCAGAAAATTGCTGGTAACCGAGGTAAAGAAGCCGCGCACCGTTTCGTAGCCACGCATCTGTGCCGCCAACGCACCCACGCTTTGCGGCAGCTGGTCCATCCGGATAGCGAGAAAGCGCATGAAGACGGTACGCGCAAGGCGCTGGTCGATTTCTTCAATCAAGCGGTCGTAGATGCTGGTGCGAACACGCCGCGCCACCAGTTCGAAGGCAACGGCGGCAAGCACGCCCAGCGTCAACACCAGCAGGGTCTGCAAGCCGCCGGTGGGCACCACGCGGTCATACACCTGCATGCTGTAAAACGAGGTGGCCAGGGCAATCAGGTTGATCATCAAGCCGCCCAGCACCGCTTCGCGGATCAGTTTGTCGCGGGAAAAGACCTCATGGCGGATGAGCTGGTAGATCGGGCTGGCGCTGGCAACAAAGGGCGGCGCCAGCTTGAGCACGGCGAAAGTCTGGGCGGACGTCTCGGCGCTGGTTTCCTCGACCCAGCGCTTGCCCGCTTCATCCAGCCATTCACTGACCCATTGGTCCTGCGCGTTCTTGCCACGCAACACGCCCCACTGCCCGGCGCGCGCGCCGCTGTGCGCGTGGATGAACGCCGGCACCAGCACCGGGTCGGGTGTGGCAAGCCAGCGCGGGGCGCCAACATGAAGGTGTCGCGTCACTGTCTTGAGCTGGCCCTGCGGATCGTCTGCTGGCTTCAACAGTGCCGCTTCGGCCGCTTCCTGCAGTGCCAGTCGATCCACGCTTTCGTGCTGCAACTGGGCCAGCCGCGCTAGACAGTGCAGCAGTTGCGGGACGCTATCGGAAGGAGCTTTCATGAGCGCCTGGCAAGCATGGCTGCCAGCCCCTGGGTGTAGAGCGCCAGGCGCCAGCTAACGAGCATATAAGTGGACTGGATGTCGGCCAGTTGGACTTCGGTTTGTGCTGTTTCGCGTGCGGCGTTCATGACGTCGAGCCAAGACTTGCGACCGGCCAGAAACTGCCGCTCGTAGGACTCGGAAACCTCGGTGGCAGCACCGAGCGAGGCCTTGAGTGCATCGAGCCGGTCCTGCGATACCTGCACCAGACTGTGGTCAGACAGCACCTGCTCGCTGACCGCGCGGCTTTGCGCCATGACGTCAGCCAGCGCCGCTTGATGCAGCGCTTTTGCCGCATCCACATTGGACAGGCTGGACAAGCCGGCACCCAGACGACTGCTCAGGCCGATGAAGATCCGGCTCTCAGGCGCTGCGCCGCTGTAGGTGTAGTTGCCATATTGGCGTTCAACACGCAGATAAACCTCGGGCTTGAGTTCGGCGCGCCGCTCGGCAACGCCAGCCTCCTGCACACTGGCCTGCGCCTTGGCCCGCTGGATGGCGGGGTGCTGCTCCAGTGCCCGATCGAGCAAGGCCGGCAAGGCGGCCGGCAGCCCGCGTGGCTTGGCCATTGCGGCGCTGAGCTCCTGCGCTTGGACCCGGCGTCCTAACAACTGCTCCAGATGGACCAGCGCAATGTCTCTTTGGGCACGCACGGCCGCCAGGTCGGCGCCAAGTGACTTGAGACGGGCAACCGCCAGCATCAGATCGCTTTGCGCCGAGGCGCCTTCCTCGATGCGCCGTTGCACCTGAGCGTGCAGGTTCACATGGGTGGCCAGACTTTTTTCGTTGGCCTGAATCTTGAGATGGGCCGCCAACCAGTCGCTATAGGCTTGCACCACCCGCAGCGCAAGCTGCTGGCGCGTCTCTTCGAGCGATGCGCGGCTGACCAGCAGCCCGGCCTGCGCCCGTTCCAGACCGGCGCTCAAGCGTCCGCCGCTCCACAGCGGCTGCTGCAAGCGCAATGTGGATACGCTGCTGTCGCCCAGATAGGCGGGGTCCGACCCCGTTGCAGTGGCCTTTTCCATGGCGAGGGAGGCCGTCGGGTAGTACTGCCATCGGGCACTTTGCACGCCGGCCTGCGCGGCGTCCTGCTGCGCCTGCTGAGCCTGAATCGCAGGATGTGCATCTAGCGCCGCCGCAATAAGCGCCTCCAGCGCAGCCGCTTGGCAGGTCCATGGCAGCAGCAAAAACAGCAGTGCAGCGATGCTTGTTGAAGGTTTTGTCATGGCGTACTTTGCTCTGTGGATTTGTCCATACCCCGATTTCAGCAAATCGGAATCGGCAAAACTTGCAACTGCTTACAGGCGGGGGCATGGATTGCCGAGCAGAACCAGACTGGCGGCAAAGTGATTGCATAATGGTTACAATGCAATCAATGAGTCAACTTTCAGAAAGCATACTCAATGCCATCAATCACTGTTCGCAACTTGCCTGAGGAGACGCATCGCGCTTTGCGTGTGCGCGCAGCCATGGCGGGCCGAAGCACCGAGGCCGAAGTCCGGGCCATTCTTGAGAGCGTGGTAAGACCAGAAGGCCGAATCAAGCTGGGTTCTCTGTTGGCTGAAATCGGCCAGCAAGTTGGAGGCTTTGACCTTGAGGTCGAGCGCGACAAGTCAGCCGCAGAGCCGATGAGCTTTGAATGATTCTTCTCGATACCAACGTTGTTTCTGAGCCATTGAAGCTAACCGCTGATGCGGCCGTGTTGACCTGGATAGACGCGCAACTTGTCGAAACGCTTTTTCTGTCAACCATCAGCCTGGCTGAGTTGCGTTTTGGCATTGCGGCGCTGCCGCCGGGCAAACGAAGAGACACGCTGCAAACCAGTCTTGAGCAACGCATCTTGCCTTTGTTTGTTGGTCGAATCCTGCCTTTTGATGCAGCAGCCTCGGAAGCCTACGCGGTGCTTCGCGCCCGTGCGCGGGTCGGGGGTAAGGCTATATCGAGCGCAGACGGCTACATTGCCGCGACGGCCATGACCCACGGTTTGGTGGTTGCAACGCGAGACACCAGCCCCTTTGAAGCCGCTGGTTTGACTGTCATCAACCCCTGGAATACGCAGCACTGACGATGACAACCGCCCCGTCATCGACGAGGCAATAGCCCGTGGCGATCCATGAATTGGATATTCGTCAGTGCAGCAGTTGCACTGGCAGGCAGAGCTGGTAGCCTTCTTTCCACAGCGACTTGATCGCCGGGTCGGGGGCGCCGACTTCGTGCATTTTCTTCTTCAGGCGCGAGATGCGCACTTCAAGCGCGCCTTTGCCGCTTTCGTCCGGCTCTATCTTAAGCAACTCCTGCATGCGCCAGTACGGGAGCTTGCAGCCTGGCGCCTCGGCCAGGTTCTTGAGCAGCAGCAACTCGGGCGGCGTCAGGGCCACGCTGCCAGCCGGCCCGATCAGCTGCAAGCGCGCCGTATCGACCGTGACGTGTTCCATGCGCTCACGTGCATCCACCACCCGGCGCATCATGCTGTCAACGACGACCATCAGCTCCTTCGTTGAAACCGGCTTGGTCAGGTAATTGTCGGCGCCACAGACATAGCCCTTCACGCGGTCTGCAACGGCGGTGCGGGCTGTCAGCATGAGGATTTCGATGTCACGATGGGCAGCGCGCAACCTCTTGGCAATGCTGTAGCCGTCTTCACCGGGCAGATTCAGGTCAAGGATGAGCAGGTCAACCGTCTCGCCAGCCAGGCACTCGTCCAGATCGTCGGCACAGCCGAAGCCGGAGACCGCGTGTCCTTGCTCCGTCAGGAAATCGACAAACAGTTCGCGCAGGTCTTCATGGTCCTCAACGATGGCAATCTTGAGGCAGGAGTTCTTGGAAGCAATCCTCATGGCAGCAATTAGATCAAGCTCGGCCCGGCAAAACTTGCAACTGCTTACAGGTGCGGGTCACGCGATTAGCGTGAACCCACCAGAAAGGCAGCGGGCGGCAGTATGGGAATGCTGCGCCACGGGTGCATCTGCGTCAGGTGCGGGTCGCTGGCCAGGATCAGTTCGGCGTTCACCGACAGGGCAAGCGCCAGAAATTTGTCGTCTTTGGGATCAGGACATTCCGCGATGTTCTGGGTAACCTCAACCATGCGCAGGTGCGGCATGATGCCGTCCAGAAAGGCTTGTCGCTGGCTTTTGCCGGCATAGCGGTCAAATTTTGGACGCAGCAACACCTGTTGCAACTCGCCCAAAGTGGCAGGTGACGCACACACCTCGTAGTGGCACAAAGCCCGCTCCAGCGCCAGTGCGGGTACCGATTGGGGTCGGATGGCCGCACTGATCAACACGCCGGTGTCGATGACGATGGTTCTATCGAAGCTCATGCACCAACTGATTCACGTCGGCATCGGTCAGCACAGCCAAGGCCTGCGGGTCCGGCGCCTGCTGCTGTGCGAGGCTCGCGCTATATTGCGCGAACCAGTTACTTGCCGCTGCGCGGCGGGCGCTTAAATCGTTTAAGGCCTGCATGTCCTGGTCGCAAATGACATAGGCCACGGGTCGACCCCGCCGGGTAACCTGGATTGGCTCGCGTTGCGAGCGGTCGATCAATTCGCCAAATCGGCTTTGCGCCTCAACCGAGGTCAATGTCAGCATATTTAACTCCGTGAATTAGCCATAACGGCCAACATGGCCATATTAGTCGTATTCCTGTTTGTTTGCAAATACTTGCGTTTGTCATCCCGGACTGGGCAGCTGTCATCCCAGGCTGGGCATCTGTCATCCCGGGCTGTTAGGTTGTCATCCCGGACTGTTAGGTTGTCATCCCGGACTGTTAGGTTGTCATCCCGGGCTTGACCCGGGATCCAGTGCCACGCACACCCTGGATCCCGGGTCAAGCCCGCAATGAACTGGGTGGCAATGACAACCCGCTTGCGCTTACAGGTGCAATTCAAACAGGGCTCGATCACCGTTTGGCAGGTAGCGCAGTTCACCCCCGAGCAAGCGCACCAGTGCTTGGGAAATGTGCAGCCCCAGGCCGGAGCCGGTGAAGCTATGTGCCTGCGGCGCCCGGTAGTATTTCTCAAAAACACGCTGCGGATCGGGTGCGCCGGCACTGCCGATGGCGTTGCCAACCACCAGGCGCAGGTGTGCGCCATCGGCGATGAGGTCAACATCCACCGGCTCGCCGGCCTTGCCGTACTTCAGGGCGTTGTCCAGCAGATTGGCCATGACGATGCGCAGCAGTCGGCCATCGGTGTCGAGCGAGAGCGAATCAGCCAGGCGGGCGCGGATGCGCGTGGGGTCGCGGCTGTCGGCAATGACCGACTTGACCAGCAGAACCATATCGCAAGGCATTCGCTCGATCTTGACCTGGCCGTCGGCGAGTCTTTCGACCTGCACCGACTGGTCTATCACATCGATCATGCTGTTCATGGCGCGCTCGGCCCTGTCAATGGTCTTGGGCGTCATCGGTTGGCTGCCAATGGCCAGGCGCAGCACGGACAGCGAGGTACGCAGTTCGTGCGCCAGCATGGCCAGAAATTGCCCCTGACGGATGCGCTCTGCATGCTCATGCCTGACGTCCTGCTCGGCCTTGACGCGGGCATCGCTGACACTGCGGTAGCGTGCGCCCATCGCCACGTAAAGCGCGAGCACGCTGCCGAGCGAGGCAAACTGCAGGCTGTGCCAGACGAAAAAGCCGCCAGCGAGCAGGCCCAGTGCGTGGAGCATGAACACCAGCACGCCGGCAAAGCTGACAAAATTGGCCAGCAGCATGGCGCCGCTGCCAGATTCGCCGCGCCGCCATAGCTGGACGGCCAGAACGCAGCCCACGCCGGTCATGAGAATGCTGACGTTGAGGAACAAGGGCAGGATTTCGGTCTGCCAACCCATCAGTGCCAAGGGCATGGCGAGCAAGGGCAGCCAGCAGTTGAGTTCATAGCCCCAATACAGGATGGGTCGCTCCCGTTCAACGCCAAACAGTCGTCGATAAAGGCCGTAATTGCTGCTGATGAGCAGAAATGTGAAGGCGCCAACCCAGTAGAAGCTGACCTGTGGCGTCGAGGGGAACAGGTATTGCTGCAAAAAGCCACTGCTACCCATCAGGTGCCCGGCAAAAATGAGGAGCGTGGCAACAAACCACGGCGTCAGCGAATTGCGCGACCAGGCCCATGAATTGATGCTGAGCAGCGCGAGAACCAATACCAGCGCCAGACTGGCCATCAGCAGGTTGGATTCGGTGGTGGTGGTGGTAATAAAGTCGTCGGGCGTCATCAGACGTGCAGACAGCACAGCGCTGCTGGTGGTGACCAAACGCAGGTAGTAGGTGTGCGGCGTGGCGTCGGCGTGGCGCAGCTTGAAAACAAAGCTGCGGTACGGCACTTCGCGCGCGGCAAACGCCAGCGTGTCGCCAGCGCGGCGCTCCAGCCAGGCGCCGGCGCGCTGTGGGTCGGGCTCGAACAGGCGCAAATCGTCAAGCACGGGCGGCTGGATGTCGAGCCAGGTTTCACCGGCACGCCCGACCGTAAAACGAAACCAGTGCGTGGTGCGGGTAAAGCCGCCAGCAAAGCCGCCACTGGGCAGCGACTTGAACTGAGCGGGGTCGGTGCCAGCAACCGCTTCAATCGTTAGCGTACCGGCCTTGTCGGTCAGCACAGCCAGATCGTGCAGCATGGTCGGTGCCGCACGGGCCCCGAAGCTGGCCAGAGCAATCAGCAGGGAAATGAATATGCGGAAGTACATCGGGTGAAGTCTAGCGGCTCTGGTACGTGGCTCCAACGTCTCGGCCCATCGTCCAATAGATTCATGCCCTATCAGTGACTGCTAAGGGCCAGTTTGATTGGAAAAACCTACTACCGCTTGGGGCACTTATGCTGACCTCTCGATTATGTGGAATGGTATGGGTGCCAGCCTTCCAAAGGGTTGCTGCGAGGTGTTCTTCAGGTATTGATGTAACAACAAGGTCGACATAATTTCTGCGGTCGTCTGAAGTAGTGGTTCTACTTCAGGAGACCGTTATGAACCGAATCACTCTGCAACAGGCCACGCCAAGGGCGGGGCAAACCGAGGCGCTCTCGGGCTGCATCATCGAGGAGTTGCGCCGTTACGACGAACACCTTTGCGACGTGCGCGGGTTGGCCGCAGGGACGCGGAGCCATCGGTGTCTGATTTTGGGGCGCTTCCTGCATCAGAAGTTCGCGGGTTGCCCTGTCGATATTGCCAGGCTGTACCCCGAGGACGTGCGCCGGTTCATTGCCGACCAACTGGACGTGCGTCGGACACCATCCAACGCGTCGCAGTTGGCGTCGGCATTGCGTAGCTACTTCCGTTACCGTACGACCTGCGGCGACCAGGTCGGAGCACTGACGGCGGTGATCACAAACCCTGTTCACTGGAGGCTGGCGTCATTGCCACGCGCGCTCAAGCCGAACGAGGTTGACCGCCTGTTGAAATCCTTCGTTGCGGTTCGGCGATCACCGAAGCGTGGCTACGCCATCGTCCGCTGTGCGCTGGACATGGGGCTGCGTGCTGGAGAAATTGCTCATCTCATGATCAGCGACATCGACTGGATTGCAGGCACGGTGATGCTCCGGGGTACGAAGTCGCTGCGTCAGGACATCCTTCCGTTGCCGATGGAAACCGGGCAGGCGCTGGCCGACTATCTGCAACATGAACGCCCACTCACCAGCAATTCGGCGGTCTTCGTCCGATGCCTGGGTGAGCACGATCAGCCCATTACGTCGACAGCGATCCAGAAGGTGATCAAACGCGCCTGCCGCCGAATTGGCCTGATGCATTACAGCGCGCATTCACTGCGCCACACGCTGGCTTGTCGTCTGGTGGAGAACGGTAGTTCGCTCAAGGAAGTGGCTGATGTACTGCGGCACCGTTCGCTGAACACGACGCTGATCTACGCCAAGCTCGACACGCCGAAACTGTCCGCCGTGCCGTTGCCATGGCCAGGGAGCGGATCATGAGCCGGCGCATCAGCCTGCAGGCAAGGATCGATGACTTTCTTGCCGAGCGCCGTCGCCTTGGATTTGAGTTGCGGTCGTGGGATTCGCTCTTGTCTGGCTTTGCGCGCTACGTGGCCAGCCGGCATCACCGCGGAGCACTGACCGTCGAATTGATGGCGGATTGGGCACGGCACGACAAGGGAAACCGGGAAACACCAGGCACCTGGGCGCGTCGACTGGAGAGGGTGCGGCTATTTGCGCGATACCTGAGTCAGTTCGAGCCGGATACCGAGGTGCCGGACGAGTCAATCTTCGGGCCTGTACCCGGTCGTGTGGCGCCGCACATCTACCACGAAGAGGAGATCATCGAATTGCTGTCGGCGGCCCGTCAACTCGGACCGCGCAACAGCTTGCGCCCGGCTACCTACGAGGCGCTATTCGGTCTGATGGCATCGAGCGGATTGCGTGTGTCCGAAGCCATTCACCTGCGCGATGCCGATGTCGATCTCAAGCGCGGGATGCTGACCATACGGCAAACCAAGTTCGCCAAGTCTCGGCAGTTACCCATGCATCCCAGTACGGTGGAGGCGATGACGCGCTATCGGCGGGAGCGTGTGCGGCACGTTCGATCAACACCGGAAACCCCGTTCCTTGTCAGTAGCCGCGGCCGTCGCCTGGGGCAACCGCTCGGCGACCGCCAGGCTCACCGCGTCTTCACTGCGTTACGTGACAGTCTCGGTTTGATCAATCGTGGCGCGCACGATGCGCCGCGCCTGCACGACCTGAGGCATACCTTTGCCGTCCGGCGCATGATCCTCTGGCATGCCGATGGCACCGATATCGAGCAGATGATGCTGGCGCTATCCACCTACATGGGCCATGCCAAGATTTGCTACACGTACTGGTACCTCACGGCCGTACCGGATTTGATGGCTCTTGCCGGCGGCAAGTTTGAGCGCTTTGCCGATCTCTCGGGAGATTGCGATGAGTAAGGTCAAGCAACCCAAGGCACCACCCTCATTCGCCGCGCTCGTGCAAACCTACTTTGCCGAGTATCTGACCCAGCAGCGGGCGCTCAGCCCGCAGACCATCGCCGCCTACCGGGACGCTTTCCTGCTGTTCCTCAACTTTGCCGAGTCGCGCTTGCGCAAGTCACCGGCCGCGATCGCTCTGGTAGACATTACGCCAGCGCTGATCATGGCCTTCCTCGACCATCTGGAACGTCAGCGACACAATTCCGTACGCAGTCGAAATGCGCGCCTTACGGCCTTGCGCTCGTTCCTGAAGTTTGCGGCCCACCGGGATGTATCGTCTTTGGGAACCATTGAGCTTGCGTTGGGCGTACCCGTGAAACGCTTCGAACGCCCGATGTTCGAGTACCTGTCGCGCGAGGAGATGCTGGAGGTGATCGACATGCCCGATGCAACCTGGGTGGGCCAGCGGGATCATGTGCTGTTCCTGCTGCTTTACAACACCGGGGCGCGTGTGTCGGAGGTCATCGGCGTCAAGGTCGGTGAGGTAGTGCTCGACGAAGGTGCCGCCTGCGTCCATCTACATGGCAAGGGCCGCAAACAACGCAGCGTTCCGCTGTGGCACGCCACCGTCAAGACCATCCGAGCCTGGTTGAAGTTGAATCCACAGTTCGATGCAGCATCTCCTTTGCTGCCAACCCGCAACGGGGTTGCGATGTCGCGCTCAGCGGTCGCAAAGCGGCTGTCATTGGCAGTGCTCGCGGCCGCCACAACATATCCCAATCTGAAGAAGAAGCGGGTCTCTCCACATTCCATCCGCCACACCACAGCGATGCATCTGCTGCAAGCCGGCGTAGACATCAGCGTAATCGCGCTTTGGCTCGGCCACGAAAGTCCTGTAACCACCCATGGCTACGTCGAGGCTGATCTAACAATGAAGGAGCGCGCCTTGGCCAGGCTTCACGAACCGGATGCCAAAGTCCAGCGCTACCGGGCACCAGACTCGCTGATCGACTTCCTGAAAGTGCTGTGATTATGCGGACATCGAAATACGTGCCAGCCGCTGATCAACAGCGGTTGGCGCTCGTTTCGTGTCCTCAATCCACATAATCGAGAGGTCCGCATAAGTGCATTATGTGGAGTTCCACATAAGGGCACGGAACAGCCTAACGACATGCGCAAGGCATATGACCGCTTGATGATGGTAAGCGGCCGCCCTCCTGGCTAAACGCGCAGATCAATGCAGGCGCATGGGCGCGGCGGAGCGCGAGCTAATCCTGAATTTCAAGTAACTCACCGACACCACAATCGAACAGCCGACAAAGCTTCTCGATCACGTCAAGTTCGACTCTCTTCGCTGTCTCGTGATAGAGGATCGCTATCGTATTTCGGTGTATTCCGGTGTCACGCGCAACGTCGGCGATGCTGAGTTTGCGCATGCCCATGAGTGTCGATAGATGGCACTTGACCATAGTATTCATCTCCTGTTGTGAGTATTTTTAAGACAGTATACCCTCCTACAGTACAAAAAGCTTGACAGACAGGTCTTCTGTCATTAGAATGCACTCCTGTAGGTTAAATTAACTTTCTAAGGGGTGATTCCATGCAAAACGATAAACACAGTCCAGTTTCTGAAAATCGGTCAGGTCCAAAAACGCTGCGCCGTCCAGCAGACGAGGGGATTCCTGTCGATACGGGCAAGTCTGCCATGCAACAGGCCGTTCGCTATGCCTGGGCAGCGGGCATGATTGATGGGGACGGCTGCATTAGCGCAGTAGTGCAGCAACATCCCGGTCGGGCGACTCCATCAGTGCGAATCCGTGTGGCTGTGAGCCAAAACGACCATTACACACTATTGGTCTTAAAGGGTGTGCTTGGCGAACGTGGAGCCTTGAATGCCTTGAAACGGCAGCCTTGCCAAAACCGTCATCCTTACCAGTTGTTGTATGACGGCCGTCACGCTATTGCAGTTATCAAGAAGATCCTTCCGTACCTGGTACGGAAGGCCGCTGAGGCAGACGCATGTCTCAAGCTTCAGGAGGAGGGTGAAGTCGGTCGGTATCCAGGGCCGAATGGATTTTCCGCAGAAACCCACGGGCGAAGAGCCTATTGGGTTAACCGTTTGAAAAGGATGAAGTGATGAACTCAAAAGACCTCCCCGAAACCCAAGGGAACCCATGCATTAAGTTGATGTCGTTTGGCAATTTGGATGAGGAAATCGACACCGACGAGATACTTAAAAGCTTAACTTTGGGAAATCGCTTTTATGGGCAGTGGATTGCCCGAGCGGAGCCAACTGAGATTGTTGCAGCCCTCCGCTGGCTTGCCTCTCAGACCGGGTCTGATTTGGCATGGTATGGCGCCGACCAGATGAAACAGCTAGGCCGCGACATCATGGCAAGGATTCAGATTCGCGACGATGCCGACTTCATTCGTATCTACCTCGAATCCGGCGAAGCACCACCAGATTTCGTTTGGCGCCCGGAAAGGGAGAAGTGTCAGCCACCTTTGTCAAACCGAACACGGACGTCAGCGCGTCATCGGAGGCAAAGTGCGAGGCCTCCACGTCACGTGCAGGGCTTTCGGCACCACTTGTCTGTAGAACTAGCCCTTCGGGAGGGAGCTAGGAAGTATTCGGAAGGTCAGCGCGAAAAGTCATATGCAAAGCCGCGCCAACCGGATCTGGTCTTTGCCGAAACCGTCGGTGCCCGGCAACTGTATTCGGTCGCTGAAGCACAAGAACTGCATCAGCAGGCGGAAATGCGATTCGGTCGCGAGAACAAGGATTACGTGGATTCCGTAATCCGAAAATTGCTGAAACTTGGCAATCGTCGAGAGTTGGCAAAGGCACCTGCGCAGCAGGCGATAGATATTCTCCGGGAGAGGTTTCCGAACGCCACAGACGCGATCGACCATGTGGACCGTGCGGCAGCGCTGTCCCGGCTTACGCCCGACGGGTATTTTCAAATGCCGCCGATACTACTTTTGGGTGACCCAGGAGTAGGTAAGACAGCCTTTTTGCAAGCGCTGTCAGAATGCCTGGCCGTGCCGTTTCGACGCTTTGACGTAGGTAGCTTAAGTATGGGCGGGCAGTTGTTTGGGCTGAGCTTAGGTTGGTCAACAGGGAGAGCCGGAGACATATTCAATATGCTCTGCGATAGCCCCGTCATGAATCCCGTGGCGTTTCTAGATGAGGTGGAAAAGGCCGGTGGTAACCCAAACGCTCCTGTCGTGCCTGGGCTGTTGGCCCTGCTGGAACGTGAAACCAGCAAGAGTTTCCGGGATGAGGCAATCGATCTGGCAATGAACGCGAGCCACGTGGTTTGGACGGCGGCGGCTAATTATCGCCATCTGATGTCGCAGCCACTGCAATCGAGGTTTGTCCAGACACGTATCGAACGCCCCGAAGGGGAGGGCGCAATTCGTGTGGCGTCCAGCATATATGGTTCGCTACGAAACGCTTCCCCGTGGGGTCGGCTATTCCCGGTGGAGCTGGAACGCGGGTTGGCCTGTATGCTTGCCAATTATGTACCACGTCAAATGGCGCAAATGCTGACGATAGCGTTCGGACAAGCCGCTCTCGATGGAAGGACGTACTTGAAGGCGGATGACTTTCCACCGCAACCAAAGCCCAAGTCTCGGATGGGCTTTCTATGAAACTCGTCACCCTAAACCCAATGGGAATCACGTTTGCTCGAGCGGTCCCTTTAGTCAGCCAAGCTTTCGCGCAAGTTCGGCCGAATCCGGAGTGTAGTAACGGTCAAGGCTTCTGATGTCCCTGTGCCCGGATACCGCCTTTAGCTCAAGGATATTGGCCAATTTTGGGACGAACCGTGAAATCGCCTCGTGTCTTGCGTCGTGCCAGTGGAGATCTTCCAAGAAACCAGGCTTTGGGCCTTTTCCAGTCGATGCGCAGTCAGATAGATATAGCTTCCTTGCTCTTACGACTGCACGCGCGTAAGCCAACTTGATCGCGTTGTTCGTGGTGGGGAAGACTGCGCCTTCTGTCTTTGGGTCAAGGGTATGTAATATTTCGACTGCAGCTTTCGATAGCGGTACGGTACGTGAATAGCCGTTCTTGGTGGCCCCGGAAGGCAGAAAAGCGGTCTGCTGCTCCAAATCGATATTTTTCCAATCGAGAGCAAATAGCTCAGACCGGCGCATTGCCGTTTCAATTGACAGCTTCAGCGCTCGCTGAACCCATGGATTTCGAGTGCCCTCCGCGAAGCTACCATCCGTATTTCGCGGGGTTGTTTCGAGCGTTCGCACAATCCAGGTCTCCTCGTCCTTCGATATGCGACGATCCCTGGCCTTGCTCGGGCCTGGTAGCTTGATCAGTGCCACCGGATTGGTGACTTTGATGCGCCATTCTTGCTGGGCGTAGTTAAAGATGCTCCTCAACAATTCAAGATCGCGCCGGACGCTGCTGGGTGAAACCTCCTTCAGCCGGTCATTCCTATATTCTGCTATCAGATCCGAAGTAACCGCTGTAAATCGATATCGGGCCAGTGAATCTCTGCGCATCTTATTGATACGGTACTTCTCTGACTCATGACCCTTGTGTGTCGGCACGACCTCTTCAAGATACCGTTTAAGAATGGAGTCCAGTAGATCCGTGGGGCCGGCCGCCGGGTCAACGAATATGCCGGCATCCATTGACCGTTCCGTTTTCTCCAACCAATCTTTGGCCAGTGCCCGGGTTTCGAACGTCTTGCTCTTATTCGGGTATCCTTTCTTTCTAATGATTGCTTGAAACTGGTGTTCTCCGCGATGCTTGATGGTTCCCATGTCGATTTCTCCAGATGTGGCCAATATGTGGCCGACAAATCATGACGATTACGGAACCCCTTGTAAAAATGGTACTAATAGAAGTATGAACATGCATTCGGGATGCTCTTGACACCGAGCCGTCCCATTTCCGCCAGACGCTCGGAAAATATACCGACATCAAGCATCCGGCTTTTGTAGCCAATGTAGTCAACGGCACAAAAGGTGCAGCGATGATTGCATGCCCCTACAGGGGAAACCTCAACATAGATTGGATAGACTGACTTAGCCTTTTCCCAATCATCACCGGCGTCCAGCATCTGCGCAACGCGTTTGGGATGATAGGTGAGCTTATGACTATCGATTCCGTACTTATCCATTCAAATTCCTTTGATGAACCTTGTCAGACAACTGGGTTTCTCATAGCGCAAAAGATACCTTCATGGTCCAGCGGCTACTGCCCCCTGTTGTTCTGGAAAAGCAAGCGCGAATTTATCGGCCTGATCCACCAACCCACCTCCACCAATAAAAACCCCCTGCAGCGCTCTCCGATGACCTTCTGGCGAGCTTAACTGCGGGGTGGGGGGGGGGTAAACGCGCCTCTTTGAGAGACGGCTCGACACCCAGCCTATGCTTCAATTTTGTGCGGCGAATTATATCACTGGTAGGGTCTTTGGGGGTCAGATATGGCTGACTATCACTAACGGCACAGCCGAATGCAATGATTTGCGTATGACATACCTTTCACAGATGCTTCTTGTAGCAAGCCCACTGCAGTCGCGCCAGTAGGCCCAAGAGCAACATGCTTGGAACCCATATCAGGCGTGGATCGATCGATACCGGCTGGATCAGAACCAGCGCGCCGCCCATCACTACGAGCATGACCTGCAAATACTTGGCACGGTGATAAAGACTCGCCGATTCCCGCCCACCGCATGCCCGGCGTATCGCGCGCTGCGTCAGTCCATCGACTGCTGCGATGAGATACACCAGCACGAGCAGTGGCACCATCATGCCCAACGTCGCCAGCCGAACGCCAAGCAGTTGCGTGCCGATCATCGCTACCTCGATTGCTTCGGTGTTCGCCAGATAGGCAGTGCGCACGATGGTGTCAGGAATGGAAAGCGCCGCCCCCTCCGCAAACCGCAACCCCATGTCGTGAATCCCCGTCACCCCAAACACCAGCCCATACAGAAAGTTCGCCGTTCCGGTCACGACGCTCGGCACCTCGCCCTGCCACTCGGCGAGTTCGAGCGTGCGGGCAAGGTCGGCAGCCAGGATGCCTTTCAATCGGCCGACACCCTCCGGCCAGACCTTGAACACGAAGGTCCAGTCAACTATCCAGGTCGCAACGAGGATTCCAACCAAGGTCAGCATCAGCAGGAAGCCGAGCTTCAGCGGTGCAAGCAGTGCTCCCGCAACTACGCCCTCGTTAAACGATGCATTCCTGGAAGCCAAACTCGTCTCCTCTAAGGCGCCGGGTTCGACCGGCCTTCCATTCGACCCCGCACCTCACTGCCGATCGCTTCGAGGCTGACAGGCATCAGCGGATCATGGCTGGCGTCCGGCAACGGCATACGGATCTTGTGCAACTGCCCCCCATGAATCAGCGCAAACGCCTGTCCCTTGGGCAACTGCACCAGATCGCTCGGCGCCAGCGTCGGAGCACTCTCCGTTGTAATGCGATCCTCATTGCGACTGGCGAAGTCCGCAAAATCCCCCGGATCATTCGTGTCGGAGACCGAGGACGAAACGATGGTCGAGACCACGCGCACCTCCGGCAACTGGCTGGTCAATAGCTCCGCCGTAGCGACCTCCTTGACCCGCAGCATGATCAGCGTATTGAAGTTCCCCGCAATCTGCCCGGCCTTGGCCTGCGACCCGATGCGCGCTTCCACGTCCGACCAGGTCTGGGTGTAGGCCGTCACCTGGAAGCCCGCGCCGCCGGCCTTGTTGAGCAGCGGGATGAACTCGTCACCGATCAGTTCATTGAACTCGTCGGCATGGATCGCTATCCGACGCGTCGGCGTTTCGCCCGGAAGCCCTCTCCCCGTGCCGAACTTGTAGATGCTCCCCGCCACGCTGGTGAGATCCGCGAACATCGAATTGCCCACGGCAGCGGCCACCTCGTAGTCGGACAGGGAATCGAGTCCGATATAGACGATGCCGCCCAGGTTGATCACCGAAGCCCAGTCGAACACCGGTCGCCAGTCGCTGGCATCGTCCATATCCGGCGACAGCAACGCCGCCGTACGCCCGGTGGTGAGTTTCTCCATAAGAGGAAGGAGGGATGCCACCAGCTTGTCGAAGTAGCTCTTTTCGTAGTTGAGCGTCGACGCCAGCGCGTTGGCGATGGGATCGTAGAGCTTCTTGCGCCGCGCGTATTCGACCAGGGTCACCGCACGAAACCCTCTCGACTGCAGCCCCTTGTCTAGGCTCTTCTTGTCGATTGCCATCGATTCGACCTCCTCTCGCCAGCCGGCGGCGCTCGGCTCACCGTCCAGCCAGTGCTCGAAGTAGTCGATCAGGAGCGGCTCGACGTTCGAGGCATAGCGATTGATCTGCTCGTAGTCGGGCTTGCGCCCGAGCGCGACCAGTGCCCGGGCCATGACGTTCACGAAGCGCCAGACGAACTCCTTGAACGCCGCCGACTGACCTTCGGACGGAAGTTGTCCGGCGATGCGTGTCGCCACCTCCGTGATGCGCGAGAAGCTGCCCACCGGGTTGTAGCGTGCCGAAACCTCCGGATGTCCCAGGTGAAACATGAAGAACTCGTTTTGCCGTCCCGCGCGCTTCGCCTCGGCATAGACGCGGCGCAGCAGGTCAATATCGCCCTTGGGGTCGAACACGATCACTACCTCGCCGCGCCGGATGTCTTGGGTCAAGAGCACTTCCGCGAGCCGGGTCTTGCCGACACGGGTAGTGCCGAGAACGAGGGTGTGGCCCACGCGATCGCTGATGTCCATCCAGATGTCGGACTCTGCGGGTTCGACCCCGTGAATGGCTGGATCGCCACCGACGGCGGAGTGTTCCGGCGGCAGGTGACGCAGGCATTCTGTGGTCCTGCCAATCAGACCGGGCTTCAGCAGGCCCTGCTTTTCTGGAAGACGGGCTTCGTGCAGGCGCTGGGTGTGGCGCTGATCCCAGTGGAAACCCCGGCCCAGAAACAAGCGCTCGGCCGACCACGGGATATCTTCGGACGCCACCACGTAGCGGCGCTGGCGCCACAGGTTGGCGCGGTACCGCAGGATTCTGAGCCCCGCAAAGCAACGCCAGGCGGCGTGACAAATCAGGACGCCAGCTAACCCCAAGGCCAGCTCACGCGTCAGCAGGAAGATCGATGGCTTCGTCATTACCGTTGTGGCGGCGAGTACGGAAACAGCCGCCGCACGTAATTCATAGGCGGGCCGTAACAGGGATTCGAGCGGGTAGGCCATGGGCTTATGCTTCTCCGACCTTTGCGGGCAGGTGGACCAGCACCGGATTGATGGCAGGCACCGGGTGGATGAAGCGTTCCGGGTTCGGGATCACGACGCCCGAGAGTTGTGACACAGCGCGCTCTCCGCGCATCACCTGGTAACTCAGCATATTGACGCCCTTCCCGGCCCGCCGATGCCAGCCTGCGCGCAAGAACTGGCGCTGGATCGATTTGCCGATATCCGGGTCGCCGGCAGCGGGGGCCGGACCGTTACTGTCGTCGCCGAAACGCGTGGCGAACTCGCGGAAGATGCGGGGCGATACCAGAAGCATGCCCTCGGGGACGAAATGCACGAGCGCTCCGGCCACGTTGACCGGAAGCGTGCCATC
>CAMBRI010000035.1 GCA_945870205.1 Sulfuritalea hydrogenivorans sk43H | reverse complement strand
GGACGCGAGGTAATGCCCGAGGGCTTGCGCGTATTGCAGGCGGCCGCCTGCCGCTTTGACCTGAACTTGCAGTGGGATGAGTTCGACTGGAGTTGCGACTACTACCTGAAGCACGGCCGCATGATGCCCGAGGACTGGAAGCAGCAGATCGGCGGCCACGACGCGATTTTTTTCGGTGCCGCCGGCTGGCCCGACAAGGTGCCCGACCACATTTCGCTGTGGGGTTCGCTGCTCAAGTTTCGTCGTGAGTTCGATCAGTACGTCAATTTGCGCCCGGTACGCCTGATGCCCGGCATTCCCACACCCCTGGCGGGGCGCAAGGTCGGCGATATCGACTTCTATGTGGTGCGTGAAAACACCGAGGGCGAGTATTCAAGCGTCGGCGGTCGCATGTTCGAAGGCACGGAGCAGGAAACCGTGCTGCAGGAAAGCGTGTTCACCCGGCGCGGCACCGACCGCATCATGAAGTTCGCCTTCGAGCTTGCCATGACGCGGCCGAAGCGGCATGTGACCTCGGCCACCAAATCGAACGGCATCTCGATCTCGATGCCCTACTGGGACGAACGTTTCGCCGCGATGGCGGCGCAGTATCCGGCGGTCCGCAGCGACAAGTACCACATCGACATCCTCACCGCGCATTTCGTGCGCAACCCGGACTGGTTCGATGTGGTGGTCGCCTCCAACCTGTTCGGCGACATCCTCTCCGACCTCGGTCCTGCCTGCACCGGCACCATCGGCATCGCACCTTCGGCCAACCTGAATCCGGAGCGCCTGTTCCCCTCATTGTTCGAACCGGTGCACGGTTCGGCGCCCGACATATACGGGCGCGGCATCGCCAATCCGATCGGCCAGATCTGGTGCGGCGCCATGATGCTGGAGCATCTGGGCCACCCGGAGGCCGCGGCGGCGGTCATCTGCGCAATCGAAACCGTCACCGCCGAAGGCCCGCGCACCCCCGACATGGGCGGCAAGGCGACCACCAGCGACGTCGGCAATGCGATCGCCGGCATCGTCGCAGCAGCGCGCGCAAACACCTGAAGCGGAATCCGACATGAGCCAACTTTTTTCACCCTATTCCCTCGGCGACCTCGCGCTGAAGAATCGCATCGTGATCGCCCCGATGTGCCAGTACTCGGCGGAAGACGGCGCAGCCAACGACTGGCACCTGATGCACCTGGGCCAGTTGGCCATGTCCGGCGCGGCGCTGCTGATGATCGAGGCAACAGCGGTCGAGGCCGAAGGACGCATTACGCCGGCCGACCTCGGTCTCTGGTCCGATGCCACGGAGGCGGCGCTCGACCGGGTGCTGCGTGCCGTGCGGCGGCATGCGCCGATGCCGCTGGCGATCCAGTTGTCGCACGCCGGACGCAAGGCCTCGAGCCGGGCGCCGTGGGATGGCGGACAACTGATTCCGGTTGGCGAAGGGGGCTGGATGCCGCTGGCCCCATCGGCGCTGCCGCAGTTGCCCGACGAACCGCCGCCCGCGGCGCTCGACACCGCCGGCTTGCAGCGCATCGTGGCGCGCTTTGCCGCGGCGGCTCAGCGCGCGCACCGGATCGGCATCGACGCCATCGAGGTGCATGCGGCGCACGGTTACCTGTTGCATGAGTTTCTATCGCCGCTGTCGAATGTGCGCACCGACGATTTCGGCGGTTCGGCCGAAAACCGCATGCGCTTTCCGCTCGCGGTCTTCGATGCGGTGCGGGCGGTGGTCCCGCCACAGATGCCGGTCGGCGTGCGCATTTCGGCAACCGATTGGGTGGAGGGCGGCTGGGACCTTGCGCAGAGCATCGCCTTCGGCCACGCGCTGAAGGCCCGCGGTTGCGCCTGGATTCATGTCTCCAGCGGAGGCGTCTCGCCGAGTCAGCAGATTCCCCTCGGACCGGGCTATCAGGTGCATCTGGCCGAAAGCATACGCCGCGAGACCGGGCTGCCGACCATCGCCGTCGGCCTGATTACGGAGCCTGAGCAGGCCGAGGAGATCATTGCCGGGGGCCGCGCCGACCTCGTTGCGCTGGCTCGCGGCATGCTGTTCGACCCGCGCTGGCCCTGGCGTGCCGCTGTCGCGCTGGGAGCGCAAGTGGAGGTGCCAAAGCAGTACTGGCGTTCGCAACCGCGAGGGTTTACGACCCTGTTTGGCGACGTCAAGATTGGCCAGCGTTAACGTGAAGTAACTCGTTCGGAGCGAGTAGTGATAGTCGAGCGAAGCGAGCGGACCAGAACCCCCACGTGAGGGGGGGAAGGGGGGGCGGGCCTTCAATTCGCCTTTCGCGTGTTTCATCCTCTGCGGGTGGCGCTCGGTTCCATGAGCGTTAGCCGATCAGCGCGACGGCCTTGATCTGGACCCAGACTTCACGCCCGGGGGCGAGGTCGAGGCGTTGTGCCGAGCGTCGTGTGACCCGTGCCAGCAGCGCCGTGCCGCCGATGCGCAACTGCACCAGTATCGCGGACGGATGGTCCTCCGCGGCGTGCGCCATAACGGTTGCCGGCAGCAGGTTCATGATGCTGGTGTCGTCGTGGCGACTGTTGGCAATCGACACGTCGCGGGCCAGGATGCGCACCCGCACCCGGCGCCCCATCGCGGCGCCGCTGTCGCGAACCCACAATTCGCCGCCGTCGAATTCGACGCGCGCCAGATGCCACTCGGCATTGCGCTCGATCACCGTGGCGGCGAACACCGCTCCGGCATCCTCGCCAAGGCGGATCGGGAGGTCAAGCCGGGCCAGGGTTTCGGCCAGCGGTCCCTGGGCCACGGCGCGCCCGCCTTCCATGACAACCAGATGGTCGGCCAGGCGCGCGACTTCGTCGGCGGCATGACTGACATAGATCATCGGGATGTCCAACTCGTCGCGCAGGCGTTCCAGATAGGGCAGAATTTCCTGCTTGCGGGCGTGGTCGAGCGAGGCCAATGGCTCATCCATCAGCAACAGGCGCGGCGCAGTGAGTAATGCCCGGGCGATCGCGACGCGCTGCTGCTCGCCGCCCGACAGCCGGTCGGGCAGGCGATCGAGGAGTGGTTCGAGGCCCAGCAGTTCGATGACGGGGGCGCCGTGTGAGGATTTATGCGACGCGACATCCCCTTGCGGAACAGCGCCAGCGGCACGGCGCATGCCGTAGTCGAGGTTGCCGCGCACGCTCAGATGGGCAAACAGGCGTGCGTCCTGGAACACATAGCCGAGCGGGCGACGGTGGGTGGGCAGGAAGGTGTTCTCGTCCTGCCAGTGCTCGCCATGGACGTCGAGCCGGCCCGCGCCGCGTTCCAGCCCGGCAATGCAACGCAGCAGCGTGGTCTTGCCGCAGCCGGAGCGACCGAACACGGCAGTGACACCGCGCCCAGGCAGATCGAGGTCGGCATCCAGAGTGAAACCCGGCCAGGCCAGCTTGAATCGGGCGCGGATGCTCATCGGCTGGCCGTTCCTTTCCGTCCGCTCGGGTTGAGCGTGTAGAGCGCCAGCAGCACCAAGAAGGAGAAGGCCACCATGCCGCCGGCCAGCCAGTGCGCCTGGGCGTATTCGAGCGCCTCGACGTGGTCGTAGATAAGCACCGAGACGACGCGGGTCTTGTCCGGAATGTTGCCGCCTATCATCAGCACCACGCCGAATTCGCCGACGGTGTGGGCGAAGCCGAGGATGGATGCGGTGATGAAGCCGGGTTTCGCCAGCGGCAGGGCAACGCTGAAGAAGGCATCGAGCGGTGACGCGCGCAAGGTGGCCGCGGCTTCCAGCGGCCGATCGCCGATGGCCTCGAAGGCGTTCTGGATCGGCTGCACGACGAAGGGCATGGAATAGAACACCGAGGCTACCACCAGGCCCCAGAAGGTAAAGGGCAGGAGGCCGATGCCGGCCCATTCGGTGAAGCGCCCCACCGCGCCCTCGGGGCCCATCACCAGCAGCAGGTAGAAGCCGATCACCGTCGGCGGCAGCACGATGGGTAGCGCCACCACGGCGCCCACCGGGCCTTTCCACCATGAGCGGGTACGCGCCAGCCACCACGCGATCGGCGTGCCGATCAGTAGCAGGAGCGCGGTGGTGACCGTCGCCAGCTTGAGGGTGAGCCAGATTGCGCCGAGGTCGGCGGCGAAGTTGGGCAAACTCGGCATGGGGCGAATGCTACCGCGACATCGCCTTCCCCGACACTGCCGGATTCTGCTTGTCCGCTTCCGATGGCAGTGTGAAACCCCAGCGAACCATGATGCGCCGCGTGGCCGGGCTGCCCATGTAATCGGCGAACTGCTGCGGCAGAGGGTTTCCGGCGGCGCGCCGGGTGATGATGAAGCCTTGTTGCCGCGGCCGGTGCAGTCCGTCGGGAACCAGCGCGCAGCCGCCCTTAGCCGCCAGTTCCCGATTGAGGACCAGCGACAGCGCGAGTGGCAGTCAAGATTCGGGTCCGCCCGGCACGGGACGTTTCATGCCGCTGGCCTATCTAGATCCTGGTCCACCATCGATATCGGGTCTTCGATGGGTTCCAGGTGCGTCGTGACATGCGCATGCGGCAATGTTTTTCGGATATCTGCCTCGATGCGCTCCGACCAGTCGTGACCGTGCTGCACGGTCCAGCTTCCCGGAACCAGCACATGCAGGGTGACGAAGACACGACTGCCCGCCTGGCGCGTGCGCAGGGCGTGAAACTCCAGTCCTTGTTTCCGATATCCCGTCAGCAAGGCATCGACTTGCGCCAATTGTTCCGGGGGCAGCGAGACATCCATCAGGCCGGCGGCCGAACGCTGCATCAACTGCCAACCGGTCCAGATGATGTTCGCCGCGACCAGCAGGGCGATGGCCGGATCGAGCCAGAGCCAGCCGGTCAGCCAGACCAGACCGACGCCGACGATCACTCCCGCCGACGTCCATACATCGGTCATCAGGTGATGGGCATCGGCTTCCAGAGTAATCGAATTGTGCGCGCGTCCCACCCGCATCAGGGTACGGGCCGTAGCGAAGTTGATCACCGAAGCCACCACCGAAACCAGCAGGCCGATGGCCACGGCCTGCAGCGGCTGCGGATTCATCAGGCGATCGATCGCCGTATAGCCGATGCTGACCGCCGCCAGCAGGATCAGGAAGCCCTCGAAGGCGCTGGAGAAATACTCCGCCTTGCCGTGCCCGTGGGCGTGGTCGTCGTCGGGCGGCAGCGCCGCCAGCGTCAGCATCCACAGGGCCATGATCGCCCCGGCGAGATTGACGAAGGACTCGATGGCATCGGACAGGAGTCCGACCGAACCGGTCATCTGCCACGCCATGCCCTTGAGCAGGATGGTGGCGATCGCCGCCGCGATCGAGAGCCAGGCATAGCGTGTCAGTGAGGCTGCTTGCACTGGGGATACTGCTCAAGTGGGATGAAATGGTTGGCTTTGCGTTGCAGGAACCCGGGGCTCGCCGGGATGTCCGCCCATGGCATACGGAATGACTATAAACGCCGTGGTCATGACAAGGAAGAGTGTCGAAAGCACCACGGCAAGCATGGTAGAGAGAAACGGGGTTTCGGTGCGTAGCATCATGGACTCCTTCAAGGCAGTGGGGATGTGGTGACTTTGCTCCCGGCTGCTTAATTCGTGCTTAACACCTGGTAGGGCCAGGGCAAATCAAGGTATTTCACGCTAACGCTCATGGAACCGAGCGCCACCCGCCGAAGATGAAACACGCAAAAGGCGAATTGAAGGCCCGCCCCTCCCGTCCCCTCACGGGGAGGCTTCTGGTCAGTTCGCTTCGCTCGACTATCACCAGTAGCTCCGAACGAGTTATTTCACGCTAACAGCCGAGCCGCAATGCTGTCGCCATTCAGCGCACTTCCTTGCGCGCCGCGCCGATCCCGATTTCGGCAGCGCGTTTCATTTCTCCCGAGTCGAACATTTCAGGCATATCGACGAAGGCATTGGCCCAGGCGATGGTGTCGCTGCCCCAAAAACATTGCCCGCGAAACGCCAGCGTCGGCACGCCGAAGACGCCCTGCGCGGCCGCCGTGGACGTGTTGTCGATCAGGTTTTGCTTGATCTGCGGATCAGCGATCAGCGTCGCGGCATGGGTCCCGCTGATGCCGAGCCGCTGGCACAGCAGCGGCCATTCGTCGCCCACATCGCGACCTTCGCCGAAGACGAAATCGAAGGCCGCGTCGACTGCTAGGCGCGGCGCGTCGAGCCCGACCAGCAGACGTTGTGCATGCAGCGGATTGAAGGGGTGGCGCGGTGGCAGGCGAAAGGGTATGCCGTGTTGTGAAGCGGCCCAGACGCAGTTGCGATAGGTGTGCAGGCGCTTGGGCGCCAGTTCTGCGGGTCCCTTGTTGCCCCAGTGCTTGAGCAGGCCAGCAAAGAGCACGGGGACGAGTTCGACGTCGAGTGCCGGGTGCAGTTCGCCGAAGCGCTTCAAGTGGAGATAGGCGAAGGGCGAGACGAGGTCGAAATACCAGCGGGCGGGAATGCGATCAGTCATGCAATGTCCTTGGTCGGCGCGGCTTGGGCGACAGGTCGTCGGGTTGTCGAAGCGTTGCCGTGATTCTAAGCCGCGCCAGAGTCCGCTTGCTGTCCCCCGGGGGGACAGGCCGGTATCAGGGAAGGTTCGACAGCGAGGCGCGGGCAGTGGTAGTGTTGTGCCCACAACATCTTTTCGGAGGATCCATCATGAAAATTCGCGCATTGTTTGCCGGCCTCGTGGCCGCGACTTTCTCGATGATCGCACTGGCCCAGGCGCCGGTCGTCATCAAGTTCAGCCATGTCGTGGCGGCCGATACGCCCAAGGGCAAGGCCTCCGAGTTCTTTGCCAAGCGGGCGAACGAGCTGACCAAGGGCCGTGCCAAAGTCGAGGTCTATGCCAACAGTTCGCTGTACAAGGACAAGGAAGAACTCGAAGCCCTGCAAATGGGCGCCGTGCATATGCTGGCGCCCTCGCTGTCCAAGTTCGGCCCGCTCGGCGTCAAGGAGTTCGAAGTCTTCGACTTCCCCTACATCTTCGACGACACCACTGCCCTGCACAAGGTCACGCAGGGACCGATCGGCGCCTCCCTGCTGGCCAAGTTGGAGCCGAAGGGCATCAAGGGGCTGGCCTTCTGGGACAACGGCTTCAAGTCCTTCTCCGCCAACACGCCGATCAGGACTCCGGCCGACCTCAAGGGCAAGAAGATGCGCATCCAGTCGTCCAAGGTGCTCGAGGAGGAATACCGCACCCTGGGTGCACTGCCGCAGGTGATGGCCTTCTCCGAGGTCTACCAGGCGTTGCAGACCGGCGTGGTGGATGGCACGGACAACCCGCACTCCAACCTGTACACGCAGAAGATGCATGAAGTGCAGAAACACATGACCATCACCGACCACAACTACCTTGGTTACGCGGTGGTGGTGAACAAGAAGTTCTGGGACGGCCTGCCGCCCGAACTGCGCGCCCAGCTGGAACTGGCCATGAAGGAAGCCACGACCTATGCCAACACGATCGCCCAGGAAGAAAACGACGCTGCGCTCGACGGCGTCAGGAAGAGCGGCAAGACGGCGATCTACGTGCCAACCAAGGAAGAGAAGCTGGCCTTCAAGAAGGCCATGGCGCCGGTGCACCTCAAGATGGCGGATCGGGTGGGCAAGGAACTGCTGCAGTCGATCTACAAGGAAACCGGCTTCGATCCGACCAAGCTGTAAGTCTCGGCGACCGCGCCATCAGGGAGCGGAGCCGTCGCGGCGGAATCGGGCGTGCCGCTCACGGTGCTGCAACGTGGGCGGCATGGCCGGTAGCGATCCAGGGCAGTCGCAGGCGATGGGTAGAATCAGTGGCCGCCCGGCAGTTAGCTGATTGCGGTCGCATACTTCGTCCAGAGGATCGTCAGGTGAAGTCCTGGCCAGGTAGCAAACCCGACAATTCAACCAGGGCGTAGCTGCAACTCCTTGTTTTTATAGAGTGCGACGTCCGGCACCGGAATTGCTAGTCATGGTCTGACCATGACTGACAAACCGATGTCCCCAATCGTCATCAACGACACCACCCTGCGCGATGGCGAACAGTCGGCGGGGGTGGCATTCAGCCTCGACGAAAAGCTGGACATCGCTCGCGGACTGGATGCGCTGGGTGTGCCCGAGCTGGAAATCGGCATTCCGGCCATGGGCGAAGCCGAGCGCGAGGGCATCCGCGGCGTAGCAGCCTTGGGCTTGCGGGCACGGCTGATGGTCTGGAGCCGGATGCAGCGCGACGACATCGCACTGGCGGCGAATCTCGGCGCGCACCTGATCGATATTTCGGTACCGGCCTCGGACCAGCACCTGCGTTCCAAATTGCATAAGGACCGGCCGTGGCTGTTACGGGCGATCGATGAGCATGTGCGATTCGCGCGCGATCTTGGTTTCGATGTCGGTGTCGGAGCCGAGGATGCCTCGCGCGGCGACGCGGACCTGCTGGCGGCGATCGCCGAGGCGGCGCAGGCGGCCGGGGCGCGGCGAATTCGTTTCGCCGACACGCTGGGCGTACTCGATCCCTTCGCCACCTTTGAGCGCATTGCGGCGCTGCGCGCATGCTGCGACCTCGAAATCGAAATGCATGCGCACGACGACCTCGGCATGGCTACCGCCAACACGCTGGCGGCCGCCAAGGCCGGCGCCACGCATCTGAACACTACCGTCAATGGCCTGGGCGAGCGTTCCGGCAATGCGCCGCTGGAAGAAGTCGTGCTGGGTCTGCACGTCTGCCACGGTATGGGCACGGGGATCGACCTGAAAGGATTCCCCGAAATATCGCAACGTGTCGCGGTCGCTTCGGGGCGTCCGCTGCCCTGGCAGAAGAGCATTGTCGGCGGAGGTGCCTTCACGCATGAGGCGGGAATTCACGTGGATGGCCTGATGAAGGATCCCGCCAACTACCAGGGCTTCGATCCGGAACTGGTCGGACGCCACCATCACATTGTGCTCGGCAAGCATTCGGGTACGCGCGCGGTGCAACTCGTCATGAGCGAACTGGGCCACTCGCTGGCCGAGGGCGCTGCCCGCGAACTCTTGCGCCGCGTGAAGTTGTTCGTCGCCAGCCGCAAGCACTCGCCCACGGATGCCGACCTGCTGGCCCTGCTCGGCGCGAAGCCATGAGCCGCGACTTGCTCTCGGCATTGTCGTTGGCCCTGGCGGAAGTGGAGCCCGCAGCGGAGCCCAAAGCGGGCCTGCTGGCCCTGGCACGCGAGGACCTGGATTGCGTCTTCGACCGCGATCCGGCGGCACGCTCGCGCATGGAAGTCCTGCTGACCTACCCGGGGCTGCACGCGATGCTCTTCCATCGTCTGGCGCACGCGCTATGGCAGAACGGCTGGCGCTTCGCCGCACGCTGGCTGGGCTATATCGCGCGCTTCCTGACCAATGTCGACATTCATCCCGGCGCAGCGATTGGTCGCCGCTTCTTCATCGATCACGGCGCCGGTGTCGTGATCGGCGAGACGGCGAAAGTCGGCGATGACTGCACCCTGTATCACGGCGTCACGCTGGGCGGTACCACATGGAACAAGGGCAAGCGTCATCCGACTTTGGGTTGCGGCGTGGTGGTCGGCGCCGGGGCCAAGATCCTCGGCACCATTCGAATCGGTGACGGCGCTCGCGTCGGCGCCAATTCCGTGGTGATCCGCGAAGTACCGGCGGGGCGCACGGCAATCGGCATTCCGGCGCGACTGGTCGGCGCCTCTTCTGCAGGAGTCGGCTCTGGAGCGACGGCAGGCAATGTGGCCAACCCGGTGTCCAACCCGGCGGCCAAACCGGTGCTCAACTCGGCAATCAATCTCGATCATCATCTGATTCCGGATCCGGTGGGCAAGGCCATCCAGTGCCTGCTCGATCGCATCGATACGCTGGAGACGCAGGTGCGCGATCTGCGCGGGCTGCCGGAGTCAGTCAAGGTCGCCAGCTGTGGCGTCTGCGCCGCGGGCGAACTGTGTTGCGAGGAGCATGGCCGTGGCTGAAGATCTCGATCTGCTGGATCTGGGCGATGACGGCCTGTACTTCGACGAGCCCTGCCTGCCCGAGGTGGAGGCCCTGATTGCACAAGCCGCCCGCGACTATGGCCAGGCGGCCGCCGAACCCAGCCTGCTGCGCGCCTATTTCCTGGCGCCCGAACAGCTGTCGGTGCTGGTCGCGCTCTACCGTTACTACTTCTATCAGCATCGGATGGAAGATGCCCTGCTGGTCGCCGAGCGCGGGCTCGACGTCACCGCGAAGCGCCTGCACCTGGTCGGCGGCTGGAGCAGCATCGGCCGTGTCGCCCTGGGCGAAGCCGTCATGCGCTCGATGGGCCTGCTGCGCTTCCATCTGCTGGTGCTGAAGGGTTCGGCGGTGATCCTGCTGCGCCTGGGGCGCCTCGAAGAAGCCACCCTCAGGCTGAACAAGATTGTCGAAGTGGATGAGCGCGACGTGCTGGGCGCGGCACCGCTGCTGGCGGTGATTGCGCAGCAGCAGGCGCAAGGTGTGGAAGACGTTGAACCCGAGGTTGCACGCTGACAGGAGAACACCATGGACCGCAAGACCGATCACTTCGCAGAAGAACTTGCCGACCTCGTTTCCGCCGAGGAATTTCTCGACTACTTCGGCATCCCCTTCGATGCCCGGATCGTCCAGGTCAATCGCCTGCACATCCTGCAGCGTTATCACGACTATCTGGCCAAGCAGGAAGCCGGCAAGGCACCCGAATATGCCGCCTGGCGCACCTGGCTGCTGCGCGCCTACGAGGATTTTGTCGGTTCCAGCGCCCAGCAGGAAAAGGTCTTTGCCGTATTCCAGAAGGCCGAGGGTTCGTCCTTCCAGTCTTTGTCGTCGCTGACTGATTGAAATGCGTCCGCGCTGGACCCTCGGCGATGCGGTGCGCGTGACGCGCAACGTGCGCAACGACGGCACCTTTCCCGGCATCGAGACCGGCGAGCTGCTGGTGCGGCGCGGCCGCATCGGGCACGTGCGCGATGTCGGCACCTTCCTGCAGGATCAGGTGATCTATTCCGTGCATTTTCTCGACGAAGGTCGTATCGTCGGCTGCCGCGAAGAGGAACTGATCGACATCGACGCGACCTGGGTCGAGAACCGCTTCGAGGTGCGGCAAAGGGTACGCGCCGCGCGCGCGCTGGCCATCCGCGGCGAGGTCCGTGTGCCGCTGGGCAGTCCTGGCGAGATACTCAATCTGGATCGCGCCGAGGTGCAGGGCGTCATCTATCACGTGCATTTCGAATGCCTGCCGGGAAATCCGCTGCAGGTGCCTGAGGCGGCCTTGACCGAATGGGCGGCCCGCGATGGCTGAGCCCGAGAGCGTCTACCTGACCCTCAAGCTGGCGGCGAAGCTTTACAGCAAGCCGCTCGAGGTGCTGGCGGCCGCCGAACTGCGACGGGTCAAGACGGTCGCGGCAAAGCAGCACGAAATCGAGACCCTGATTCTGACGACACCTGAGGCCGCCAGCGTAATGCTGCCGGAGACCTCGATCGCAGCCAGCCTGAAGGAGATCCGCGAGCGATACGCCAGCGACGAGGATTTCAACGCCGACCTTCAGCGCATCGGCCTCGACGCGCCATCGCTGCGGCAGGCGGTGGAGCGCGACATGGTGGTGGAGGCCGTCCTGGAAAGGATTGCGGCACGTTCCGCGGCCGTGAGCGACACCGAAGTCGAGATCTTCTGGTTCATGCACATGAAGCGCTTTCGCCGTGCCGAGACGCGCGTGTTGCGCCACATCCTGGTCACCATCAACGAGCAGCTTGCCGGCAGCGAGCGTCCGGCCGCACGGGCCAGGATAGATGCCATCCGCGGCCGACTGCTGAAATCCCCCGAGCGCTTCGCCGAGCAGGCGCTGAAGCACTCGGAATGCCCCACGGCAATGAACGGCGGTCTGCTCGGCAGCGTGCCGCGCGGCCAGCTTTATCCCGAACTCGAAGCAGTCGCGTTTGCCCTGGCCGAGGCGGGTTTGTCGGAACCCGTCGAATCCGAGCTGGGCTACCACCTGATCCATTGCGAGACCATCAAGCCCGAGCGCCAGTCCGGGTTCGACGAGGTGCGTTCGGTCATACGCGAGCACCTCGAACAACAGCGCAGCAGCATTTGCCAGAAGTCATGGATCAATTCGTTGCGGCGCCGGGCGGTTGCGGCTGGATGAAGGCTGTACCGAAGGGAGTTCTGATTGCGCCGCAAGCGGTTCCCTGGCCGACAGAAATGGTCGTGACTGGACACGGCAATGCGCACTTTCATGGTGCGAAAGCGATTCGATCTGGTGCGTTAGTTCCACTAAAAATCAAAAAGTAACTGTTCTTGCTGTAGATACAAGTGCGTATAAACAGGTAGATAGCTCAATCCGTCGGAGCAGGCACGGCTCTCGCTTTGTTGGATGCATTCTTGTATCCAAGATGAGCTCGATGAATCCACTGTCAGAGGTGCTTACGGTTTCCAGGCTGCGTGATGGCTACCGCCGCGCGGAGTTCACCCCCTTGCAAGTTGCAGAGCAGGTGCTTGCCCGCTTGAAGAGCGGTTGTCCGCGAGAAGTCTTCATCAGCGTCGTCGACGATGGCGCCTTTCTGGCGCGGGCCCGCCAGCTCAACGACCAACTGCAGCAAGACCCCGGCATTCTCGAACGCCAGGCCTTGTTCGGCATTCCGTATGCGGTCAAGGACAACATTGACGTCGCAGGCATGCCAACCACATGCGCCTGCCCGGCCTTTGCCTACACGCCGGAACGATCGGCCACGGTGGTGGAGCGCATCGAGGCGGCGGGTGGGCTTCTGGTGGGGAAAACCAATCTCGACCAGTTTGCCACGGGCCTTGTCGGCACCCGCTCGCCCTACGGTGAAGTGAAGAATCCCTTCAATCCCGACTACGTTTCCGGCGGCTCCAGCTCGGGTTCTGCCGTCGCCGTGGCACTGGGTTTTGCGGCCTTTGCCCTGGGCACCGACACCGCCGGGTCCGGCCGGGTGCCGGCAGGATTCTGCAATCTGGTCGGCATCAAGCCGACGCCGGGGCTGGTGAGTACCCGCGGGGTCTTCCCTGCTTGCAAGAGTCTCGATTGCGTGTCCGTCCTCGCGCATACGGTGGCCGACGGCTGGGATGTGCTCACCGTGCTGGCCGGGCTGGATGCAGCCGACACCTATTCGCGCCCCATCGCCGCGCTCGGGCCGGTGACGCGAAAGGTGCGCATCGGCATCCCGATGCCCCTGGAATTCCGTGGCGATGCGCTCGCCGCCGCCGCGTTTCAAGCGGCGGTGGCAACCCTGAAAGAAGACCCCGCCTTCGTCTTTGCCGAGATCCCCTTCGCACCGTTTGCCGAGGTTGCGGCACTGCTTTATGACGGTCCCTGGGTTGCGGAACGCCGCCTCGCCCTCGCCGACTTTTTCGAACACCATGCCGCAGACATGAACCCGACGGTTCGCGCCGTGATCGGCAAGGCCGAGGGAAAAACCGCAATGGACGCCTTTGCCGCCGCCTACACGCTGGAAGCCGGCAAGCGCATGGCGGAAAGCGTCTTCACCGACATCGACCTGATGCTGGTGCCGACCGCACCGACCCATCACACACGGGCCGCGGTCGCCGCCGACCCGGTGGCGAAGAACAGCGACTTCGGCACCTACACCAATTTCGTCAATTTGCTTGGCATGAGCGCGCTGGCGCTGCCCGGCCCCTTTCGCCGCGATGGCCTGCCGGCAGGGATCACGCTGATCGACGCCGGCGGAGGCGACCATCGCCTGGCCGAATTTGCGCGCCGCATCGAAGCGCGCCTCCATCGTCGACTGGGATGCGGCGAGCTTGAGCCGCCACGTACCGCCAAGGCCTTGCCGCCCCTGCCAGACAGCGAGCCGATGATTACTGTCGCCGTGGTTGGCGCCCATCTGTCCGGCATGCCCTTGAACTGGCAGCTTGCCGAGCGCGGTGGCCGCCTGCTGTGCGCGGCCCGCACCGCCCCGTGCTACCGCTTCTTCGCACTGCCCGGCACGGTGCCGCCCAAGCCGGGGCTGATCCAGGTGGCCAGCGACGGCGCCGCCATCGACCTTGAAATCTGGCAATTGCCGGTGCGGAACTATGGCAGTTTCGTCGCCGACATTCCGTCACCGCTGGGCATCGGCACCCTGCTGCTGGATGACGGCAGCCAGGTGCAGGGCTTTCTATGCGAAGCCCACGCCACCGCTGGCGCGGAAGACATTTCTCATTTCGGCGGCTGGCGCGCTTACCGCGCGCATTCCGCCGCCAGTGCCTGACCATTTCTTTAGGAGGATCACCATGAAGCCCCGTACCCTGCATCGCAGCTTCCTTTTCGCCACATCCGTGGTCTTGCTGGCCGGAATGCCTGCCTTGTCCTTCGCTCAGGACAAGAAACAGGAAACCCTGATCGTCGCCAACGAGACCGGCCCCAACATGCTGGACATCCAGGGCGTCGGCGCCAACCGCCCCGCCTACGGTGTCGCCTGGCTGGCCTACGATCGGCTGATGACCTATGGCAAGAAAAAGCTCGCCAACGGCGTCCAGAGCTATGACTTCGCCAAGCTCGAGCCCGAGCTTGCCGAGAGCTGGCAAATCGCCAAGGACGGCATGTCCGTCACCTTCAAGCTGCGGAAAAACGCCACCTTCCATGACGGCACCCCGGTCACGGCCAAAGACGTCAAATGGTCCTACGACCGCGCCCTGGCCATGGGTGGCTTTCCGACCTTTCAGATGAAGGCCGGATCGCTGGAAAAGCCCGAACAGTTCGAGGTCGTCGATGACAGCACCTTCAAGGTCAGCTTCCTGCGCAAGGACAAGATGACCATGCCCGACATGGCAGTTCCGGTGGCGTCGATCTACAACTCGGCGCTGGCGCTGAAGAACGCGACAAAAGAGGATCCGTGGGCGGGCGCCTGGCTCAAGAACAACACTGCCGGTGGCGGCGCCTACAAGGTCGCCAGCTACAAGCCCGGGCAGGAAATCATCTACGAGCGCTTCGACGACTGGAAGAGCGGCCCGCTGCCGAAGATCAAGCGCGTCATCCAGCGCGAGGTCCCGTCCGCCGGCAACCGGCGCGCCCTGCTCGCCAAGGGCGACATCGACATGACCTACGAAATGCCGCCCAAGGATTTCGCCGAGATGTCGCAGGAGAAAGGCAACGTCAAGGTTTCCAGCGTGCCGGCGGAGAACTCGATGATCTATGTCGGCATGAACGTTACCAAGCCGCCCTTCGACAACCCGAAGGTGCGCCAGGCCGTCGCCTACGTGCTGCCTTACGACAAGATCATGCAATCGGCAATGTATGGTCGTGGCGCCCCGCTGTTTGGCGCCAAGAAGCCGGTCACCGGCACTGAGTGGCCGACGGCGACGTCCTACACGACCGATCTGGCCAAGGCCAAGGCGTTGATGAAGGAGGCCGGCATGGAGGCCGGTTTCGAAACCACGCTGTCCTTCGACCTCGGGCAGGGCACGGTCTCCGAGCCGATGGCCATTCTGGCGCAGGAAGCGCTGGCACAGATCAACATCAAGGTCGCCGTCAACAAGGTGCCCGGCGCCAACTGGCGCGCCGCGCTGCTGAAGAAAGACATGCCGATGACCATCAACCGCTTCGGCGGCTGGCTCAACTATCCGGAGTACTTCTTCCTGTGGACCTACCATGGCCAGAACGCGGTGTTCAACACCATGAGCTACCAGAACCCGGCGGTCGACAAGCTGATTGATGCCGCCCGCTTCGAGGGCGACAAGAAGAAGTATGCGCAGGACGTCAAGGGCTTCATCGACATCGCCTACGCCGAAGTGCCGCGCGTGCCGGTGGTGCAGCCGATGGTCGATGTGGCGATGCAGAAGAACATCGAGGGCTACACCTACTGGTTCCACCTGCAGCCCGACTATCGCCAGATCTACAAGAAGTAACGCGAGATGATTTCGACCATCCTGAAAAGGCTGCTGGGGGCGATTCCGAACCTCATCGGGGTGGTCGTCGTCACCTTCCTGCTCACTCGCGCCCTGCCCGGCGACCCGGCGGCCTTTTTCGCCGGGGCCTCGGGTACGGCCGAGGCGGTGGAGGAAATTCGCAAGAAGCTCGGACTCGACAAGTCGCTGCCGGAGCAGTTCATCGTCTATGTGCGCGACCTCGCGCGCGGCGACTGGGGCATGTCCCACGCTACCGGCCAATCGGTGCTGACCGAACTGACCACGCGGCTGCCGGCATCGCTCGAACTGACGCTGGCTGCTCTTTTTCTCGCCGTGATCGTCGCCATACCGCTCGGCATTTTGGCCGCGACGCGACCCGGATCCTGGATCGACCATCTGTGCCGCGGCATCGCCACCGCCGGCGTATCGCTGCCGACCTTTTTCACCGGCCTCTTGCTGGCCTATGTTTTCTATTTCCTGCTGGGATGGGCGCCGGCGCCGCTCGGTCGGCTCGATCCCTACCTCAGCGCGCCGGCGCAGGTTACCGGCTTCTATCTGATTGACAGCCTGATCGCCCGCGACTTCGCGGTCTTCGTCGGCGCGCTAAAGCAGCTGATCCTGCCAACAGTGACTCTGGCGCTGTTCGTCCTGGCGCCGCTGGCGCGCATGACGCGGGCCTCGATGCTGGGTGTGCTGTCCGCCGACTTCATCCGCACCGCGCGCGCTTCCGGCCTGGCCCCGCGAACGGTGCTGTTCACCTATGCCTTCCGCAACGCGCTGCTGCCGGTGATGACCACGCTGGGCATGGTGTTCTCCTTCCTGCTCGGCTCCAACGTGCTGGTCGAGAAAGTCTTCGCCTGGCCCGGCATCGGCTCGTTCGCTATCGAGGCGCTGGTGGCCTCGGACTACGCGCCGGTGCAGGGCTTCGTGCTGTCGATGGCGCTGCTCTACGTGCTGCTCAACCTGAGCATCGACATCGCCTACGGCTTCGTCGATCCGCGCATGAAGATCGAAAACTGATATGACTTCGGTTTGGCAAAAGCGCCTCCAGACCCTGCGCTACGTCGTCGGCGAGAACCCGCTGTCGCTGGCGGCCTTCCTGCTCTTTGCCGCTTTCGTGCTGCTGGCGCTGGTCGGCCCGTCGATCGCGCCCTTCGATGCGCTCGCCTCCAACGTCGGCGCGCCGCTGTCACCGCCCTCGCTGGCCCACTGGTTTGGCACCGACTCGCTGGGCCGCGACATCCTCTCGCGCGTCATCATCGCCACCCGCCTCGATCTCGGCATCGCGGTCGCCGCGGTCGGCATCTCCTGCATCCTCGGCGGGCTGGCCGGCGCCTTCGCCGGCTATTTCGGCGGCTGGACCGATCGCATCGTCGGCCGCCTGTCCGACACCATCATGGCCTTTCCGCTGTTCGTGCTGGCGATGGGCATCGTCGCCGCGCTGGGCAACACCGTGGCCAACATCGTGATCGCCACTGCCGTCATCAACCTGCCCTTCTACATCCGCGTTGCGCGCGCCGAATCGAGCGTGCTGCGCAATGCCGGCTTCGTCGAAGCGGCGCGACTCGCCGGCAACAGCGAGGTGCGGCTGCTGTTCCACCACATCATTCCCAACATCCTGCCGCCGATGACGGTGCAGATCTCGCTCAACATGGGCTGGGCCATCCTCAATGCCGCCGGCCTGTCCTTCATCGGCCTCGGCGTCCGACCGCCCGCGGCCGAATGGGGAATCATGGTGGCGGAGGGCGCGCAGTACATCGTCTCCGGCGAATGGTGGATCGCGCTCTTTCCCGGCGCGGTGCTGATGCTCGCGGTGTTCTGCTTCAACCTGCTCGGCGATTCCTTGCGCGACCTGGTAGACCCGAGGAGAAGAACGTGAACCCGCTTCTCTCCGTAGAAAATCTCTCGCTCGAATTCCGCACCCGCAGCGGCATCGTCCGCGCGCTGGAAAACGTCAGCCTGCAGCTGCCGGAAGGCGGCTCGCTCGGGTTGGTCGGCGAGAGCGGCTCGGGGAAGTCGGTGCTGTCCTTCGCCGTGCTCGGCATTCAGGATGCGGCCGCGAAGATCACCGGCGGCGCCATCCGCTTCGCCGGCAACGACCTGCTGGCCGATGGCGGCAGCGCCATGAAGAACATGCGCGGGCGCGAACTGGCCATGATCTTCCAGAATCCGCGCGTGGCGCTCAATCCCATCCGCCAGGTCGGCCAGCAGATCGAGGATGTCCTGCTGCGCCACACTGCGCTGCGCGGCGCAGCGGCGCGTGCGCGCGCCATCGAGTGCCTGTCCGATGTGCGCATTCCCGATCCCGAGCGGCGCTACACCGCCTATCCCTTCGAGCTCTCCGGCGGCATGTGCCAGCGGGTGATGATCGCCATCGCGCTCGCCTGCAAGCCGCGGCTGCTGATCGCGGACGAGCCGACGACTGGCCTGGATGTCACCACGCAAGCCGCGATCATGCGACTGATCCGCGATCTCGGCCGCGAGAAGGGCATGGCAACGCTGCTCATCACCCACGACCTCGGCCTTGCTCGCGACTTCTGCGACAACATCGCTGTGATGCACGCCGGCCACATCGTCGAAGTCGGTGCCACCGAAACCCTTTTTCGCGTGCCGGCCCATCCCTACACGGCGCAACTGGTGCGGGCGACGCCGGTCGGCCAGGAGCGCCTGGAAGCCCTTGCCTCGATTCCCGGCAACCTGCCGGACCTGCGCCGCAGTGACCTGCCGCCGTGCCGCTTTTCCGAGCGCTGCGAGCTGCGCTCCGCCACTTGCGCCACGCCCCTGCCGACACTGACCGCAAGCGCCGGCCATGTCGTTGCCTGCCACCATCCGCAAGCGAGGACGTCGTCATGAGTCAACTGCTCGAAGCGATCGACCTGGTCAAGCGCTTTCCGGTGCGCGTTAAGGGCCGCAAGAAACTTCTGCACGCGGTCGACGGCCTCAACTTCCACATCGACGCGGGTGAAACGGTCGGCCTGGTCGGCGAATCCGGCTGCGGCAAGTCGACGCTGGTGCGCCTGTTGACCCGCACGCTGGACATTACCGACGGCCACGTGCGCTTCCGTGGCCAGGGCATCGGCCTGATCGCGGCCCGCGCCATGGCCGATCATCCCTTGCGGCGCGAAATCCAGATGGTCTTCCAGGATCCGACCGACAGCCTCAACCCGCGCTACACCGCCCGCCAGACCATCGCTGAAGCCGTGTGCCTGCTGACCGATACGCGCGGCACCGCCGCCATCGACAGCGCCGTCGAGGAAGCTGCCGCGCATGTGGGCCTGCCGCCGGAACTGCTCGACCGCTATCCGCACCAGCTTTCCGGCGGGCAGAAGGCCCGCGTCGGCATCGCCCGCGCGATCGTGGTGAAGCCGCGCCTCCTGGTGCTCGACGAGCCTACCGCCGCGCTCGATGTCTCGGTGCAGGCGGTGATCCTGCAGTTGCTTGATCGCCTGAAGCGCGAGATGAACATGAGCTTCCTGTTCGTCTCGCATGATCTCAACGTGGTGCGCCTGCTCTGCGATCGCGTGATGGTGATGTACCTCGGCCAGATCGTCGAAACCGGTCCGGCCCGCGAAGTATTCGCCCGGCCGCTGCACCCCTACACCCGCGCGCTGATCGCGTCCCTGCCGGGAGGACACGGCAACGACGCCGATTTGCTGGTCGGCGGTGATCCGCAAAGCCCGATCGATCCCGATGCCCATCGCTGCCGCCTCTTCGGTCGCTGCCCGCGTGGTGCGGAACGCTGCGAAACTCAGTTTCCGCCCCTGCGCGAGATTTCGCGCGGCCGCAGCGCCGCCTGCCATTTCGTCGCCCCGACAGAAGGCGATGTCTATGTCGATGCCGCCCTGGCCCTGCACCAGATCGATGTCGACCCGGCGCGGCGGGCAACGGTGGCCACCGAGTTCGAGCGACTCGCCAGCATGGCAACCCTGGTGCAGGCCGTGCCTCTGCCCGATGACAGCCTGCCGGCGCCGCAGTACAGACCATGAGCAAGCTGCCGACAAGCGCCACCGCGATCGCCGCCGCCTTTGCCCGCGGTGAGGTGTCGGCGCGAGAAATTTCAGCCGCGACGCTGGCACGCATTGCCGAGCGCAACCCCGCGCTCAATGCCTATACCGAGGTGACTGCCGCGCGCGTGCTCGCCGAGGCCGACGTCCTCGACGCGGCGCGCCGGCGCGGCGAACCCTCTTTGCCGCTTGCCGCCGTGCCCTATGCGGTAAAGAACCTGTTCGACATCGCCGGCGTCACTACGCTGGCCGGCGCGAAACTGCTCGCCGGCAACCCACCGGCGAATGCCGACGCCGCGCTGGTCGCGCGCATGCAGAGCGCCGGCGGCCTGCTCACTGGCGCTCTGAACATGGACGCGCTGGCCTACGGATTTACTACCGAAAACACTCATTACGGCGCCACGCACAACCCGCATGATCCGATGCGCACCGCCGGCGGATCGTCGGGTGGCAGCGGCGCGGCGGTGGCGGCCGGACTCGTGCCCATCGCGCTCGGTTCCGACACCAACGGTTCGATCCGCGTCCCGGCCTCGCTCTGTGGCATCTTCGGCCTCAAGCCCACTTATGGCCGTTTGCCACGAACCGGCAGCTTTCCCTTCGTGCACAGCCTCGATCATCTCGGCCCGTTGGCCGCCTGCGTCGAAGACCTGGCGCTCGCCTACGACGTTTTGCAAGGCCCCGATGTCGCCGATCCGGCCTGCGCCCAGCGCGACATCGAAACGACGACCGAGGCGTTGCAGTGCGGCCTGGAGGGCCTTCGCGTCGCTCGTCTCGCCGGCTATTTCGATGATCATGCCGGCCCGCTTGCGCGCGCGGCGTCCAGGCACGCGGCACAGGCGCTGGGCAGTCGCGGTGACATCGAACTGCCTGAGGTTGACGCTGCCCGTGCCGCCGCCTTCGTCATCACGGCCGCCGAGGGCGGCGCCCTGCACCTGGCCGCCCTGCGCGAACGCCCCGAGGACTTCGAGCCGCTGTCGCGCGAGCGGCTAACGGCCGGCGCCTTGTTGCCGGCGGCCTGGGTCTCGCGGGCGCAGCAGCTGCGCGCCTGGTTCCGCGAACAGGCGCTCATTGCATTCTGCGATGTTGACCTGCTGATTGCGCCGGCAACGCCGGTCAGTGCCACGCTGCTGGGTCAGGAGACGATGGACATCAATGGCCGGATCCTGCCGACGCGCCCCAGCATGGGCCTCCTGACGCAGCCGATCTCCTTCATTGGCCTGCCCGTCGTGGTGGCCCCGATGTGGATCGATGGCAGCACTCTGCCGATAGGTGTGCAACTGATCGCCGCGCCCTGGCGTGAAGATATCTGCCTGCGCGCCGCCTGGGCCCTGCAAATGGCGGGGGTGACCGCGCGATGATCGCGCCGGAGGACATCAATCGCGCCGAAATTCTGGCCGAAGTGACGGAAGTTTTCACGCGTTATGAAGCCGCCCTGGTCGGCAACCAAGTCGCCGTGCTCGACGAACTGTTTTGGGACAGTCCGTTCACGTTACGCTACGGCACCGGCGAAACCCTCTACGGCATGGAAGCGATACGTGCCTTTCGCCAGGCCCGCAACCCCACCGGACTCGCTCGCAGCCTGCACAACATCGTGATAACTACCTTCGGCGCTGACCTCGCCACCGCCAATACCGAATTCCGGCGTGCCGGCCAAGCCGCAGGCCGGCAGAGCCAGACCTGGGTACGCATGGCCCAAGGCTGGCGCGTGGTGGCAGGGCATGTGAGCTTCGCCAACGAGCCATGAGCGTGTCGAAGACCCACACCCGGCTTTCGGACACGGTTTACAGACGGGTAAAGCAGGACATCTTCGATTTTCGAATCCTCCCCGGCGACCGCCTCACGGAAACCGAACTGGCGGAAACTCTGAAGGTCAGCCGCACACCGATCCGTCAGGCGCTGCATCGTCTGGAGCAGGAGGGCTATCTCAAGCTGGCTTTCCGCAACGGCTGGAACGTGCTGCCTTTCGATTTCGACCGTTTCGAGCAGCTCTACGATCTGCGCATCATCCTGGAACTGGCGGCCGTGCAACAGATCTGCACCGCAGAGGCAGCTACCGACCTGACGGCCCTCTGCGCCGTCTGGCTGGTGCCCGCGAGCGAGCGACTCAGCGATGCCCGCATCGTCTCGGAAAATGACGAGGCATTCCATCAGGGCCTGGTCATCGCCGCGGGCAACGCCGAGATGGCCCGGGTGCATCGCGACATCACGGAAAAGATCCGCATCATCCGTCGCCTGGATTTCACCAAAGGCGAACGGGTCAGCGCCACCTACGACGAACATGCCCAACTCCTGCGCCTGCTGGCGCATCGCAAGGCGGCACAGGCAGCCATCCTCTTGCGCTCGCACATTACGGCGAGCAAGGCCGAAGTGCGCAAGATCACACTACACATGCTCCACGTCGCCAGACAAGCGACACCGTAGGCAGCAGGCAGGGCCTCGACGGATAAATTTACGAGTATGAGAGATCCCTTGCCCATGAGGGCGGTCGCATCATGGGCGCCCCGGATGAATTGCTGACCCATGCTGGGGATTGCGGTTCTTCGGGCGCTTCCGGCCAGGAAGAGTCAGTCGAGCGGGTCCACCATTGCTGCCGTTGGAAGACCCCGACGACTCGAAAGCCGACATTCAGTCAGCGCTGCGATTGCTCATGTCGCTTGCAAGGCCTGATCAACGTCTATTAGCAGATCCTCAAGATCTTCAAGTCCTGCGGAGATGCGCACCAGTCCCTCGCTGATCATGTGGGCCGCACGCTCCTCGGGCGTGTAGAAGGAGTGCGTCATGCTTGCTGGATGCTGAGCCAAGCTCTCGGCGTCACCAAGACTGACAGCTCGGGTGATCAATTGCAGCGCATTCATGAACCGCCGGCCGGCCTCAATGCCGCCCTTGAGTTCAAAAGCAACCATGCCGCCTGGCAGTTTCATCTGCCTCCGTGCCAGTTCGAGCTGAGGAAATGTCGTCAGGCCGGGGAAGTGTACGATCTCGACCTTGGCTTCCGCTGCCAGAAATTCGGCAATGCCTTGCGCGTTTTCGCAGTGGCGATGCATGCGCAACGAAAGCGTCTTCAGCCCGCGCAGTATCAGGAAGGCATCTTGGGACGAGAGCACCGCGCCAGTCATGTCCTTGATGCCGTAGAAGCGCACCTGATCGAGCGATTCCTTCGGCCCGACGATGGCCCCCGCGATCAGGTCGCCGTGCCCGCCAAGGTACTTGGTTGCGGAATGCACGACATAGTCGGCACCCAGTTCGATCGGTCGTTGCAAATAAGGCGTGCAATAGGTGTTGTCGACCACGACCTTGGCGCCGTAGCGATGCGCAATCGCCGATATGGCAGCAATGTCTATCAACCGCATGTTGGGGTTGGCTGGCGACTCGAAGAAGACGACCTTGGTCGCGCCGCTGATTGCGCGCTCTAGGGTCGCCGGTTCCGTCATGTCGACATGGGTGATCTTGACGCCGAACTTCGCGAGGCCGTGATTGAAGAAGCCAAAGGTGCAGCCATAGAGCGTCTTGTCGGCGATCACCTCGTCGCCCGGTTGCAGCAGTGTCCACATCAACGAGGTTGTCGCGCCCATGCCCGAGGCGGTAACCAGAGCAGCCTCGCCGTTTTCGAGGTCGGCAATGCGCTGCTCCAGCAACGCGGTGGTCGGGTTGCCGACACGCGAATAGACATAGCCGGCCTGCTCGCCGGCAAAGCGCGCTGAGCCATCCTCCACGGTCGGGAAGGTATAGGTGGAACTGAGATAGATAGGCGGATTGAGTGCGCCTTCGCCGGCATAGGCGTCGTAGGCGTGGTGAATGGCGCGGGTTGCGAAGCCGGGCTTGCGAAGGGGTTGTAATTCGGCCATTTAGAGTAAAGTCCTTATTAATTCGAATATATAAGCTAAGTTACACTTTCGCATACAGTTAAACGCTGTGTATACCGAATTGATTTCGGAGGTAATCTCAAAAAATGTCCCTAGACCGAATCGACACCGAAATTCTCCGACTTTTGCAGAACGATGCCCGGCTATCGAACAAGCAGATTGCCGCCGCAGTTGGATTGGCACCGTCAAGCGTGCATGATCGGATCAAGCGATTGTGGGCCGATGGCGTGATGATCGGACTCCATGCCGAGATCGCACCGCAGGCGATGGGTGTCGGCCTCGAAGCCCTGCTGATGATTGAGCTTGCCAAGCACGAACGCGCTACGGTCGACCGTTTCATGGACGACATTGTCGAGATACCCGAAGTGCGCTCTGCGCACCTGATCACGGGGCGCTACGACCTAGTAGTTCGTTCCATTAAAACAAATACACATTACGCGATTCCGATGTCGAACTTATTCCATCGAAACACAACGGGAAGCTGGTTCATTTCGTCAATGCCCTTGAGGATGCGCGCCTTTAGTTCGTCAAGCGAGGCGACGCGAATATGGCGCAGAAACGTGCGAGCCATTTTTGAGAACGCGCACTCGATGAGATTCAGCCAAGAGCCATGCTTGGGCGTATGAACATACTCGAAGCGTCCGGGGCGCGTGGCGAGAAAGGCCATGGTCTCCTTCGAAATATGCGCCGAATGGTTGTCGAGAACCACCCGGATGATCGCCTCCGGCGGGTAGTAAGCGTCAATCTCTTTGAGCAGTGCGATGAACTCGACGCTACGATGCCGATCTTCGGTGCGGGCGAAGATGTGTCCCGAGTGAAGATCGATACCGGCCAGGATCGACACGGTGCCATGCCGAACGTACTCGTAGTCGCGCCCAACCGTCGCCGCCTTTCCAGGAACCGGTGGCAAGTCAGGCGCCGTCAGCCCCAGCGCCTGTACGCCGGGCTTTTCATCAACGCTGACCGTGTAGATCGGATTCGGGCGCCCGTCATGAACGGCGCCCTCGGTGTAAATGGAAACATCTCGATAGACCAACAGAACGTCCTGCATTTTGCGGTCGAACTCCGGGTCGCGCCGCTCCAGGTAGTAGCGGATCTTGTGCGGCTTGATGTCATGCTCATTCAGAATTCGCCAGACGGTACTCTTGCCCGCTTGTGCCAGACGCGGATGTCCAGCCGCTGCGGCGCCTTTGCCGACGAACCGCGCCAGTGCCGAAATCGACCACAGTTCGGCCGCCAGCCCATGATCTTTCGGTTTGGTGCAGGCAATGCTGACCACCCAGGCTTTCGCCTCGTCAGTAATTTCGGGCTCATGCGGACGATGGTAGGCATCCTTGAGTCCGGCGCCAGCCCCTGCCGCCAACGCTTTGTCGATGCA
>CAMBRI010000034.1 GCA_945870205.1 Sulfuritalea hydrogenivorans sk43H | reverse complement strand
AAGCGCCGCATGATTCACTTCAAGCACATCGGGCATCGCCTGCTGGCATCGATCGGCGGCATCGTCATCCTCGGCATTGGGGCGATCGCCATCACCTACGCGGTGCGCCAGGAGGCCTCGTCGATACAGCAAGCCGAAAACGCACTGGGCAAGGTGACGGACAGCGTCGCCGAAGGCCTGATGGCGCTGATGCAGGGAGGCCATGCCAAGGCGGCTCCGGATTTTTCGGCCCGGCTGAAGAATGTGCCCAACGTCGTGAGCTATCGCATCCTCCGGGTCGACGGCACCGAGGCCTTCAATGACAATGCCACGGTGGAAAAGGTGAACGAGAAACTCGGCGAGTTCGAGTTCACCGGTCGCAAGGGCAATCCCGAGCCGAAGCGCCTGGTGTCGAAGTCCGATCCGGACCTGGAACGCATGCGCGAAACCGGCGAGCGGGTGTTCTCCTACCAGACACTGCCCGGTGGCGAACGCCTGGTATCGGTGTTCAGCCCGATCCGCACCAGCGTGGGCTGCAAGAAGTGCCACGAGCCCGCAGAGCGAATCCGCGGCGCCATCAATCTAACCGTGTCCATGAAGGAGCTCGACGCCGACGTCGAGCGCACCTGGCAGTTGTCGATTCTGGTGATCATGCTGTCGCTGGCCGGCATTGTTGCCCTGATTTACTGGTTCGCCCACCGCACCGTGGTTTCCCGGATCATCAGTTTCTCCAGGGCCATGGAAACCGCCGCCGTCGGCGACATGTCGGTGCGCCTCAAGGCGACCGGAAAGGACGAGATCGGCCGCATGGCCCGCTCCTTCAATCACATGAACGAGGAACTGCGCGAAATCTACGACAGCCTCAAGGAAGAGCGCAACAAGCTCAACACGGTGATCCACGGGGCAAGTTCCGGGATCGTCGTCACCGACGCACTGCAGCACATCGTCCTGGTCAACAAGGCGGCGGAGCAGATCATTGGCAAGAGCGAGCAGCTCATCATCGAGCAGGGCTTTCTCAAGCTGTTCGATGATGCCGTCTGGATGGCGGCACGGATAGCCAATACCGAGGCCGAGCATGCCCCGTCCCTGCTCGTCTGGAAAGAGAAGACCCTGTCGATCCAGGCCTCCACCATCCGCCATGGCGACGGCGAGATCATCGGCTCGGCCGCCCTGATCCGTGATATCACGGAAGAAAAGCGCCTCGAGGCCCAGTTGAAGCAGCAGTCGATCACCGATGCCTTGACCGGCCTGCACAACCGGCGCTATTTCGACGAAGTGCTGGCCACCGAATTCAAGCGCTGGAAGCGCTATGCCCAACCGCTGTCGGTGATGATGATCGACGTCGATCACTTCAAGAAATTCAACGACACCCACGGCCACGACTGCGGCGACCGCGTGCTCAGCGCCCTCGGCGGCGTCCTCCGCTCACTGGCGCCACCCTCGGTGATCCCCTGCCGCTATGGCGGCGAGGAAATGATCATTGTGATGCCCGGACTGCTTCAGGCCAGTGCGGCGGACGCGGCGGAAACCGTGCGCCAACGGATTTCCGAACTGGTCATCGACGGCCTCAAGGTTACCGTCAGCATCGGCGTCGCCGGTTGCCCGGGGCATGAGGTGGAAGATGGCGACGCCCTGGTCAAGCTGGCTGATGACGCGCTCTACGATGCCAAGGAAGGCGGCCGCAACCAGGTGCGCATCGCCCGGCCGCGATTGCCTGACGATCAGGCGGGCGACACCCAATAGCAGCGGGGTTCAGCGCCAGCGGTAGTGATAGCTTGCGCCGATGAAGACTACGTTCTGCCGCTCGGGTATTGTCACCGTGGTGCCGTCGGAATAGGTGAAGTTCTGCCAGGTCCAGTCGTTATTGCGACGACGATCAAGCATCAGATCGGCGCGCAGTCCGGAACTGCGATCGAGCGCATAGTCGGCAAACAGCTTGAACGTCACCTGGTGATAGGCGTAGGTCGGCAGCGATGAAGGGTTGAGCGGGTCCGTTCCGGTGCCACCGATCCGCTGGATGCCGTGTTCGGCGGTGTCGGCGGAGGCGCCGAGTTCGGCACCGACCTCGAGCGCTCCGGTCGGCCGGCCCTTGATGCCAAAGCCCCATGCACTTGTCGTGTTGCGCAGTCGGGCCCGCCAGATGACATTGTCGCCGAGGGTTCCCGCCAGGACATCGCTGCGCGTGGTCTGATCGGCGAGGTTGCGTTCCTGCACCAGCCAGGCGCTCAGCTTCCACTTTTCGCTGTACTGGTAGGCGACATCGGTAGACAGGAGCAAGCCCTCGCCCCTGCGTGGGCCGAGATTGCGGCCCAAATAGCTGTCGACCGAGGCATCGCCCCTGAACTGCACCGACCAACTCTCTTCCGGAATCCAGTCGGCGCTGAGGCGCAGCTTTTCGCGACGTCGGTTGGCCCAGATCAGCGGGTTCACCTGATTGGTCTGCTGGTTATAGGTATCGTTCACGTAGTCTGAACCGCCGCGCCAGCTATGGATGTAGGCCAGCCCGCCGTTGAGGGTTTCCGACAGCATGCGCTTGATCTCGACTCGCGCCTGCGTCTCGTCGGTTCTCTCGCGATAGGCGACGCGCCGGTACTGGACGGGAATATTGCGCTGGACCTGTTCCTGTTCAAGGCTGCCAATCAGGCGGTAGCCGTCTTCGAGCTGATAGCCGGCCTCGAGCTGCCCCTTCAACTGTTTGAGGGAGCGCGGAACGTTGATGCCGGTAAGGCCGGCGGTCGTCAGTGCGGTGGTGGCGGTCGGAATCGCTGCGGCGGTGTATTGCGCAGTCTTGCTCTGGTCATCGCGGTCCTCGAAACGCAGATGCGCATTCAGATCAAGGCGGGCAGTTGGCCGCAAAGACAGGTCGCCATAAGCCAGGGTCGTCACCACGCGGCCGCCGGGCGAAGTTTCGCGGTTGCCGGGCAGCGCCGGCGGCACGACGAAGACGCTGTTCTGGGTGGCAACGGAACGCGACAGCTTGAAGCTGGAGCGGCCGGAATCGCCGAAGTTGTAGCCCCCGGCCAGGTGGAACTGGTGAGCCTGGTTGGAAGGCGGTGCCGCGATAGGCGACAACGTCGCAATGCTGCCCGCAACATTGATGCTCGGCAGCTTGTTTTCGAACGAGGAGCCGCTGTAGCCGCCAATCAACTGCAACTTCGGGTCGGCGTAGGCCGCGATCAGTTCCCACTGCCGGGTCACGCGATCAAGGGGTTCCGTCAGGAAATTCATCGTGCCCGGCGTGCCCTGACCATAGAGGCGATCCCCGCTCTTCTCGTCCTGCTTGAAGCTCAGCCGTACTTCGAAGCCACCGACGATGAATTTTTTCAGGCCGGCGGTAAAACTGTCGTGCTCGACGGCAAGCTGGATGTTGCGTCTTGGCGCGGCGGCACTGACCGTAAGGGAGTCGGTGCCGATGCCCTTCAGCCCGGTATTGATCTGTAACGGGTCGTTTCGCGTCAGGTGGCGGGAGCCTACGTAATACGCCCAATCACCCTGACGTTCGTGTTCCAGTCGCAGTTCGCGATTATCGCGGGCAAGGTTGCGCCCGTTCAGCCGAAACCAGGTACCGGTCTCTTCTTCGCGCTTGATGAGGCTTATGTCAAGCGACCCATAGCCGATGCTCTGGTTCATGCCGTTATAGAGGCCGAAGCTGCGCGTACCGCCGGATAGAACCCCGGCGCCGACGTCGATGCGGCTCTCAGGCGTTGCCAGATCCTTGCGCAGCGCGTCGGCCCGTTGCTCGGCATCCTGGGCGATGGCGTAATTGCACGCCAGGCCGACGGCAAGTGCAACGGGCAGCATGCGGAATGATCGGTGGGCAGACGAGCGTGGTTTGGTCATCATGAGCATCAGCGCCGGAAGCGAGTGGAACTGTTGGCGGGGCCCGGATTGCTGCCGCCGTGCAGGTTGGTGTGGCAATTCATGCAGGCACGAGCCTGGGTCAGCCCACTGGCGCCGGGGGTGTAGCTTTTGGTGTTGTCCAGCCCCGGGAAATTGCCGCGATGATTGGCGGGTTCGTGGCACTGCTGGCAAAGGAAGGGGGCACGCATCTTGAGCAAGCCGCTGACCGTGGACCCGTGGGGGTTGTGACACAGGGAGCAATCCTGGCGGACCGCCGGATGGCTCCACAGGAAAGGCCCTCGATAGTCCATGTGGCAGGTGTAGCAAGTCTCGTTTACGCTGTCCTTGACCATCATTTTCGGCCCGGCGGAGCCGTGCGGATTGTGACAGTCAATGCAAACCATGGATCCCTCGACCACGGGATGCCGATACGGACGGCTGATCTGGGCGCGCTTTTCCGTGTGGCAGGAAATGCACATCGCAACCACCAGGGTGCGCGTGGTGGCCTTGTCCTGCGCGGCGTGAATCTGGTGGCAGCCGCTGCACGGCACATCGCGGCGCGAATGCAGGCTGCCAGCCCAGTGCATCAGCTTGTCGCCTTCATGGCACGCCATGCATGCTTTGTTGTTGACCTTGGGGTCGGAAGCCGCCTTCTTGCCGAAGGGACGCTCGGGCAGCGGACGCTCCGTGCCTATCTGTTTCAGGTGAGATTCGCTTTCGCCGTGACAGGCAACGCAGGTCGGCGTGCGCGAATCAGCCACCGTGCCATGCTTGGTGCGCCCGATCGGCAGTACCGGATAGTTTTCGATTTCGTCGTCGCTGACGTCATTGTGACAGCGGGTGCAGCGCGCATCGCCGACTCGGAGGATGTCCTTCGCGACGCTCTTCTTGTTCTCGCCCGCTGCAACTGTGCCGGCCAGCGGAAAGGCGAGCAGGAGCGCCAGAAACCAGTGGCAAAACAGCTGCGCCAGGCGCGTGCGCTGAAGCGCCGAGGCGCCTGGGAGGGGATTCAGATAACTCATTGCGACAATATCCAGCGCAACAGGTTAAGGATTTGATCCTTTTTCTTTGACTTCACGATCTGGTGATCCTCCTCTTCGCCGTCGATCTTCACCTTGGGGGCGGTCGTGACGTGCGTGTATAGCGTTTTCTCTGCGTCGGGCTTGCCGCGGTACTTCTTGGCAACCTCGCGATAGGCCGGACCTTCCTTCTTCACATCGACCGAATGACACTTCAGGCAATTGCTCTTCTTCGCCAGTTCGAGCGCATCTTCCTCGTCGATCGCGGCCCATCCGGCAGCAGGCAAGGCGACCAAGGCGCACGCCAGGAGAAGGCGGGAAACCTTAATCCGTCTATGACTTTCCGGATAGGAGCGACAGGATAGCATTCAGGCAGTTAGGGTCAAAGTATTTCTGCTGGCTCGCGTTTCGCAAACCCACTGCAATCCTTGCCGGAAGAACGCCCACTCCATGAGGATGGACAGGCCTGGTCCGCCATGCGCAGGATGCCTGAAGGCACAGTGTCGATTCGCAAACCCAAAGCCGAGATACTATTCCAGCTTAACGGCACATTCAGCAAAATGTTTAAAGTTGGATTGGATCTTGGCGGCAGCAAAATCGAAATCATTGCCCTGGGCGACCACGGCGAGGAGTTGTTGCGTGAGCGCACGGCCACGCCGCAGGGCGACTACCTTGCCACCATAGAGACGATTGCGGGGCTGGTCGAGGCTGCAGACAAAAGCCTCTGGCGCCACGGCCACGCATCGAGCGCGGCCATGGCCACCGTGGGTGTCGGCATTCCTGGTGCCGAATCGCGCAGCACTGGGCTGATCAAGAATGCCAACTCGACTTGCCTGATCGGCAAACCGCTCCGGCACGACCTGCAGGAGAGGCTGCGGCGTGAAGTCCGCATCGCCAATGATGCCAACTGCTTTGCCCTCTCCGAAGCAAGCGATGGTGCGGCCGCCGGCGCGCAAGTGGTGTTCGGCGTGATCCTCGGCACGGGAGTCGGTGGTGGCATCGTCATCGCGGGCAAGGTGATCGCCGGCGCCAATGCCATCGCCGGCGAATGGGGCCATAACCCGCTGCCGGGCGAATGGATCGACGGCCACCCCCCTAGCGGCGCTCCAAGCTGCTACTGCGGGCGCCAGGGCTGCCTGGAACTCTACCTGTCCGGTCCCGGCCTCGCCGCCGATCATCGCCGCGTCACGGACAGCGACTGCTCGCCGCAGGCAATCGCCGAGCGCGCGGCCGCGGGCGACGCCCAGTGCGAAGCCACCCTGCAACGTTACGAAGCCAGGCTGGCACGCGGCCTGGCGCAAGTGATCAACATCCTCGATCCCGACGTGATCGTGCTCGGCGGCGGGCTGTCGAACATGGACCGCCTCTACCAGAATGTGCCGCGCCTGTGGGCCGCGCATGTCTTCTCGGATCAAGTCGCGACGAAGCTGCTCAAGCATCGTCACGGCGACTCCTCCGGCGTGCGCGGCGCGGCGTGGCTGTGGCCATGAACCCGCGCATCGAGATAGGCGGCCTGTTCATCGGCCAGGTCGCGCAACTCGCGGGCGACAGTCGCAGCAGCGCCATCGTCAAGACGGCCGTGAGCGGCCGCTGCCTTTTGCAAGCGGAAGGCCTCGCGGGCGACACCCAGGCCGATCGCCGCGCGCATGGCGGCGGTGGCAAGGCCTTGCACCAGTATCCGGCGGAGCACTATGCGCGGCTTGCCAAGGCCTTCCCCGATGCCCTGCACCTGGTGCCCGGCGGCCTCGGCGAAAACCTTTCCAGCCGCGGCCTCACGGAAGATGATGTGTGCATCGGCGACATCTTCCGCGTCGGTGGCGCGCGCATCCAGATTTCGCAGCCGCGCACGCCCTGCTGGAAGATAGACCACCGCACGGGCTGCCCGGGTGTTGCGGCCTTCATTGCCGAACATGGACTGGCCGGGTGGTATTACCGCGTGCTCGAGGCGGGCGAAATCGCGGCGGGTGACTGGCTGGAGCACGTCGAACGCCCCACCGCGGCGCCGACGCTGGCCGAGTTCTGGCGCGTGATACGTGCCTCGCGGCCAACGATCGAGGCCCTGCTGCGACTGGCTTATGCCAGCGGACTCGATGCAGAATGGACCGCCAAGCTGACCCAGCGCGCCGAATGGCTGCGCAACAACCCGACGGGAAATGCAACATGAATCTCTGGCTGCGCGTGTTCCTGCCCTTCGCCGCAGGCTATTACTTTTCCTATTTCCTGCGCAACGTCAATGCCGTGATCGCGCCGGAACTGACGCGCGAACTGGGCGTCTCGGCCGCTGACCTGGGCTTGCTCACCAGCGCCTACCTGCTGGCTTTCGGCGCCGTGCAGCTGCCGCTCGGGCTGGCGCTGGACCGCTACGGCGCGCGCCGGGTCGAAGCCTTCCTGCTGCTGATCGCCGCTGCGGGCTGCGCCCTGTTCGCCGTCGGCAACTCGCTGACCCAACTTGCGGTTGCGCGGGCGTTGATCGGACTGGGTGTATCGGCCTGCCTGATGGCCTCGTTCAAGTCCTTCAGCCAGTGGTTCGGCATCGAACGCCAGGCCTCGCTCAACGCCGCCATCATGGCCGCAGGGGGCTTGGGCGCACTGACGGCATCGACGCCGCTATCCTGGGCGATCCCGCAATTCGGCTGGCGCGCCGTGTTTGTCGCCCTCGCCGTGTCGGGACTGGCGGTTGCCGCCGGAATCATCAGTACGCCGGACAAGCAGGCAGGGGCGAGACCCGAGCCCTTCGCCAGCCAGATCGCCGGGCTCATGGAAGTGCTGACCAGCCGCGCCTTCTGGCGTTACGCGCCGCAATCCACCTTGATCATCGGCGGCTTCCTCGCGCTGCAGGGCCTCTGGGCGGTGCCCTGGCTGATGAACGTTTCCGGCCTCGAACGCAGCGCGGCGGCCCACCACCTGCTGCTGATGGGCGGCGGCATGCTCACGGGTTTCCTCGCCATCGCCTTCGGCGTCGCACCCTTGGCCCGGCGCGGCATATCAGCCTTGCGCCTGCTGCAAGTCGGCATGGGAGTGGGCATGCTGGCGACATTGATGATCGTACTTGGCGTCGGCCCTAGCGAACCCTTATGGTTCATTTTCGGCCTGGTCTTCTCGGTCGGCAATCTTGCTTACTCGCTGCTGCAGAGCCACTACAGCCTGGCGCTGGCCGGGCGCGTGAATACGGCCTTGAACCTGATGGTCTTCGTCGGCGCCTTCTGCATCCAGTGGGGATTCGGCGGCGCCGTGGATGCCCTGCAGGCCAGCGGCCACGCGCCACGCGCCGCCTACCAGCTCACTTTTGGCGGCCTGCTGCTGCTGCAGGTCGCCAGCTGGCTGTGGTTTCTCGGCGGCGCGCGGACAAAATAGCGCCGCTCAAAGCTTGTGAAGAAATCGTAGCGAGCGGGCCGCAGCGGGGTGCGGCCGGAGCGCAGCTACCGGAACATATGTCTTATATGTGAGGATAGCGAGCACCGCCCAAACCCCGATCCGGCACGCGCAGTAGATTTATTCACAAGCTCTCAGAACTCCAAGGGATCAACGTCGAGATGCCAGCGCAAACCGCCGGGCATTTTCTGCGCATGGAGCTTGTCCATCCACGCCGCAAGAAAGGCCTGTAGCGCCGGACGGCTGAGCGATTCAACCAGCAACTGGCCGCGCTCCAGTGTCATCAGGCGCTGCAGGCGCATCGGTACCGGGTCGTAGAGCGTGACGCCGTCGGCCAGCGCCGCGGCCGCTTCGCGCGCAGTCGCGAGAAAGGCCAGCGACTGCTCCATGGTCCGCGCTTCGGCGCGCAGCATGGCCTGGAAGCTGAAGGGAGGGAAGCCGGCGATGCGTCGCTCGTCGAGCTGCGACTGGGCGAAGCGCACGTAGTCGTGTTGGACCAGCGCCTGGTACAGCGGATGATCGGGATACTCGGTCTGAATGAGGACTTCGCCGGGCAGGTCGGCCCGCCCGCTGCGGCCGCCGACCTGCATCAGTTGGGCGAAAAGCCGTTCGGGAGCGCGAAAGTCGGCGGCAAACAGGGCGGCGTCGGCGCCGACCGCGCCGACCAGCGTGAGCAAGGGAAAGTCGTGGCCCTTGGCGAGCATTTGCGTTCCGACCAGGATGTCGGCGCCGCCGGCATGGATGGTAGCGAGCAATGCCTGCCATTTTTTCGGCGTGCTCGCCGAGTCGCGGTCGATGCGCAGTACCCGGGCCTCGGGAAAGCGCTCGACCAGCATGGCTTCGAGGCGTTGCGTGCCACGCCCGAAAGGCAGCAGGTCGACATTGCCGCAATCGGGGCAGGCGCGCGGCACCCGCGTCTCGAAACCGCAATGGTGGCAGCGCAGGCGCCCATCGGCCAGATGCAGCACCAGATTGGCGGCGCAACGCTGGCAGCGCGAAACCCAGCCGCAGGGCGGGCAGGCCAGCACCGGCGCATAACCCCGCCGGTTGAGGAACACCAGGCTTTGCTCGCCGCGCGCAAGCCGCAGTTGCAGCCCTGTGATCAAGGCGGCCGACAGACCTTCCTGCAGTTTTTCGCGCCGCGTATCGACGATGCGCACCACGGGCATGGCTTCGGCCACGGCCCGCTCCGGCAGGTCGAGCAAACGGTAGCGACCGGTGGCAGCGTGCTGGAATGTCTCCAGAGACGGCGTCGCCGAGCCGAGCACGATCGGTATGTTCAATTGATGGGCGCGCCAGACCGCGACGTCACGCGCCGAATAGCGCAGGCCCTCCTGCTGCTTGAAGGAACTGTCATGCTCTTCGTCGACGATGATCAGTTGCAGGCGCGGCATGGGCATGAATACGGCAAGCCGGGTGCCGAGCACGATTGCCGCGCGTCCGGCCTGCGCATCGAGAAAGCCGCGCGCGCGCGCGGCATCGGCCATGCCGCTGTTGGCGCAAACGATGTGCACGCCGGGAAAGCGTTGCGCGACGCGGCCTTCGAGCTGGGGCGTCAATGCGATCTCGGGCACCAGCATCAGCGCCTGACCGCCTCGCGCCAGCACGGCATCGATGGCGCGCAGATAGACCTCGGTCTTGCCGCTACCGGTCACGCCATGCAGCAGCATGGCCTGAAAGCCTTCGGTACCGACAATGGCTTCTACCGCGTGCTGCTGCGCGGCCAGCAACCGGGGCAGGGTTGGCCCGACTGCTGCTGCGGACGGCGGCGGCAGCGGTTTCATGCGCGGCAGTTTGCCGCGGCGCAACATGGGCGGCAGCGCGAAGGAAGTCACTTCGCCCAGCGGCGTCTGGTAGTAGCGCGCGCAGAATTCGCACAGCGCCAGCCACTCTTTTGGCAGCGCGGGCATGTCGCGCAGAATCTCGCCAACGGTCTTGAGCTTGGTGTCCGGATATTCGCTGCTCGCCACGAGTTCGATGATCACGCCTGTCCGTGAACCCGTGCCGAAGGGCACATTTACCCGCCGGCCAATATCACTTTCGTCAGAGTCCGGCGCGAGGTAATCGAAGAGCCTCGGCAAAGGCAGATCGAGGGCTACGCGAAGGATGTTCATGTCGGTTCAGATGCTTGCCCGTCAATGCTCGACAAGATCTCCGCATATACCCTCAACCCATTGCCACAAAAGAGAAAATGTCTTACCCACAAAATCTGTGGATAACTTTGTGAGTAAGCCTCGGGCAGAAGACCTAAGTAGCCGTCCGGGAAGGTGATTTTCATCTCTGTGCAATATTTGAACAAAATAAATATGTTCAAAAACAATATGTTGCAAATGCACACTGCGATAGTGGCGGCTTTTTGCGGGAACTACGGTGTCTGGCGAATTTCTGTGAATAAGTCAACAGGCGGGGGCACTTATTGACCCGCTTGGAAAGCCTTGCGGGATGGCCGTTTCCGCCAGGGTATCCAGCGAAAACCCCATCCCCGTTGGCTTCACAAATCAGCCCCGCGCGAAACCGCGCCGGCTGTGGCTGTGCACCGTGTCAACCAGAATTTTTACGTTTTCAGGCGGGGTGAATTGTGAAATACCGTGGCCAAGATTGAAGACGTGACCTCCGGAATTCTTGTCGCCAACTTCATTCGTGCCGAAGCTGTCTAGGACCCGGCGCGCCTCGGCCGCGACCTTGTCCGGAGACGCGAACAAAGCCATAGGATCGAAATTGCCTTGCAGTGCAACACGGTCTCCCACGCGCCGGCGCGCTTCGCCCAGATCGGTGGTCCAGTCCAGGCCTATCGCATCGCAACCGATATCGGCGATCGCCTCCAGCCACTGGCCGCCGCCCTTGGTGAACACGATGCAGGGCACACGCTGGCCGTCGTGCTCGCGCTTGAGCCCGGCCACGATGCGCTGCATGTAGCCCAACGAGAACTCGCGGTAGGCCGCGTGCGACAACACGCCGCCCCAGGAGTCGAAAATCATCACTGCCTGGGCACCCGATTCGATCTGCGCATTGAGGTAGTCGATGACCGCGGTGGCTGTTACATCGAGAATGCGATGCAGCAGATCGGGACGATCGTAGAGCATGGTCTTGATCGTGCGGTAATCTGTCGGCGAACCGGAACCGCCCTCAACCATGTAACTGGCGAGGGTCCACGGACTGCCGGAAAAACCGATCAGCGGTACCGAATTGCCCAGTGCGCGGCGGATCTCTGCCACGGCGTCCATCACGTAGCGCAGATGCACGTTGGGGTCCGGCGCGGTCAGGTCGCGAATAGCCCATTCTTCGCGCAGCGGGCGCTCGAATTTCGGCCCTTCGCCCTCGGCAAAATACAGCCCGAGACCCATGGCGTCGGGTACGGTGAGGATGTCCGAGAACAGGATGGCGGCATCGAGTTCGAAACGCGCCAGCGGTTGCAGCGTGACTTCGCACGCGAGTTGCGGGTTCTTGCACAGTTGCAGGAAGCTGCCGGCGCGGCGCCGCGTCTCGTTGTATTCCGGCAGGTAGCGCCCGGCCTGGCGCATCAGCCACACTGGGGTGTAGTCGACGGGTTCGCGCAACAACGCACGCAGGAAAGTATCGTTCTTGGGGCGGGCGGTGGGTGACATGAAAGGCGATCCGGCGAGGCAGAGAAGCGATTATCGCATTAGCGTCGCCAGAAGGCAGGCGTCAGCACCACCATCAGGGTGAATATCTCCAGACGTCCGAGCAGCATGGCGAAGGTGCATACCCATGTTTGAAAATCGGTGAGTATTTCGTAAGTGGTTGAGGGCCCGACCTGGTTCAAACCCGGACCGGTATTGTTGATGCTTGCCACCACGGCGGAAAACGCCGTGACGATTTCGAGGCCGGAAAACGACAGCAGCAGGGTCATCGACACCATCAGGCACATGTAGGCGAAGCCGAACGCGAGTACGGCGGTGAGTATGCTTTGCGGCACGGGGGCGCCCGCGATGCGCACCGGCCAGACCGCGTTGGGATGCATGGCACGCAGCAACTCACGATAGACCTGCTTGTAGAGGATCAGGGCGCGGATCATCTTGATGCCGCCGCCCGTGGAACCGGCGCTGGTGGCGAAACTGCAGAGGAACAGCATCCACAGCGGCGCGAACATCGGCCAGAGGTTGTAGTCGACCGTGGCCAGACCGGTGGTCGAGGCTATCGACACCACGTTGAATGCGGAGTGGCGCAGGGCGGTGGCGAAGTCGGGATAGACATTGTGGGCGAGCAGAAAAAAGGCGATGAAGAACACGCTGCCGATCAGCGCCAGCATCACCCAGCGCGCCTCGGGATCGTCCTTGTAGGCCCGCAGCGAGCGGCCGTGGATCGCCAGGTAGTGGGTGGCGAAGTTCAGGCTGGCGATCAGCATGAAGACCACGGCGATGCCCTCGAGCAGGGGCGAGTCGAAATGGCCGAAGCTCGCGTCGTGGGTCGAAAAGCCGCCGAGGCCCATGACCGAGAAGGAGTGCACGAAGGCATCCAGCCAGTTCATGCCGCCCCAGCGGAACAACAAAATGCAGGCGATGGTGATGCCGGTGTAGACGACCCAGAGGCCCTTGGCCGTCTCGGCCATGCGCGGCGTCAGGCTCGAATCCTTCATCGGCCCGGGCGCCTCGGCCTTGAACATCTGCCGGCCGCCGATGCCGAGCAACGGCAGGATCGCCACGGCCAGCACGATCAGGCCCATGCCGCCCAGCCAGACCAGCAACCCCCGCCAGAGGTTGATCGACGCCGGCAGCTTGTCGAGATTGGGAAAGACCGTCGACCCCGTAGTGGTCAGGCCCGAAACGGCCTCGAAGTAGGCATCGGTAAACGAGACGCCCATGTGCAGGATGAAGGGCAGGCAGGCAAATACGGGCAGCACGGTCCATACCAGGACCACCAAGAGGAATCCGTCGCGCACCTTGAGTTCGCCCCTGGCGTGGCGCGCCGACCACCAGAGTCCGGCACCGGTGAAAAAGGTCAGCAGAAAGGCTTCATCGTAGGCCGACTCGGCGCCATCGTGCATGTACCAGGAAAGAATCAGGGGCACCAGCATGGCCAGCGAAAAGCCGCCGAGCAGAACACCGAAGACGCGAACGACCGGGTAGTAAGGCTTCATGCGCGGAATCAGAGGAACTGGAAGCCGACCTGGAACAGCTTCTCGACCTGCGACACCTCGCGCTTGCGGGAACAGAACACCACGACGTGGTCGTTCTCCTCGATCACGGTGTCGTGATGCGGAATGATGACCCGCGCCACCGGCTTGTCCACCAGGAAGCCGTCCATCTGCACCACCTGCAAGTCACCAGCCTCGCGCACGATGGCGGCGATGCGGGCGCCTTTTATGACGGGCAACTCCTCGATGCGGCGGCCGACCACTTTGCTGCTCTTCCTGTCGCCATGCACCACCAGTTCCAGCGCTTCGGCGGCGCCGCGGCGCAGGCTGTGCACGCGGGCAACGTCGCCGCGGCGACAGAAGGTCAGCAGAGATCCGATCGAGGCCTGTGCCGGCGAGAGACCGATGTCGATCGGCCCGCCCTGCACCATGTCGGCATAGGCGCGGCGGTTGATCAGCGCCAACACCCGCTTGCAACCCAGTCGCTTGGCCAGCGAGGCGGCCATGATGTTGTCCTCGTCGTCGTTGGTGAGCGCGAGGAACATGTCCATCTCGTCGATGTTCTCCCGCGCCAGCACATTTTCATCGGTAGCTTCGCCCTGCAGCACCAGGCTGTTTTGCAGGCGCGTAGCAACGAGTTCGGCGCGCGCCGGGTCGCGTTCGATCACCTTGACCTCGTGGGCTGCCTCGAGTGCCGCCGCCACGCGCGAACCGATGTTGCCGCCGCCGGCGATCATGATGCGCCGCACCGGTTTCAGCATCCGGCGCAATTCGCGCATCACGGGGCGGATGAACTCGGTCGCGGCCAGCACGAAGACTTCGTCGCCCGCTTCGATAACCGTGTTGCCATCGGGATCGACCGACTGGTGCTCACGAAAAATAGCGGCAATGCGGGCGTCGACTCCCTGGGGCAGGTGTTCGCGCATGGCCTTGATCGGCTTGCCGACCAGCAGGCCGCCTTCATAGGCGCGCACGCAGACCAGCGTCACCCGCCCGTTGGCGAACTCGAGCACCTGCAAGGCTTCGGGAAACTCGATCAGGCGCGCGATGTAGTCGGTGATTTCCTGCTCCGGGCAAATCGCATGGGTCACGGCGAAATGCTCGTCGTCGAGCAGGCTCTTGTCGTCGAGGTAGTCGGCCGAGCGCAGGCGCGCGACGCGGGTCGTGACGTTGAACACGCTGCGCGCGAGCTTGCAGGCGACGAGATTGGTCGAGTCGGACTGCGTCACCGCCACCAGCATGTCGGCATCGTCCATGCCGGCATTTCTCAGCACCGAGGGCAGGGCGCCATTGCCGACCAGGGTGCGCACGTCGAGGCGATCGGCGATGTCACCGAGGCTCTCGCGGCTCTGGTCGACGACGGTAATGTCGTTGGCTTCCGAGGCCAACGCCTCGGCAACCGATGCGCCGACCTGTCCGGCGCCGAGGATGATGATGCGCATTATCTGAGCCCCAGGTCTTTCAGCTTGCGATACAAATGGGTGCGCTCCAGCCCGGTCTTTTCCGCCAGGCGCGTCATGTTGCCACCATCCTTGGCCAGGTGGTAGGCAAAGTACATGCGCTCGAAAGCTTCGCGCGCTTCGCGCAGCGGCAATTCGATCACCTCGGGGGCCAGTCCGACAGGTGCCAAGCCGGGCTCGCCTGCGGGGGCCAGCAGCTGCAGCGCGTCTTCCTCGCCGATTTCCTCGCCCAGGCTGGCCAGCGCCAGCGATTTCACCGCGCTCTTGAGTTCCGCATAACCGCCGCTCCAGGCGTGCTGGCGCAAGGCATTGAGCGCGGCGCTGGAAAAGCGCCTCAGCGGAATCTCGTCGCTCTCCATCAACTGTGTCAACAGATGCGCCGCAATGTCCGGCACTTCGTCCTTCAACTCGGCCAGGCTGGGAACCCCCAGTCCGGTTTCGAACAGTCGTGTGAGTCCGGCCTCGTCCCAGCCCAGGGCCAGCAATTCAGCGCTGCTGTGGGTGGTGGCCGCCACCAGGCGCAGGCTGTAGCGATCGAGGCGCTCGGCGGCGAACAACAGGTTCTTCTGCTGCAATCGCGTCAGGCGCGCCAACTCCTCGCACCACAGCACGCCACCCGCGGCGCGCTGCAACATCTCGGTGCTGAGCGGGTTGGATTCGTGTGCCAGGTCGAGCCAGGGCTTGCCGGCCACCTGCGCGCTGCGCGCCACCAGTTCGACGATGCTGCCGGGCGCGGCGCGCAACAGCAGCAGCGGACTCTTGGCCAGCACCTGGTCGAGCCGGCGCTTCAGATCACGCAGCGGCCCGGGGCGGGCAAACGCCCCAAGCGACAGACCGCCGCCGGCATGCCGCGCGCCGCGCTCGAGGGCCTTTTTTACGGCCGCCAGCAGCTTTTGCATGCCGATCGGCTTCTCGAGAAAATCCATCGCGCCGATCCGCGTCGCCTCCACCGCCGTGTCGATCGTGGCGTGACCCGACATCATCACCACCGGCATGTTGAGCTGGCCGTTGCCGGCCCATTCCTTGAGCAGCGTAATGCCGTCGGTATCAGGCATCCAGATGTCGAGCAGAACCATATCGGGGCGTCCGGCTTCGCGCGCCGCGCGTGCACCCGCGGCATTTTCCGCTAGCTGAACGTCGTGGCCCTCGTCGCGCAAGATCTCCGAGAGCAGTTCGCGTATCCCGATTTCGTCGTCAACCACCAGTATCTTCGGCATTTTTCTAGATCCCCTTTACCGCACCCTGCATTGCCAGCGGCAGCCAGATGCTGACCTCGCCACCCTGATTGTTCGCCAGCCGAATCTCGCCGCCGTGGTCGTCGACGATTTTCTTGACGATCGCCAGTCCCAGCCCGGTGCCCTTCGACTTGGTCGTTACGTAGGGCTCGAAGGCTCGCGAAAGTATCTGCGGCGGAAAGCCCGGGCCGTTGTCCTTGACGGTCAGCCGCGCACGCCCCGCTTCCTGCGTCGTGGTGATGGTGATGCGCGCATCGGCCACATCGCAAAGTGCATCCTGCGCATTGGTCAGAACATTATGCAGCACCTGCCGCATCTGGTTGGCATCGGCCAGCACGGGTGGCACGCAAGCGGGCGCTGCATCGTCCATCGGCATCACGCTGATCGCCGCCCGCGAGTTCTCGTAGAGCCCCAGCACTTCGCCGAGCAGGGCCTGCAGATCGACCGCCGCGAGCTGCGGCAGCGGGGTGCGCGCGTAGTCGCGGAAGTCATTGACCATGTTCTTCATCGCCTCGACCTGATTCACGATGGTCTGCGTCGCACGATCCAGCAGTTCCCGCGAGGCGCCCGTGAGCTGGTCGGCGAGCTTCAGCTGCAGGCGCTCCGCCGACAGCTGGATCGGCGTCAGGGGGTTCTTGATCTCGTGGGCCAGGCGCTGCGCCACTTCGCCCCATGCCGCAGAACGCTGCGCGGCGATGAGGCGGGTGATGTCGTCGAACACCACCACGTAGCCGCCTCCGCCCGCCGCGGGCAAGGCCGTGCCACGCACCAGCAAAGCCTGTGGAATACCGTCGGGCCGTGCGATTTCGAGCTGTTCCTGCCATTCGTCGCCGCGCCGGGCAAAGCCGCCCAGGATCGCCCCGGCCAGGGTTTCGTGGCGCGGCCAATCCTGCACGCGCGTCTCCTCGAAACCCGTCAAATCGTCGCCGAGGATGGCCAGCGCACCGCGATTGGCGGCGCGCAGGCGAAAGCGCAGATCGAAAGCCAGCACACCGGCCGACAGATTCGCCAGCACCGATTCGAGATACGCCTGTGCCGCTTCCATTTCCTGGCGATGATGCTCGGCCTGCGCCCGCGCCTCGCTCAGCTGGTGCGTCATGCTGTTGAAGGAATGCGTGAGAACCCCCAACTCGTCTGAGGCCTCCATCGTTGCGCGCGGCGTGAAGTCGCCGCTTGCAACCGCCTGCGTGCCTTCGGCCAGAATCAGCAGCGGTCGCGCCAGACGTTCAGCCAGAAACACTGCGAGGGCGATCGCGGCGAACAACGCAAGCAGCATCGACAGCGTCAGGGTCAGGGTGTAGATGCGCTTGAGGCCGACGCGACCGAGCTGCAATTCCTGGTAATCGCGGTGCGCCGCCTCGACGCTCTCGGCGCTTCTGGTGATCGAGACGGGCACCGTCGAGGTCAGTTGCAGGATGCGCGGATCGAGGTTGAGCCCGCTGCCGCTGACGGGCACCAGCGCACGCACCATGAGGCCGCCGCCCTCGGCATCGCCAATCTGCGCCAGTCCGCGTCCGCCACGCACGGCGCGCAGTTGAGCCGGCGCCGGGACCGATGGCAGCAGGCTGCCCATCTCGCCCGAACTGCTACCCAGTACCTGCCCCGACAGCGTCAGCAGAGTCGCGGTCTGGGCGCCGGCCTGTTCGCGCAAGCGATTCAGCCGGCTTGGACTGACAAAACCGCCGTCACCCAGATCGAGGGCCGCATCGCGCGCCTTGGCCAGCAGATCGGCCTGCAGCGTATCAAGCACGCTGCGTCCCAGATTGAGGCCACCCTCGAGCGCGGCATCGACCCGCACGTCGAACCATGAATCGATGCTCTTCACCGCAAACTGCATCGATACGCCATACACCAGTGCGCCGGGCAGTACCGCCATCAGGGACAGCATCAGCAGCAGGCGGAACTTCAGGCGCGAGCCAAACACGCCGCTCCTGTAATCGCGGCGCAGGCGCTGCAACTGGACCCCGACCAGGACCAGCAGCGCGAGCGCCGCCGCACCGTTGATCGCCAGCAGCCAGGGGTAGTTCGCGGCGAACAGGGCCGTATTGGCCGACGCCGAAGCGAGCAGGAACAACAGAATCGCGCCCAGCGCGGCAATCACCGCCAGCGCAACCCTCACGGCGCCACCACGGGAGCCACAAACTGCCAGCGCAACACTTTGGCCTCGACCTGCAAGGCGCGGTCGGTGATGGCGTCGACCTGGAAGGGCTTGGGCAACTGGCTGCGATCGAGCGCCAGGCGCACCGCCGCTTCGTAGGACTCGCCATTCTTGAGCGCATCCTTTTCCAGCACCGGCAGCGCGGCGATGCGCCCGACCACGCGCAGGGCTTCCTCCAGGCTGCCGAAATTCTGGTGCAGGTTGCCCGTGGTCAGGCGGTACTGGCGCGTCAGGCTGCTGTAGGCCAGCCGGTAGCCCAGGCTGCGGGTCGTGACGTGCTCATTGACCCAGTACTTGCGGCTGCGCTCGAGCACGAATTCAAGATTGAAGTAGAGCGGCACGCCGCGCGCCACGGCATCTTCCAGCCGGTTGCCGAGATCCAGCGCGAACTCGGCGGAAAGCGTATAGCCGTCCTCCCCGGGCGTTAGTGTCGCGCGCTTCGGCTCGATGCTGCCGGCATGGACGGCAGCCGCCGCCAGCAGCAGCAGAGCCAGCACCAGTTTCGGCAATCCGGCCTCAAGCTTTCTGCAGCAGCGCGTAATAAAAGCCGTCATGTTCGGCATCGGGCAAGTGTTGCAGTTGTGCATCGCTGGTTGTTGTACGGGTTGTCGTACCTGGGAGCGGCAGGCGCCGGGCATCGGCATGACGGCCGACGAAGGCTTCCACCTGAGCGGCATTCTCCTCTGCGAACACCGAGCACGTGGCATAAAGCATTTTGCCACCTGGGGCGAGAGTTCGCCACAGGGCATCGGCAATGTCCCTTTGCGTCGCGGCAAAACCGGCAATGTCCGACTCGCGTCGCAGCCACTTTGCATCGGGATGCCGGCGTACCACGCCGGAGGCCGAACAGGGTACATCGGCCAGGATGCGCTGGAAGGGACGGCCATCCCACCAGGTATCGAGGCTACGTGCGTCACCGATTTTCACCGTCGCCTCGAGCCCCAGGCGCTGCAGGGTGTCCGTGATGCGGGCCGCGCGCACTGGATCGGCGTCGAGCGCGGTCAGATCAAGCCTGGCAGTTTCCAGCAGGTGGGCGGCCTTGCCGCCGGGAGCCGCGCAGGCGTCGAGTACGCGCATGCCGTCATGTGCGTCAAGCACAGCGGCCGCTGCCTGCGCGCCCCAATCCTGTATTGAACACAAGCCGCCCCCGAATCCCGGGATGCGCTCCACCGGCACCGGCTTTTCGAGCAGGATCGCCGCATCGTCAAGCGCACGTGCAGCGATACCCGCCGCCCCAAGCTGCAACAGCAAGTCGGCACCTGTGCCACGGCGGACATTGACCCGCAGACACAGCGGAGGATGCGTGTTGCCGGCGTCAAGTATGCTTTCCCAATGCGCCGGATGATCGTGTTGCAAACGCGCGATCCACCAGGCCGGATGCTGCCAGCGCGCCACCGGATCGGCGGCGGCCATGGCCAGCAGTTCTGCGCGGCGGCGCAGGAAATTGCGCAATACCGCATTGACCAACCCCTTGAACTGCCCCCTGGCAAGCTGCATTGCCGCCGTCACCGCCTGATCCACCGTGGTATGGGACTCGTCGGGCCGCGCTTCGAGCCTTGCCAGCGCCGCCAGCAGCAGGCTGCGCGCTGCCGGATCCGGCAGCGGCCGCTGCAGCAACAAGCCGAGCAGGAAGTCGCCGCGGCCATGGGCGCGCAGGGCAGAGTAGGCCAGGTCCATGGCCGCTGCACGTGTCGTGCCGACCAGGGATGAAGCCGCCAGCGCGGCGTCGAAAGTGCGTCCTGCCAGCACGGCCGCCATCAATTGCGCCGCACCGAGCAAGGCCTCGGCCAGCGGCGCTGAACGCTTCAGGGAATCTGTCATCGCCGCAGTCTAACGCCATCGCCAGCGCCGACAGCAGTCACCAGGGCAATCGCATGAATGACACCGTGGTGTTCTCCTCCTCCTTCAAGGGGGAGGCCGGGAGGGGGATGGGGTTCGATGACGTGGTTTTCTGTACTTCCCCATGCTTGTTTTGCCCCATCCCCACCCCATCCCCCCAATCGCAAACGTCGCATGCGACCTTCCCCTTGAAGGGGAGGGAGCATCCTTCATCCGATTGCCCTGCAGCAGTCACACGCTTCAGCCACGCCGTGACGCGGCGGTGATATTCTTTGCCGCTGCGCGGCTGCAGTTCCGCGCCAAAGACCAATTGAACAAAACCCTACCCCTCACCATCCGCCCCTGGCGGCTTGTCGCGATCGCGGTCTTCCTGGCCGCCGCCGCCCTGTCGGCCTATGTCATATGGGTCTCGGATCATGATCGCGTCGCGCGTCACCGCGCCGATGTGTCGGTGTTGACGGGCCTGCACGCCAATGCGGTGCAGCTCAACGTGGAACGCGCTCTGTCGTCAACCTACGCACTGGCGGCACTGATCCGCCAGGGCCGCGGAGAAATTCGCAATTTCGAGGCGGTCGCGGCCCAGATGCTGCCGTTTTATCAGGGAGCCTCTGCCCTCCAACTGGCGCCCGGCGGCATCGTCAGCAGAAGCGTCCCGCTGGTCGGCAATGAACGGGCGATCGGCCACAACCTGCTCAGGGACCCCTCACGCGACAAGGAAGCGATCAGGGCGCGCGATACCGGCCAGCTGACGCTGGCGGGGCCGTTCAAGCTGTTGCAGGGAGGTATCGCCGCGGCAGGGCGGCTGCCCGTCTACCTCGATGACGAAAAGGGGCAGGCTATTTTTTGGGGTTTCGTCTCCGTGCTCATGCGTTTTCCGGACACCCTCGAATCCGCCAATCTGCCGGAGCTGGCGAACCGCGGCTACGACTACGAGCTGTGGCGCCTGCACCCGGATAGCGGATCCAAGCAGGTCATCGGGGCGTCCACCACCACGGCCCTGGTGAGCCCGGTGGAACGCTCGATCGAGGTTCCCGGCGCGACCTGGACCCTCAGCGTGGCGCCCCGCAAGGGCTGGGCGGAACCCGAAGGGCTTGCGGCAAAAGCATTGGCAGCCCTGCTGGTCAGCCTGATCCTGGCGGCACTGGCGGACCTGATGCTCAGGTTGCGCGAACACCAGGCGGAACTCGAAACACGGGTATCGGAGCGGACGCGGGAACTGGCCGAGAGCGAACAGAGAATGCTCAGCATTCTGGACGGGGTCGACGCCTGCATCTACATCAAGGACACCGATTACCGCTACCAGTTTGCCAACCGCGCGTTGCGGGAGCTGTTCGGCGCCGATACAGCCGATATCGTCGGCGCCGAGGATGACGCATTTTTCGATACCGCCGCGGCGGTCCGCGTGCGCGAGATCGACCGGCGCGTCATCGAGCAGGGCGAAACCGTCCGCGCCGAGGCGACCAACACCATCACCTCCAGCGGCGCGGCGCGCACCTACTGGTCGGTGAAGCTGCCCCTGCGCGACAAGGACGGGCACATTTACGCCCTATGCGGAATTTCCACGGACATCACCGAACGCAAATCGACAGAAACCGCCATCGCCAACAGTGAGGCGCGCTATCGGGCGCTGTTCGCCGACAACACGGTGGTGATGCTGCTGATCGACCCGGCCAACGGTCTGATTGTCGACGCCAACAATGCGGCCGCCGCCTACTATGGCTACCCGCTGGCAAGGCTGAAGGCGATGCAGATCGGCGACATCAATACCTTCAGCGCAGACGAGATCAGCCGCGAAATGCAACTTGCCAGGGATCACGCAAGAAGCTACTTCGAGTTTCGCCACCGCCTCGCCGGCGGCGAGGAGCGCGATGTCCATGTCTCCAGCGGACCCATCGTGCTGGAAGGCAGAACCCTGCTGCTATCGACGGTACAGGACATTACCGAGCGCCGGCGGGCACAGAAAGCAGTGCAGGAAAGCGAGGAGCGCTTCCGCAATCTTTTCGAGTCGATCGAGAACATCAGCGTCCAGGGCTATGACCGCGTCCATCGTGCAATCTTCTGGAACCGCGCGAGCGAAGCGCTTTACGGCTACCCACGGCAGGAAGCCCTGGGCCGCACCATCGAGGACCTGATCGTGCCGGCCGCCATGCGCGGCGAGGTCAGCGCCGGGATCGACCATTGGATAGCCGGGGGTCGGGCGCTGCCGGCAGGCGAGTTGATGCTGCAAAGAAGGGACGGCGAGCCGGTGCCGGTATTTTCCAGCCGCACGCTGCAGGTCAATAGCCGGGGTGAGCCGGAGATTTACTGTGTCGACATCGATCTGACGCGGAAATACGAAACCGAAGCCCGCATGCGCGAAGCGCTGGTGGTTTTCAACGCCTCCAGCGAAGGCATCATGACCACCAATGCCCATGGCGTGATCATCGCCATCAACCCGGCGTTCTCCGCCATCACCGGTTACCCGGCGGAAGAAGTCATCGGCCAGCAGTCGTCGATACTCAAGTCGGGACGCCACGATGTTGCGTTCTATGACGTGATGTGGGCCTCGCTTGCCGCCAACGGCCATTGGGAAGGTGAAATCTGGAATCGGCGCAAGAACGGCGAAATCTACCCGCAATGGCTGAGCATTTCTTCGGTACGCGCGGCGCAAGGCCAGGTCATCGAATACGTGGCCCTGTTCAGCGACATCACGGAGCGCAAGCAGCATGAAGAAGTGGTCTGGCGTCAGGCCAATTTCGACGCACTGACCGGCCTCGCCAATCGCAACCTGCTGGCCGACCGCCTCGAGCGCGCGCTGGCCCAGGCGCGCCGCGACGAGAAGAAGGTCGGCCTGGTGTTCCTCGACCTCGACGGTTTCAAGTGGATCAACGACACCCTCGGCCACAATGTCGGCGATGAGTTGCTGGTCGACGTGGCGAAGCGGCTGAAAGGCTGCATCCGCGATCGGGATACGGCGGCCCGTCTCGGTGGCGACGAGTTCACCCTCGTCATCCACGACCTGAATGATGCCAACGACATGCTGGCGATCGGCGAAAAAGTGGTCGGCGTGCTGCGCGATCCATTCACGCTGGCAGGCAAGCCGCAGCAGATTTCGGGCAGCGTCGGCATCACCATTTATCCCGATGACGGCGAGGACGTGCAGACCCTGCTGAAGAACGCCGACATCGCGATGTACAAAGCCAAGCAGGCCGGCAAGAACCGCTACCAGTTCTACGCCCGCCACATGCAGGTCGATGCCCAGGCGCGGATGCAGCTGGAAACCGACCTGCGCGAGGCTATCGAACAGAATGCCTTCGCCCTGCACTATCAGCCGATCATCGATGCCGACAGCGGCGAACTGGTCGGTGCCGAAGCGCTGCTGCGCTGGCAGCATCCGCAGCGCGGGATGGTCTCCCCGATGGACTTCATCCCGGTCGCCGAGGACTGCGGCCTGATCATCCCGATCGGCGAATGGGCCCTGCGTGAAGCTGCCAGCCAGTGGCGGGCCTGGCATTTGCGCGGCTATCCGGCCCTGCGTCTTGCCGTCAATGTGTCGGGCGTGCAGTTTCGCGAGGCCAAGCTGAGCAAGCTGGTGGCCGACATTCTTGACGAATATCAGGTGACACCAGGCTGCCTGATGCTGGAAATCACCGAATCGGTGCTGATGGAAGGCGGCGGCGAAGCGGAGGCCCGCATGCGCGAAATCAAGGCGCAGGGCGTCGGCTATTCGCTTGACGATTTCGGCACCGGTTTCTCCTCGCTTTCCTACCTGAAGCGCTTTCCCATCGACATCGTCAAGATCGACCGCAGCTTTGTTAACGATTGCCCGCATGACCGCAATGACGCACGACTGGTCGAGGCCATCATCAACATGGCTCACGGGCTCGATCTGCTGGTCACGGCGGAAGGCGTCGAAACCGAAGACCAGCTGGAATTCTTGCGCGACCTCGGTTGCGATTTTCTGCAAGGCTACCTGGTCGGCCGACCATTGCCGGCGGAGGCGTTCGAGGTGCTGATCGAGCGCCGCCAGCTCCTGTTGCCGACCGATGGCGCCAGCATCGAGGAAAGCCGCTTCCTCGCCGCGCTGCGCCAGGACGAACTCGACCTTGACGAGTGGCTGCGCCGCTTGCTTGGCGAGCGCTCGCCCGAGCTGTCCAGTTATGTCGCGGAACGGGACTGGACCAGTCGCGGACTGGATCTCAAGCATGCAATCCAGGGTCATCTGGACTGGCGCCGGCGGCTGGACGACTTTGTCGGCGCCGGCAATTCACAGCAAGCCATGGGCGTAGAGGATGCGGGCGCGGTCGACCGCTGCGCGCTGGGTCACTGGATCCTCGAAAATCAGGCCAAGGGCGAACCCTGCTTCGATGAACTGGACCGGGTCCATCGTGAATTCCACCGCATGGCGGGCCAGATCGTGTCGGATTGCTCTAATGGCTACCGCTGGATTGCGCGACACGCCCTGGCCGGAGTGCGCTTTCGCAAGGCGTCGCGCGATGTGGTCGTCGCCCTGATCGACTGCTATCGTTCCGGCGCTGAACCCGCGCCCTGATCAATCGGGTCGCAGGGCGCTGCCATGCAGGAACTCGGCGCTGGTGACGCGGCGACCGCCGGCCTTTTGCAGTTCGCTAAGGCACAGTGCGCCTTCGCCGCAGGCCACGACGATGCCTTTGGCGTCGGCACTCAGCACCTGACCTGGCCTGCCACTTGCGGCGAGCACCTGCCCGCGCCAGACCTTGACTGCTTCGCCGGCCAGCGTCACCACCGCACCGGGAAAGGGATTGAAGGCTCGCAGTTTGCGTTCCAGAACCGTGGCAGGCTGGTTCCAGTCCAGCCGGGCCTCGGCCTTGTCGACCTTGGCGGCATACGTGACGCCGGTCGCCGGTTGCTTGACCGGCTGCAACTGGTCGAAACGCGCCAGAGCCTCGACCAGCAATTTTCCGCCCAGCACGGCAAGCCGGTCGTGCAGGCTGCCGGTGGTGTCCACGGCGTCGATATCGATGGCCTCGGCCAGTAGCATGGGGCCGGTGTCGAGCCCGGCGTCGACACCCATGATGGTGATGCCGGTTTGCGCATCGCCCGCCTCGATGGCGCGATGAATCGGCGCCGCGCCGCGCCAGCGCGGCAGAAGCGAGGCATGGATGTTGATGCAGCCGCGCCGGGGCAGGTCGAGCAAGGCCTGCGGCAGGATCAGGCCGTAGGCGGCCACCACCATCAGCTCGGCGCCCCGTTCGGCGCAGGCGGCGCGGATCGGCTCATGGGTCGCCGGATCTTTCAGGCGCTCGGGCTGGAACACCGGGATGCCGTGTCTCAGGGCGACTTTCTTGACGGCCGACGCCTGCAGCGTCATGCCGCGCCCGGCGGGACGGTCGGGCTGGGTCAGCACCAGCACCACCTCGTGCCCGGCGGCAAGCAGCGCCTCGAGTGCGCGGGCGGCAAAATCCGGCGTGCCGGCGAAGATTATCTTCATCTAACGCTCATGGCACCGAGCGCCACCCGCAGAAGATGAGACGCGCGAAAAGCCGTTTAGTCGCCCGCCCCCCTTCCCCCCTCGCGGGGGGTTACCAATCGGTGCGCTGCGCGCATTTGTCACGGGAGACTCCAAATCGGGTGCTTCACGTTAAACCTTAAAACCTCAGTTGAACCACAGAGGCACAGAGGACACAGAGGAAAAACAAGTGCTTCCCGTGTTTCATGCACTCACCCGTGGGGTGATTGGTATCGAATCGGCAAGCCATTGATTCTTTGACTTTCTCTGTGCCTCTGTGTCTCTGTGGTGAGG
>CAMBRI010000033.1 GCA_945870205.1 Sulfuritalea hydrogenivorans sk43H | reverse complement strand
GCTCAAAGAGAGGTTTTCAGTGACATAGGAAAGATCGCCGTTTTTTACTCGTGTGCAAGTAAGGTGGGCACCAGAGCAAATTCTAATACCACATTCCTTTTGCTTCATCAGATTTGTGGGGTACCGCGCCCTACCACTCCAGATCTGGTCATCTCCATCGCGTCTAAAACAGCCAGAGTTCAATAAATAACTCATTGTTTTTTATTGTTTAGCCGTATATATTAACTTTTTGCAATTCAATACGGCCAATGGACTACATTCCACTTTCGGATAACGCTGCGCGGCAGGTCATCGACTCAACCACCATTTTCGATGAGCTGCGCCGGACACAGGCTCAGGCGAGAAGGTTCGCAGGCGGTATGTATTGGAAAAAGCAGCCGCCCTACGAGTACCTGGTCAAGACCTTGCAAGATAACCGGCAGCACCGCATCGGCCCGCGTTCGGAGGAAACTGAGCGCATCTATAACGATTTCATCAAGAACAAGACAGAGTCGGAAAACCGACAGAGTTCGCTGAAGGCTGCCCTTCACGAAGCCGAACGGATGAACAAGGCCTTGAAAGCGGGTCGAGTACCTTCCATGGTCATCGGCGTGCTACAGGCCATCGAGCAGGCTGGGTTGGGGGAGCATTTCACCGTGGTCGGGACCCATGCGCTTTACGCCTACGAAACTGCTGCAGGCGTTCGTATCGTCCCCGGTGCCCTCGCTACCCAGGACGTCGACCTGCTTTGGGATGCTCGCCAGCGAATTCGATTCATCACTGATATCGAAAAACTCGACTTGTCGGTGTTGAAGATTTTGAAGCAGGCCGATCCTACGTTCCAGCGCAAAGATGGCCAGAATGAAACGGCCATCAACGCCAAGGGCTTCGAGGTCGACTTCCTGCGACGACAGCCTGAAGGTGACGATCCTCATCCATTCAGATTCTCGGCGGATGAAGATGACCTCTGGCCAGTGCAGGCTCGCCGAGCTTCCGTACTGACCAATGCGCCGCGTTTTGAGCATGTGGTGATTGCGGCAACAGGACGCATGACCCTGATGCGCACGATCGCACCGGAAACCTTTGTCGAATTTAAGCGCTGGATGGCGGAGAAAGCGCCGAATCGACCCGAATTCAAACGCCGACGCGATCGGCGGCAAGCCGATATCGTTCAATCGTTGATTGATGAAGGCCTGCCTCAAACAAAGCGCTCATAAGCTTTGCTGCCAGATGGTCACACTGCCCAGTTATTGCCGGCGGCGTAAATCCGTAGAAATCTGGCGGCAGTAAATGGCGGCGCGGCCCACCTGCTAGCTCTTTAAAGGCTACGTCAGCAAAAGACAACGGACGTTCGGGTTTCGTGGCCAAGCGACTCCTGGTCGGCCATTGCGGCCATAAACCGATTTATAACTGAGCGGCAGGTGTCCGGCGGCAAAAAACGACGTTGGACTTAGTGGCGGCAATGACAATAAAGTACAAGCAAGTCAGTCTTCGACAACTGTCCGTACCGGTGCCATCCCCCATTCCGCTACCCCCTCAGGCAAGTGAATCGCCTCAAACCCTTGCTGCTTGAGTAACTTCACCGCATCCACTGCCATCAGGCAATAGGGGCCACGGCAATAGGCCACAATTGTTTTCCCCTGCGGCAACTCTGCCAGGCGCGATTTCAATTCCTCGATCGGCATCGACTGCGCATACGGCAAATGCGCTGCTTCAAATTCGGATGAGGGGCGAACATCCAACACCACGACATCCCCCTTTTTGGCCATTTTGACCAGGGAATCTCGATCCTGCGGCGTGAGTTCCGTCGGATGACTCGTGATTTGCGCCAAAGCCATCTTCAGTTCGACCAGTCGATCCTCCGCTAGGGACCGGATCGACACCCAGAATCCCGCCACCTCACGGTTGGCGATGCGATACACCACGTTCTTGCCGTGCTTCTCAGTTTCCACCAGATGAGCAGAACGAAGCTCGCGCAAATGCGCACTGGCCAGTTTCATGCTGATCGAAGCTTCCTTGGCCAAGGTCTCTACCGTCTTCTCCCCTTGGCAAAGCAACTCGATTAACTCAAGCCGCTTGGGGCTGCTTGCGGCCTTGCCGATACGGGAAACCTGTTCGTAAAGCAGATCCTTGATGCGTCGTGATTTGTCCATGGGCGAAATCTAGGCGGCCGGGTCGAGACTGTCAATCAGCAGAGGCTTATCAACAATCGCTGATTGACAGTCAAAATTTCTTGCTGAATAATAGTCTAACACTCGTTAGATTGTTTAATTATTGAGGATCCCCTATGAAATCAACTTACGTTGTCGCAGTGATTCTTGGAATGTCCTTAGGCTCAGTATTTGCCAATCAAACGATGGCCGTACCGGGTGCTGTTGATGGAGGTGGGCGCAAGGTACTGACCTTCGTCAATAAAGAACCACCTGGCGTCCGCTGCAACGGCAATACCCAGGTCGCTGCCGAAATCGCAAACGTTTATCGGGTGCCTATCCAGATTCTTCCTGCCAGCCTGGCGGCCAATCTGCCAGCGCCAAGCGTGTTCTACGGTAACGAACTGATCGTCGCCGATGGCAAGGATCACAACGGGCAATCCAGCTTCCAGATTGTTGCCGACGCCCTCGATCTCGAAGGGGCTCCAAAGCTTTCAAAGACTGGCTTGCTCTTTCAGGAAAAGGTTCGTCGAGAGTTCGACGATCTGAAATCGACCATCAAATCCGGAGGTAAATAATCATGGCAAACACGCTTTTCATACTCAATGACGCACCCTATGGCACTGAGCGCAGTTACAACGCATTGCGCTTGGCTACCGCATTAGCAAAAAAAGAGGGTGAGACGGTCCGCGTATTTCTGATGGGTGATGCGGCTGCCTGCGCTCGAAGTGGGCAAAAAGTACCCGCCGGCTACTACAACGCAGGAGACATGCTGACAATGGTGGGTCGTAAAGGGGCCGAAATCGGCGTTTGTGGCACCTGTATGGATGCACGTGGTCTGGATGACGCCAATCTGATCGATGGGGCTGCACGAGGCACCTTGGCCCAACTGACTGAATGGACCGCTATAGCCGACAAGGTCTTGGTCTTTTAACCCGCGTCGCCCAGCAGTCGAACATTCATAGTCTGGCTTCACAAGGTAGCCTGCAATGACATTTAATCCTTTGCGGTTCCAGTCTGCGCTGGCCTCAGGCGGCGTTGCGCTGATGCCGTTCGTCCTGATGCAATTCACGTTTCCCCATGAGGGGACACTGATCAGCATGAATGACGTCGCCAGCACGCTTGATCTTGCGACGATGTTTCTGGTCGTGATCATGATGTTGAGCACCCTGTTGCACTTCTTTCTGATTGCCAAGCTTTCGGTGGAGTTTGTGCAGTGGGCGAGTAACGGGAACCGCCTCAAGGATTTTTTATCGGATGCCGCCTTCAATGTGGGGATTTTTTCGCCGATCGTGGCGCTGGGCATGACCGCTAACGTCCTCCTGGGGCCGGTCGCTTTCTTTCTCCCGGAGTTTTCAAAGGCGGTGCCGACCCTGGTGAACTACGGGATTTATCCCTACACCTTATTGTTCCTGGCGTTGCTGGTGATCTCCGTTACCCTAGGTAAAACGTGGCTGTTCCGTGATGGTAAAAGTGTGACCTTTACCTACAACTGGCTGCTGGATGTATTTGCCTGGGGCATGGTGGCACTGGCGGGGTCCGGTATCACCATGGCCGCTTCGGATACTGCCATTGCCGCTGCTGCCAGTGTTTTGACACTGGTCGCCATCAGCATTGGCTTGTTCATCTACGGAATCAAGGGCACCTATCTGCTGGTGACGCAGATGACCAGTGGCGCCAGTTTGGCTGAGCCACTGAAACCCGCTCACTTCGTTGTCGTCCCTATCAATTGCCTGTTCGCCATTTCGATCTACAAAGTGGCTGGATACACGGGGAAGTCACTTGGCATTGACATTTCTTCGCTGGCCTTCGCGTCCGTGATGATTTTGTTTGCACTCGCCTTCTTCTGGTTGTTGCTGTGTGCATTCGCCTTCAAGGATTGGTTTCGCAATCAATTCCCCAAACCGGAGTTTTACCCAAGCCAATGGGGCCTGGTCTGTGTTCTCGTGGGGCTCGAAGTATTAGCGGTATATAGCCACGTCAACTACTACCAATCTCTTTTGCTGCTCGGGTTTTCGTACCTAAGTATCGCGTTAGCAACCGCGATCTATACCTTCGTTTTTCTGAAGTTCACGGGTGTCATCAAACCCAGTAGTAGCTAACTCATCCTGCGGCCCGAACTGCGCCATCGAGACCCAATCGTTTCAACAACAAACAGCACACTAAGGAGAAACCGATGTTCTTTCGTCAATTAGCGGCTGCCGAAGCCACCCTTTCCTACTTTTTCGGATGCGGCAGTTGCCATGTCGGCGTAGCGGTTGATCCGGTGCTTGGCGACGAAGAATGGTTCCTCGAAGAAGCCAGAAAGCAGGATGTCCGCATCACCCACGTCATCGATACCCATGTGCATGCCGATCACTACTCCGGTGCACGCGCACTGGCCGAAAAATCCGGGGCCTTGTACTGCCTGCATGAAAGCAATATGGGCCGGGTCAAGTTTCCCTTCGAGGCTTTGCGCGATGAGCAGCACATTGCGGTCGGCAACGTCATGATCAAGGTCTTGCATACCCCGGGCCACACGCCTGATAGCATTTGCCTGGTGGTGACCGACCGCCGGCGTGGCGAAGAGCCCTGGTTTGTCCTGACCGGCGATTCGATGTTCGTCGGTGCGATCGGGCGGCCCGATCTGGCCGGCCAGGAGCGGGAAATGGCCTCGGTCCTCTATGACAGCTTGCACCAGCGGATTCTGGCCCTCCCGGAAACCGTGGAGCTTTATCCGGGCCATACCTCGGGCAGTGTCTGTGGTGCCGGCATTTCCGGCAAGCCGATGTCGACGCTGGCCTTCGAGAAACGCTGGAATCCCTTGTTGTCCATGGAGCGGGACGCCTTTGTTGATGCCTTGACCCAAGAGATTCCACCCAAGCCCGCCGAAATCGACCGTTGGGTTGCCTTCAATCTGGGCGCAGCATGACGACGGCTACCGACGACATCCAGCATGGCATCAAGGTAAATCTCAACCAGTTCCTGCATCAACTGTTACAGGTGCTGTTGGTCGGGATGACCATCGGCATGACACGAACCGTGGTGCCGGCGTTGGCCGAAAGCGAGTTTGGCGTACCGCGTGGCAGTTTCACGCTGTTGGTGGCTTTCGTCGTCGGCTTTGGCGTGGTCAAAGGATCGCTCAACTTTGTCGCGGGACGGTTGGCGGAATCCTGGGGACGTCGGCGTGTGCTGTTGCTGGGGTGGGTCAGCGCGATCCCGATCCCTCTCCTGATTTACTTTGCACCGACCTGGTCATGGGTGGTCGCCGCCACCTTGTTGTTGGGGGTCAATCAGGGCTTCACCTGGTCAATGACGCAAACGGCGAAACTGGATCTGACTCGCCCCGACCAGCGCGGCCTGACGATCGGGTTCAATGAGTTTGCCGGGTATGTCGGTGTCGCCATTGCCGGCATCGTGACCGGCTATCTCGCCGCCGAGTTGGGGCCACGGATTGGCTTGCTGTATTTCGGCCTGGGGGTGATCGGCCTGGCCACGGTGCTGACAGCACTTTTTATCGAAGACACCTTGCCGTGGGCCCGGAAAGAGAAGCCGATGGCTGCGGCCAGTGGCGCTACGCTCCACCCACGTTATCCCGCCGGCGTTTCAGCCAAGCCCAGCACCGGCGAGATATTCAGCCTGGTGACCTGGCGCGACCGACGCTTCTTTGCTATCTGCCAGGCCGGTTTGGTGGAGAAGTTCGTCGATGCCCTGATCTGGGTGTTCTACCCAGTCTTCCTCTACAGCAAGGGTGTCAGTCTGCCGGGAATTGGCTGGATCGTCGGTGTCTATGGCTTTACCTGGGGCGGCATGCAACTGGTGACCGGACGTCTTTCCGATCATCTGGGGCGCCACAAGCTCAATGTCTCGGGGATGTGGCTTTGCGGAACGGGTGTCGCGATGATGGTGATGGGCGAAGGGGCGACCTGGTGGTCCATCAGCGCGGCGGTATCGGGGCTGGGCATGGCCATGCTTTATCCCAACCTTTCCGCCGCGATTGCCGACATTTCAGCACCGCACTGGCGAGCATCCGCCATTGGTACGTATCGTTTCTGGCGCGACCTAGGTTACGGTGTGGGGGCACTGGGATTGGGATTGGCTGCTGCATCAACGCAATCCGTCGAAGGAGCCTTCTGGTTTGTCGCCGCCTCAATGGCGCTTTCAGGGCTGGGCTTGGCCATTCTCGGAGAGGAAACCCACCCCCGGCTGAATCCGGCGGATGATCACCCCAAAGTCGGCGCTAGCGGGACGGCGTCCACACTCGACATCAAGGTAATCACGCAACACCCTCCGGGTGGACGGTGCAAGCTCTACACCGGGTATGCCCGTGCGTTGGAACGCCTTATGGATGCCCGCTTTATCCTTGAACCCAGCACTACGCGTGATGCCCATGGTCATGGTTTTCCTTCTATCTGGGTCAATGGTCAGCCGCTGCAACCGTCCGATGGGGTGATTGTGATGCCGGCCGATCTGTTGGCAACACTTCGGGCCAGCAATGTGTTTCCTGTGGAAGGTGTCGAGGCCGCATTGGATGCTGAAGTCGATACGATGCTCGACGAGGGCAACACCGGCTCATGACTCCGGTCGCACTGTTTGCTGGAGTGGCGACCGGATTGGTATTGGGTATCTTTGGGAGCGGCGGTTCGATCATTGCGGTACCCGCTTTGCTCTACCTGCTGCACCTTGGTCCCAAGGAGGCCATCGCCATGAGCCTGGGCATCGTGGCTGTAACGGCCACGATTTCAGCCATTGATCATTGGCGGCATGGCAATGTCAATGTCCGCGTATCAGCAGTCTTCGGCCTGTTTGGTGTGATTGGCACTTACGGTGGTGCTCGACTCGGTGTTCTGACTCCGGCCACGGTGCAACTCGTGCTTTTCGCGCTGGTGATGTATGCAGCGGCGTGGAAGATGTTGAGCAAACAAAAGGCAGCGCCTTCCGTAATTGAACCACCTCCTGACGAAGCGATCTTTGGTCGCCGTATGCTCCATATCGCCGGGCATGGCATCGTCGTCGGCCTACTCACCGGGTTGGTCGGTGTAGGGGGTGGCTTTTTGATTGTGCCGGCCTTGGTAATTCTCTCCGGGATTGCGATCCGCCAAGCCATCGGAACCTCACTCGCCATCGTCGCAGCCAAGTCATATGCAGGATTTGCTGGCTACCTGGGCGCGGTTCCCATCGATTACGCGTTGATGGGCAGCTTTACCGCTGTCACGGTCATCAGCAGCCTGATTGGGACACGATTGGCCCGACGAGTCCGAGGTGATCTGCTCAAGCGCGGATTCGCCTGGTTCCTTGTGATTGTCGCCAGTTATATTCTGTTCAAGAGCGTACTGGGATCAGCATCCTAAGTCTGATTTGATTTCTTTACCGCAACCTGGAGTTTTGATGAAATCTGCCCGTAAATTGCTCTCCGTATTCGCTGTCTTGACACTGTTGAGCGTGCCATTTACTCCGGCCTCGGCGAATGAGGCTGCGGTAAAAGTGATGGAGGAATACCTCGATTTCGTCGATTACGGCGGCGCGACCATCCTGCCCGAGCAGATTCCGAAAGACGACTGGAAGCGCTTCCACGTCATTGATGCACGCGACAAGGACCAGTTTGGCAAGGATCACATACCCGGGGCCGTCAATATCGAATGGCGTCAGGTGTTGGCTCAACGTAGCTCGATTCCCAAAGACAAGGCGGTACTGATTTATTGCAACACCGGATCGCTGTCGGCCCAGGCAGGGTTTGCCTTGCGCATTGCTGGGTACGAGAACGTCCGCATCCTGCAAGGTGGTTACTCGGAATGGAAGGCCAAGGGCGGATTTGACGCCAATCGGCGGGCGACGGAGACCGTCAAGAAGTAAGCCCCCGACGCGGCGCTAGGAAATCCCATGATTCTGCGGCAGCACAACGTTTTACTGCTGGCGGTCACTCAAGCACTGATGCAGACGGCGGTGGTGATGTCGGTGGCGGTGGGATCGGTGATGGGCAACGTATTGGCCGAGAACGAGCGGCTGGCGACCTTGCCCATTGCCCTGCTGATCATTGGAACCGCCATTGCCTCACTCCCGGCGGGACTGGCCATGCGACGTTGGGGCCGCAAGGCAGTGTTCGTGGTCGGTACCCTGATCGGGATGACGGGCAGTCTGGTCGCTGCCACCGGGCTCAGCCAGGGATCGTTCTTACTCTTCGCCAGCGGCCACTTCTTCCTCGGGGCCTACCAAGGGATAGCCAACTACTACCGCTTCGCGGCTGTCGAGTCCGAAGGAAATACGACATCGGGCCACGCAATTTCATGGGTCGTTGCCGGAGGATTGGTGGCTGCGTTTCTTGGACCGGCACTCGGGCAATGGGGACGAGACTGGATACCCCATCAGCTTTTTGTTGGCTCGTATGTGGCACAAGCCCTGCTCAGCGTGGTGGCGCTCATCGTGCTATCTCAGCTGGCACCATGCTCCATCCGGAGTCTGGAAGCCAGTGGCTCGGCCAGATCCCTGAGAGAATTACTCGGTCAGCCAGTATTGCAGGCCACCATCTTTTGTACGGCGGCGGGTTATTCGGTGATGGTCATGGTGATGACCGCCACCCCACTGGCGATGCTGGGCTGTGGTCTATCGGAGAGCAGCGTAACACCGGTGATCCAGTGGCACGTGGTCGGTATGTTTGCGCCCTCGTTCTTTGCCGGTCCGCTCATTGCCCGTTTCGGTGCTCCTCGGGTCATGCAACTGGGCTTTATGCTGTTTGTTGGCCATATCCTGATCGTGTTGCTTGGCATTGAATTTCTCCACTTCCTCTCGGCGCTGATCCTGCTGGGTGTGGGCTGGAACTTTGTATTTGTCGCCGGTACGGCGCTGCTGACGCAAACCTACCGGCCGGCGGAGCAAGCGAAGGTGCAGACGGTGAATGAATTCGCGGTATTCGGATTGGTGGCCGTCTCCACGCTTTCAGCTGGATGGCTCCATGAACAATTCGGCTGGGCAGGGCTGAATCTCGCGCTCTTTCCGTTGCTGCTGATGGCGGCAATCGCCATGCACCGCTTTGGTGGTCACACGGCGTTGAAATAACGATGTTGCTCGCACAATCCACATAACCAGGAGGAAGATCATGACCCAGTTGAAGCAGACGAAATTAGCTACCCGAGCGATCCACGGCAGTTCGATGACTGACCAGCACGGCAGTCCGCACATTCCTATCTACAACACCACGACCTTTGGCTTTCCATCGACCGCCGCTTTGCTGGATGTGGTGGACGGACGCAAACCCGGCAGCCTCTACACGCGCTACGGGCTCAATCCGAGCATCTTTGCGTTGGAAGAAACGCTGGCCGGGCTGGAAAGTGCAGAAATGGCCTGGGCCTTTTGTTCCGGGATGGCCGCTGAAACGGCCTTGTTCCTGACGCATGGCCGGGAGGGAATCATCTGTATCGGTGATGCCTATGGCGGCACACTTGAATTGCTGGCGAGTCAGTTGCCTCTGCTGGGCATCAAGACTCACCTGATCCTCGGTAGTGAGCTCGATCGCCTGGATGCGTTGCTGGCCACAGGGGCCAAGTTGGTGTTTTTTGAGACGCCCACCAATCCCACGCTGGAATTACTGGACATACGTGCCATCGCAGAAAAAGCCCATGCACATGGCGCGCGAGTAGCCGTTGATAACACCTTTGCCTCGCCGGTCAATCAGCGGCCACTGGAACTCGGTGCCGACTTTGTCGTGCACAGCGCCACGAAATACCTGGGCGGCCATAGCGATCTGACGGCCGGCGCCTTGATGGGCTCGAAGGAGTTACTGATGCCCGTCTGGAACTGGCGCAAGAATCTGGGCTCGATGATTGCCCCGGAAGCGGCCTCGTTGTTGTCGCGCAGTCTGCGCACGCTGGTTGTGCGCGTCAAACAGCAAAACGCAGCCGCTCAGACCGTCGCCGAAGCAATGGCTAAACATCCGCAGATTTCGCGCGTGTTGTATCCCGGACTCCCTGACTTTCCCGGGCACGCGCTGGCAAAAGCCCAGATGGATGGCTTTGGCGGCATGATGACCATCGAGGTCAAGGGAACTGGCGACGACGCCACGCGGGTGGCTGACAAGCTCAAACTGTTCCTCCTGGCACCGAGCCTGGGCGGCGCGGAAAGTTTGGTGACGCAGCCTTGCACGACGACGCACCATGGTTTGCCGCCCGAAGAACGTACCCGCCGAGGCATCTCTGACGCCATGTTGCGCCTGTCGATTGGCCTCGAAGATCCCCTGGATTTGATTGCTGACCTTGAGCAAGCATTAAGCTGATGCTATTCCCAACTTGGTACCGACCCCTTGAACCCGATCCTCTACGATGCCTGGTATGACACACCGTCAGGTCGACAGATGGGTGAGCGAGAGTTTCAGTTGCTGTCGCAATTGATCATACGTGCGCCGGAGCACACACTTCTCGACGTGGGGTGCGGTACCGGCTATTTCACGCGCCGGTTCGCTGAAAACGCCGGGACCACGGTGGTGGGGCTGGATGTCGATGCAGCGGCTATCCAGTTCGCGGCCAAACGTTCTCCGTCGATCCAGTTTGTCGTGGGCGACGGGGGCCGCTTGCCGTTTTCGGATCGTGCCTTCGACGCGGTGATCGCGGTCACCTCGCTGGGGTTCATGAAGGATTCGATGCAGGCGGTTCGGGAGATGTGCCGCGTTGCCCGATACCAGGTGACCTTGGGGCTGCTGAATAAGAGCAGTCTGCTATTTCTGAAAAAGGGACGGAGTGGTGGCAAAGGCGGTTACGCCGGTGCCTGCTGGCATAGTGGAGGAGACGCGAAAGTGTTTCTGAATGCCGCCGGATGTAAGAACGTTCAGGTAAAAAGTGCGCTGTTCTGGCCTACTGAATCGTTGCTCCCCTCCTGGCTCGACCAGCGATTTCCTTTCAATGCGTTCGGTGGCTTCCTCGTGGCTACCGGGAGTCTCAATCATGCCTAGCCTGATCATCAATCTGAGCTGTTTCATCCGCCGATACGGGGTGCCAATGGCGGTGGCGACCCTGCTGTCATTTCCTGCCTTGGCCGACGAAGCTGGCGACATTGAGTGGCGTCATCAGGTTCAGCGCGGTTCGGTGACATTGAAACTGAATCCGCTGGGTAGCACCCAACGCCAGGCGTTCTATGTCGCCCGAGGATTTACCGCTGAACAAATTGCCCCGTATGCGCGCTCATGCGGGTTCTCGATTGGCTTCCTGAATAATAGCCCTCAGGAACTCCATACCGATTTACGGACGTGGTACGTCATGGATCGCGCCGGGCAGAAAACGTCCTTGCGCTTGCCGGATGCCTGGGATGCAGAATGGGCGCGACTCCAGATTGCCTCCGCACAACGTATCGCGTTCCGTTGGGCTCAGTTTCAGCGTGAAAACACGTTTGAACCGGGTGACTGGATCATGGGGATGGCAACGCTGGAGCGTTCTGTCAGCGGGCCATTCCAACTGGTCGCACCGTATCGCCTTGGGCAGGAAATTCAGGAGATCACCATTGATGGAATCCGCTGTGAAGTCACCGAATAAGCGCCGCTTACTGTTGGCGGGCGCGCTATCGCTGGTAGTACCCTCTCTGTGGGCGCAAGGGGTCGGTATGAGCCCCGTTGCCGCCGTCCCGCCAGCACCGACTTTGCGGCTGGAAGATATGGATGGCAAGATCGTTGATCTGCTCAGTTACCGGGGACGCGTGGTGTTGGTGAATTTCTGGGCGACCTGGTGCCCGCCTTGCCGCAAAGAGTTTCCGTCCTTGAGCCGGGTGCGCAAATTGTTCAAGCCCAAAGACTTCGATGTCATCGCGGTCAACGTGGGAGAAGATCCTGATACCGTATTTTCTTTTGCCGGATCGCCCGAGTTCCCAGTTCTCTTCGACCGGAACAGTCAAGCCATGGCCACCTGGCCGGTCAAAGGCTTGCCGACAACGTTTCTCATTGACCGGCAAGGCCGGTTGGCCATGAAGGCAGTGGGAGGTCGCGAGTTTGACGATCCCGCCATTGTTTCCCTGATCAAGGGCCTGCTCTGATGACAACGATGCCCCCCATCTATCTCGACTTCAATGCGACGACGCCTATTGATCCACTGATTGCTGCCGCAATGCGACCTTGGCTGGATGTCGAATTTGGTAACCCTTCCTCGTCGCACACTTACGGCCAGCAGGCCCGTGCGGCAGTCGCCCAAGCTCGTGCTGAGGTAGCTGCTCTCATCAACGCGACAGCATCGGAGATCGTCTTCACCGGCAATGCCACGGAGGCGAACAATCTGGCGCTGTTGGGCGTTGCCCATGCCTTGCCGCACAAACGGCACATGATTGTCTCGGCAATTGAACATCCGGCCGTGATGCAACCGGCGTTGCATTTACGCGAGTTGGGATGGTCGGTCGATATCGTACCAGTGGATGTGACGGGGCGTATTGATCCCCAGGAGGTCGCCAAACGGCTACGGCCCGACACGGCGCTGGTATCGATCATGCACGCCAATAATGAAATCGGTACGGTCGAGCCCATCGCGGAAATCGCTGCACTGGTTCGTGCCAACGGGAGTTTGATGCACACGGATGCGGCGCAGTCGGTAGGTAAGCTTGGACTTGATGTGGCTACGTTGGGAGTGAATCTGCTGACACTGGCCGGACACAAGTTCTACGCACCCAAGGGTATCGGGGCTTTGTACGTCCGGAATGGAACACCGATCAAGCCCATTATGTTTGGTGCCGATCAGGAGCATGGCCTCCGTCCGGGGACCGAGAACGTCATGCACATTGTGGGACTGGGTGCGGCAGCACGTCTGGCACGAGAACGCTTACCCGAGGCCAAGGGGCATCTCACGGCGGTGCGTGACGCATTGCATCTACGCCTGCGTGACGCCATTCCCGGATTACAGCTCAATGGCCATGAACAGCATCGACTGCCCAATACCTTGCATGTCTCTTTCCCCCGCGTGTCCGGGCGCGACTTGGTGGCTCGGGTCGCCTCGGTCATGGCCGCATCCGTCGGCTCGGCGTGCCATTCTGATCACGATGCGGTCAGTGGCGTCCTTGCGGCCATGGGGTTTGATAGCCAGCGGGCAAAAGGGGCCGTTCGTTTGTCGGTCGGTTTAACGACTACCCTAGAAGATATCGAAACCGCCGCCGATGCGCTCATTACCCATTGGAATCGGTTGCGCCAGGAAGCCACCTCGAACTCAGGAGTCACTCACGCATGAACCCGCAAAAGAAATTCCACCTGACGTTTTCTTTCATCATGGGTGCCATGATGATCTCGCTCATGACGTTTGTGATCACAGCGGTCAATGTCGGCTTTACGCCAGACTTTCTGGCGAAATGGGGACGTGCGTTTGCCGTCGCCTACGTAGTCGGTGTTCCAGTCATCTTCTTCTTGGCGCCAATGGCACGCAAGATTACGGGTCGTTTGCTCGGGATGCCGGGGTAACTCGCCGTTCCACCGTTTTCGCCCTTGCTGCTATTCAAGGTACGGGCAACCGCATGAAAGGCGCCGTCTGCTGTCGCTTGTTCTCGTGGCAGACTGTTCATGCATCCTTTAAGAAATAAGTTTCATTTCGCAGTTTTCGGCTCCGTGGCCTTGCACGCCTTGGTGTTTGCTCTGGCTGGTAACCAGCAAGCCTGGTTCGCTCGCAAACCAGACGTACCGAAGATCGAAAAAATAGCCATCGTTCTTGACGCTGCACCACGGGTTCCCGAAAAAATCCCCCCCAAGCCAAAGCGTAAAGCGGTAGCACCCGAACGCACCCGAACAGCTGTCATTGCAACTCAGTCACCCCCACAAAACACAGCGACGATACCCGTTACAAAGCCTCCGTCCGCGTCGCAGGCAGCGCCTGCCGCACCGACGGCGGAAGACTGGGCTTTTGCTGGCCAATACACATTGAAGAACAGCAAAGGTTACCGCTACTCGTGGGGCAAGCAAGTCCGCAGCATGATGGGGACGGCGGTCGAGGGGCCGAATTCGGGCGAGGTCAGGTTTCGTATCGAAATTGCGCCGGATGGAATATTGGCGAAGCTTGAAACGCTGTGGACCACTTCCAGCGTAGCCGAGCAGCTGGCTCGTAAAGCCATCGAAAACATGCCGCCCTTGCCACCAACACCGAATGGCAAGCCGCTGATCTTTGAAAGGACAATCTCGTTCACGCCATTCGCAACGGACTGGCCCCCGATTTACGACGATGACTGTCTGCCAGATCCACCGGTGTTCACAAACCCATTTGCCTGGGACGGAAAATCACCACAGGTGGCTGATATCGGACCGAAGCCGGTTGAAACACTCGACCCTCATGCTCTGGAAGAATGCCGTAAGCAACTACCGCAGAACACGATCGAGGCGGAAATCGGCCGTGAGCAGCGAATACAAGATCAATGGGGATCCAGCAGGATCGGGCAATGATGGAGTAATTCGGAATCCACTGATGACGTTAAAACCCGGATACGTGGGGGGGGTAACCTGATACTGATACTTGGCGAGGCGTGAACCAGGCTCGCTGTGCGTTGTTAAACGGTGCGATCAAAATCGCACCGTTCCATATGACGCTATGGAGGTGACGCAAATCAGAAGCGCAGCTGCCACCACTCAAGCGTTACCGCCTTGAGACCGTCGCGTTCCTCGTTTTCACCATCCCATGCAGCAAAAGCGATAGGTATCGATCCCTTACCAGCCAGATTGGCACCCTCATCGGAACTGACCTTCATTGGTCGGGTGAGGACAACTGCCCAACCGTTGTCGGTACGTACCGACGCACTCTGTAAGCCCTCGGAAGGTACCGCCATGGCGGTACCAAAACCCTTGGCAAGCAAATTCTGGGTGCGCCCATCGGCACGCCAATGCCACACGTTCACAGCATTTATCGCATCCCCCATGAACGGCGTGGTGACGGATTTACCATTTACCGGGAACTGCACCGCCGCACCATCGGCAAACTTGTTGGTGTTGTCGATTGCCGTGTTGGCCTTACGGTCACTCCAGGCAAGTCTGATGTACAACTGCTTGCCTGTGCGTACCGCCTGAGCAGTCATTCTTTCCGTTATCGGGGTGCCAACAATGGAGCCATGGCCGGGGAAAGCTGGTTGCAAAGCAACCTGGGTCACTGGCGCCTTCCCCCAGATGGCAGCCTGTGGCGAAGCGGCATCCATATCTGTTACAGACATGACACGGATAGTTTTGGTTGCGGGGGCAGCTTGCACGGTGCTTGCAGCAACCGTCGTAGCCGTAAGGATAACCATGCCAATTGTTGCCAATTGCTTTATCAGAGTGCTGTTGCTCATGTCTTGTCTCCCGGTTCTTGCGTTTCGTTGCCAAGCCGGCCGCGATGAACCTCCACCACTTCGGCAAGTGCTGACCCGTACTGAGAATAGGCGGTGCCTGTCGCCTCCAGCCGCCGGCAAAAAACCGGCAGCCAAGCGGCAAGGTGGCGGGTGATGAAATCCCTCTGCGCACGGCGGAAGGAGTCAGCGTTGCCACCCTTTTCTTCTACTAAATGTTCCTGCATGCACAGCCAGGCGAGAAACTCCAGTTCCGTCACGAGATGATCAGGATATTCCCGGTCGGTCTCGGAGAGCTTAGTGTCGAAGAACTCGTAAAAACGCAGCAAATCCTGCAGGACTCCATCACGAGCCGCATCGTCACGATGCATCCCCTCGAACAATGGCACGGGGGAGTTGTCTCGTCCAACCTCGAAGGCCGCGAGATATTCGGCTTCCAGTGTTTCCTGCTTGATCACAGGATCGACAATTCCTTGTTCTGTCAGTTGTTGCCAGATCGCTGGGTTCGGGTAGGAGAAAAGTTTCGCCATTGCCAGATAGGCCCCGCCCAAGATGCCAGCATTCACAGTAGGCTCGCTCATATTCCGTACCTGTCCTTATTCGTGAAACCGATCAGGAGATCCGTCAGTTCCGAGGGTTTGGCCTCGCGGCGCTTCTGCATCTCGCGTCCGAGAATCTCCAGGGCTTCCTTCGTGCGGGGACCGAACAATGCCTCTATGTCGGCAAGCGGGATGCGCGGTGCGCTGGAAAGACGGCCATCTTCCTCGAATGGCGGCGGCGTGACATTCATCGGCGGCACATAGAAAACGTTGGGCTCGGTGCCATATTCTGCATGCAACGGGAGTGCGACTTTCCATTGATCGACCAGCTTGTGGATCGGCCCGTTCTTGTCGTCGCGATAACCCCAGAATCGGATACGTCCCGTACACTGCTTGACGCAAGCCGGCGCCTCGCCTTTCTCGACACGCGGATAGCAACCAATACATTTCTCGGACTTCTGGGTTTGCAGATTGAAATACACCTTGCCGTAGGGGCAAGCCTTGACGCAATAACGGTAGCCACGGCAGCGCTCCTGATCGATGACGACCAGTCCATCTTCCTCACGCTTGTAGATAGCCTTGTTCGGGCAGGCCGCCAGACAAGCCGGGTTGGAACAATGATTGCAAATGCGCGGCAGATAGAAATAGCGGCTGTTGGGAAACTCTCCTGTGCCTTCGTCCTCATCCCAGTTCGGTCCATAGGTCGGCTTTTCATGCGGCACGACACGATCCGACTTGCCATCCAGCAGAGTATCAGCAAAGTTGTATTTCCAGGCGGCGCCATAGGCTTCCATAGGCGGAAGCTTTCCATCGGTCTGCAAGGTTCCATTCTTGAAGCCGCCGCCTTTCTGCTGCCAGTTCATCGGGTAACCCTTGCCGGGATGGGTTTCCACATTATTCCAATACATGTACTCGCGCCCGCCCCGGTCAGTCCACAGGGTTTTACAGGCCATGGTGCAGGTATGGCAGCCGATGCACTTGTTCAGATCAAATACGTAGGCCAACTGTCTTTTACTCATGGTAGATATCCTCAAGCTTTCTCGACGTCGACCGTCGTTTCATAAAATATGCGGTTCGGGTTGAACGCTGCGGCGGCAAATTTGATGTGGCCGTAACCGCCCACCAATTCCAGCGGGTTGATGAGTTCAGCATTGACCATGTTGTAGTGGGTCATGTTCTTGTAGAGATATTGCTCCCAGCCATGCTCTGTGAACAATACGTCGTCGGGCAGCGCCGGTCCTGATTTGGCCATGGCGAAGAACTCACCCGATGAGTTGAAGATGCGCACCATATCGCCATCCTTGATACCTTTTTTCGCCATCGCTTTCGGGCTGAGACGAATATCCGGTTCGCCACGCTGGTGTCGCAGCATCCATTCCGAAGTGCGGACGAACGAGTGGACGCCCCAACGAGTATGCGGAGAGCTGAACTTGAAGGGAAACTGTTTCGGCCCCAGCATGCCGCCCCCCTTGACCTGGGGCTTCGGCACGGTGGCGTCGAAGCGTTGGAACCAGTCGTGGTCGACGTAGAACTGCAAGCGACCGGTCAGGGTTTTGTAGGGAATCTTGTCGGTGACGTTGATTGTGAAGGGCCGGTAGGGCTTGTCCTTGGGTACGGGCGCGGTTTTGCCGGCCGAGGGTCCCACACCAACGAAGCCCTTCTTCATCACCTCCTCGTAGCTGCCGGGACCAAGGGCCTTCGATCCTTCCATGACGAAGCGAAGCGCCTGCTCGTCGGTGACGACTTTCCCCTTCATTGTGAAGTCGTCGTAGAAGGTATTGAAGTCGATGGCGCTCTTGATTTCCGGATCGTCGACACGTGTGACGCCCCGTGCGATGGCGCGTTCCTGAATCTTTTTGGCCAGTTCGACGCCAATCTGCCATTCGGTCTTGCGTTCGTACATGGGTTTGACCGGCTGGCCGAAGGCGTGGACGAAACGGGTGACCGAGGTTTCCCGGATATCGAGCTTCTCGGTGTTCTCCGCACAGGGCAGCACGATATCGGAGTACATGCAGCCGGCGTTCATTCGGAAATCGACGTTGACCAGTAACTCACAGCGTTTGAGGAAGTTGTCGCGCAGATGCTGGTAGCCGTTCGACGTGTTAAATAGGTTAATGCCCGCGTTGATATAGACCACAGGGTCCTTGATCGATTGCCACTTCGGCATCCAGCCTTTCGCTTCAGACTCCTTGCGCAGAGCTTCCATGTCATCGACGCCGAAACCGACCATCTCTTTTAGCTGGGAATCGTCGTAGTAAGCCTTGGTACGCCGGTACTGCTCGCCCCATACCCACTGGGCCAACACCATCGAAACGCTTCGCCCCGGCTTGCCCTTGACCGCGCCTAGATCCCTACCGCCCTCCAAAACCCAACCCTCGTAAGTCGTATCAAGAGAGCCCGTAGTGCCGTGGTGGCCGATCAGGGTCAGAATGAGCATTTTCAGGCGTCCGCACTGGAAGCCATCGAAGTGCTTCTGATTGTTGTAACCATCAAGAATGCGCATGGCCTTGGACTTGGCAATCATGTCGACAAGCTGCCGTACCACTGATGGATGCACACCCGATTCCGCTTGGGTGGCCTCCGGCGTGTAAGGTGCAATTTCTTTCTTCAGGCGCTCAAAGACGGTGGTGACCTTGATACCTTCTACCTCGAAAGTTCCCTCCAAAGCCGGATCGACGGTACCAAGCTTCAAGGTTTTTTCCTTGCTGCCCATGCTGCCGGGGGCCAGAACACCCTTGCCAGACTTGGTGTCCCAGATGTAGAAGACCTCGACGCTGCCATCAGCCTTGAAATCCTTTTCACGCAGGAACTTGCCGTTGTCCACGCGCACCAGGAAAGGCAGGTCGGTCTGCTCCTTGATGTAGTCAACCTTGTAGTGCTTTCCGGCGATGAGCTGATTCACGATGGCAGCAGCCAGATGCGAGTCCGTACCCATCCTCACCGGGACGAATAGGTCGGCGTGGATAGACGAAGGGTTGTAGTCGCAGGAGATGTTCACCAACTGGGCACCGTTGTAGCGTGCTTCCATCAAGTAGTGAGCGTCAGGCATGCGTGTGACGATCGGATTCTTGTGCCACATCAGGATGAGGTCGGATGTGAACCAGTCGTCGAATGTTGATACCGTACGCGCCGGGATGCGTACGGTATGCACGCCCGGATAAAGATCGCCAGTCATCGATGAGACGTCTGGCTTGATGGCGCCCAGAAGATTGGCTAGCCGTGTATAGGCCGTGTTACTGATGATCGCAAAGGGACGTTTCGGAATACAGATGTTGCCTGGCCCACGATTCAGTGAGGTATCGATGATTTTGTCAGCAATTTCGGTGAGCGCGTCATCCCAGGAAATGCGCTTCCATTTACGTTCGCCTCGCTCGCCGACGCGTTTCAGCGGCCATTTGAGATGGTCTGGCTGTTTCGACCAGGAACAATAAACAGCTCCCTTCTGGCAGCCCCGCGGATTCATGTCAGGGATACCCGGAAGTTGCGGGTACTCGTTAACCTGTTCATCGCGCATAGGCATGCCGTTCTTAACATAGACTTTCCAGGCGCAACCCGCCACGCAACCAATGGCATGGGTAGTGAAACCTACCGAATCCCAGGTCCATTCCTTGCGGTAGAGATCTTCCCAACTGCGATAGGGATACTCTTTGAGCGGATCGTAATTTGGCTGGATCTTTGCAAAAGCCCACACACTACCTGGCGTTGCCAGGCTGGCCAGCACCGCACTGGAAACCTTCAAAAATTTGCGGCGGCCATTGTTGTTGTCGGACATGTTCATTGCGCGTTCCTTTCTTGAGATAAGGCGTTGAATCGTGACGTAGCAGTTTCTATCTGCGAGTTACCCTTCGGTAACGCGTGACCTATTCATCCTGAACGATTGAATCAACATCACCCCTTGGCACTCCGTATTCACTGGCCACAATGCATGGCAAGTGTCCAAGGATGGCAACCCTTGATGATGGAGAGTCATTGCCGACAGGCATGTGGTTTGCATATAGATCAATCTATTCGGTGTATCTAGCTTTAATGCAGTTCAACCGATCAAACGCATAATTCGCGCCATTGAGTTAATTGAAAATGCAACCCATTGAATGTAATGAATTATTTATCAATTGCTGAATGAGCATGAATTTTGGAGAGCGGCAATTGATGAGTTGGTCGAGTAACAACCTGATCAACGTTACCGTTTGGTAATAGCATTTACCAATAACGTGGTTTTGTGTTACCGTTTCGTAACGCATGGGGGTAGCAGATGAAACGCTTGGTGCTTTATTTGGTGCTTCTCATGGTGGCGGGTCTCGCCTGGAGTGCATCGGAACCACTCGAGACCGAAAGACCATTACGTATTGGCCTGACGCCCACTTTTCCGAACGACCAATATCGCCCTTTGGAGGCATGGCGCCTCTATATGGAGCGCAAGCTGCATCGGCGTGTCGAATTCGTACAACGGAACAAGTACATTGACACGATAGACCTGTTGTCCCTGAAAAAACTCGACTTCGCCTGGATCTGTGATTACCCCTACGTCTATTTCAAAAAACAGCTGCGCCTGCTGGCAACTCCGGTTTACAACGGCCGCCCTTACTATCGTTCCTATCTCATCGTGCCAGCGACCGATACAACCACAACCTCGTTGGCACAACTGAAAGATAAGGTCTTCGCATTCACCGATCCGTATTCCAACACCGGCTATCTTGCACCCCGGTTTGCACTCCATCAGGCCGGAGAAGAACCGAAGCATTTTTTTCGCAAGACCTTCTTTGCCTGGTCACATCGACGGGTATTGGAGGCAGTTGCCAGCGGCCTGGCTCATGGGGGCGCGGTTAGCAATCATGTATGGGAAACACTTTCGATCGGCAAATCCGAATTGACATCCGCCACGCGTATCGTTTCGACCTCTGACGAATATGGTTTTGCCCCCATCGTTGCCCGTGACACCGTCAGCGACACGGATTTCGAGGTAATGCGCCAGCTTCTATTAGGCATGGCAACGGACCCGGAAGGAAAGCTGCTATTGAAGGAACTGAATCTGGATGGCTTCGTGGCTGGTGATCCTCAGATTTATCTCCGCGTCGAGCAAGTGATGCGGCAACTCGACGGAAAATGAAATTTTTATTCAATCTCAGCTTTCGTTACAAGATCCCGCTTTGGGGCGGTTTGCTGATCGTCGTGACAAGCTTGGCGGTATCGTTGGCGCTAATTGCGCAGGCTTACGATGATCTGCAAGTAGACGTGCTGAACAGCTCCGCGAATCTCAGCCGCATCCTGGCCAAGACACTATTTCCGGCCATGCTCCAGGAAGAAGTCTGGCGCAGCTTTGAAATTATCCGCGCTCCACTCCACGGTAAAGCCACCGACAACCCGATCCAGCCAGAGATGATCCTGGTACTCGACCAGGAACAAAATGTTTATGTTTCCAGCAATCCGGTGCTTGTACCCATGCTCGCGAAGCTGCCGCAACTGGGGGAGGATTTCTCACGCCTCTCACAGTTGATCGCCTCACGGCCCGAAACCGATGCGCCGATCACCGACTACTCCAGTACACAGCGAATCTATATCGCCACACCCATTGCCGAAGAAGGCATGCGCTTGGGTACACTCGTCCTCATTCACTCCAACGACGTGTTTCTGCCGAGGTTTCGTAACGTTGCCTGGCGGAGCGCCTTTTCTGGCCTACTCATACTAGCCGTGCTCTTGCCACTCAACTGGTACTGGGGGCTACGCATGGCAGCCCCTTTAATCGAGCTGGCGAAGGGCGTCCGGGACGTCTCACACGGAGAAATCGAGTATCCACACGCCGTGACTTATCCTTACCGGGACGAGTTGGGTCAATTGTTTGAAACATATGGCTTGATGTTGAAGGCTTTACAGGAAAAGCGTTTGCTGGAACAGGAGATGGTCCGTTCTGAGCGGCTCGCCGCCATCGGCCGACTCTCGGCAGGCATCGCCCACGAAATCAACAACCCCCTTGGCGGTATGCTGGTCGCTCTGGACAATTTCAAACGTCGTGGCGGCCATGACGAGCGCAGCTTGAAGACCATGGCAATGATCGAGCGTGGCCTCACCCAGATTCGCGACACGGTTAGCGCCATACTTGTGGAGGCCCGGGTGAAAGGGCGCAATCTGGCAGCGCAAGACCTGGAGGATGTGCAAATGCTCCTCACTGGCGAAGCACACAAGCGTTCGGTAATGATGGAGATCGATAACGCCCTGGTTGCGCCCGTATCGCTACCCGCAACCCTGATGCGCCAGGTACTGATGAACCTCCTGCTTAACGCCATACATGCATCCGAACCTGCCGGAAAAGTACGATGTGCCATGCGTTTTGCAGACAATCAGTTGATGATCGAAGTCGAGAATGCCGGGCGCACCATTCCCGTCGAGGTCATGACACATCTTTTCGAGCCCTTCGTGAGCGGTGACGAAACCGGGCATGGCTTGGGACTGTGGGTAACCTACCAAATCGTTTCACAGCTGGGTGGCCAGATCACGGCAAAAAGTGGCGACGGTCTGACCCGTTTCGAGGTTTTTCTACCTGTGGGAGTCGCAACATGAATACCCTCCCACTACGCATCTGCCTGATCGAGGACGATGAACTGATGGGCGAAGCCTTGTGCGAGCGCTTCGATATGGACAGTCTCGATCACGATTGGCACAAGTCTGGCAAGGAAGCCCTGATGGCCATGCGTCGCCGCCACTATAGCGTTGTGGTCAGCGACATCCGCCTACCGGATATGAGTGGCGAAGATATCTTTCTGCAATTGCGCCAAGCTGAAAAAGATACGCCGCCGTTCTTGTTCATGACCGGCTATGGCGCATTGGATCAAGCCGTGCGCCTCCTCAAGCTGGGTGCTGCTGACTATCTTGCCAAGCCACTGGATGTAGATGTTCTGATGCGACGCATCCGTGAACTGAGCATTCCATCCGGAATTGCGCTACCGGATGGCTTCACGCTTGGCGTTTCCGCCAGCATGCGACGCATCGAGCAGATGTTGGGACGATTGGCTGACTCGGACGGTACCGTACTCATCACCGGTGAGTCCGGTGTCGGCAAGGAGCAGGTCGCACGACGCCTCCATGAGCTCGGCACAGGAAAACCCGATCGCCCTTTCATCGCGGTCAATTGCGGAGCGATTCCGGAAACCCTTCTCGAATCCGAGTTGTTCGGCTTCGAGAAGGGAGCATTTACTGGAGCAACCCGGGAGCGGCACGGCTACTTCGAGCAGGCAAATGGCGGTACGCTGTTTCTGGATGAGGTCGGTGACATGCCATTGGTCATGCAGGTAAAGCTGCTGCGTGCCATTCAGGAACGCACGGTTACCCGTGTCGGCGGTGAGACACCCATCCAGATCAAGGTTCGACTCATCTGCGCCACTCACGAAGACCTACGCCAACTGGTCGAACGCGCCCGCTTCCGGGAGGATCTTTACTACCGGATCAATGTCATTCATCTGCGCATCCCACCCTTGCGAGAACGCCCAGAAGATATCCTGTGGTTGGTACGGCATTTCGTCAAAGAGCAGTCGGTGAAGAAAAACGGCGCGCCATTTTCCATCACAGTCGCCGGCGAGCGCATCCTGTTATCCCATCCCTGGCCGGGCAATATCCGCGAACTGAAACACTGCATCGAACGTGCCTGCATCCTTACAGATCGTCCGGAACTGGGGCCGGACATCTTGCTCGAGGATGCGCTGTCACCCATGCCTGCCACAGCGTACCCTACAGAAGATACGCTGGTTACCTATATGGCTACTTGCGAGAAACGCTACGTCGAGCAACAACTCCGCGATCATGCCTGGCGCATCGGCGGAACCGCCCAATCTCTTGGCATCAGCCGCAAAAACCTTTGGGAAAAGATGCGTAAACACGGCATCGAAGCGCCGAATGATTCTGGCTGAACTAAAGTCGGCGCTGGTGGGACGACAAAGAAATCAGGTAGTTGCGCTTTGCTGTCGTACTACGATCATCCCGGGCGAAAACCCGGTGACCAGCGCGTTGCCGACGATGACCACGGCCCTGCGGACAAGCGTATGCCAGCCGACCGTCTCGTCGAGAAATAATCAGCCCCAGTCGCCACGGCCGCGCTGCCCGCCGCCTGGCGAAAAATCGCGGAATAAACACTCCCTCGCGCCATCCTACCAGCACCGACTTTTATCCGGGGGTAACGACACCATCCAGCTTCACCGCCTCATCGTAAGCGTCGGGCGAAGTCAACCACAGAACTTCAACGCAAGCATGGCCTCAAAGTCAGTTGACCGATTGACACCTGCCGCTAAACTGTCGATGGCTATACGGCCGGTCAGGCCGACCAGGAGTCGCCAATTCCTGAAACGCCTACGGCAGCTCCAGTGCATAGCCGAACTTCAGGCTGACGAAATTAATCGCTCGCACCTCGCCTCCGACAGGTCGCTGAAATCCAATTTTCAACGGATTATGACCGTCAATAACACCAGTGCTCTAACAGCACGCTCAAAGTCGCTTCTGCAAGTTGCCTGCCCATAACCACAGTGAGAACGCCATGATACAAATCACCGATGGCGCAACAAAGACTGGGGCAGGAATCGGCAAACACAGCCACACCACCATAACAATGCTCACCAACCGGAAAAAATGGATCCCGATCTTGTGTCGAATCGGACTTTGGGAGACGAACGAATGCTTGCGGATTTCCCTCATGTAAAGCCCATCGACTGAGGCAGCAAGAATCAATGGAATTCCAATCAGTGCCCACATCATCAGCACATAGGCACGATAGACGACAAGGCTTGCCCAAAGCAGCGTGACATATACCCTTCCGGCCAGCCAGCCGTCGATTTGGCTGCTTCCCATGCCATTGACGGCCTTCTCACCCTCCCTAGCCACCTGGTTCAGCATCTCCCCTGCCTGACTTTCAATCCAGCGACGAGTACCTTCCCCAGCCCAAGCAGCCATGGTTTCCTGCTCAGTGCGCCACGAGGTTTCCATGGTTTTGACTGGGATTAACGCCCAACCGGCCAGGACGCCCACCATCAGGACGATGCCGATAAAGGCGCCCCACTCCCCACGCTTCCTTTCAGGGCGAGCCAATTTTTACGTCACTGAAGTACGGGACTGATTCCCAACTCGGGATGTTCCTCAAGCAGTTCATCATCGAGGATCAGTACAGCGAACTGACATTCATCGACTTCTTTCAGCTCGAATCGTCGATCTGGACCATCCATGTAACGAACGACAGCCAACGTCAGTCGTCTCAGCATGTACTGATGCCTAAGGTCCCACTTTCCGTCACCACTATTGGCGCTTCTTGCTTTCAGCACAGCATCCAGACCTTCCAATGCCATGAACACGGCGCGTGCCACGTCGGCGGGATTTGCAATGTACTTTTTTGAGGCTTCGACGAGCACTTTCTGTGTAATGGCTTCTGGGTGAGTATCCGGTAATTGCCTCAAAGGAACCTCATTGAAGAGCTTTGGATAACCATCCATCAATACCTGCTTCATATTTTCGATGACTTCTTTCATGACCTACCCTTTCAGTATTGGAATACGACCTTTGATGGTTCGCCCGCCGGACAATCGAGCGAAGAAATGAAGTGGTGGTAATTCGCTCAGGATGGCCGGCGGGATGAGATCCGCCTCCTCTTCGGTGGCCTGTTCCTGGTAGGACGCGGTGTACTCGTCGTGAATCCGCGAATCGACGTTGTGTCCGTAGCGGATCATCATCGTCTTGGCTTTGATCTTCGGGATGCCATCCGCGATGTATTGCTGCGTCTCGGCATCCAGAATCCGAAGAGCAATCTTGTTGTTGGTATTGGCGAGCACCTGCCGGGCCTTGTTTTCGTCACCCAGACGGCTGGCAAAGTCCGCAAATGTCTGCGTGGCGATCGTCACGCGGAACAATGCCCCGCCCCCTTTGTTCATCAACTGGATCGTCGGCTGGTTGATGACTTCGGCGGCTTCGTCGATGAATAGATTCACCGGTTTGATCGAATGGATTCCATAGTTGTAGCGGTCCCCCGCCACGGCAGCAAGATCCGCCAGCAGGACAGATCCGATGGCACTGCCCACCGTCGCATCGGCAAGCGAATCAAGGCCGACATAGAGCACCTTTTCCGTTCGAATAGCCCTGGCCATATCTGTCACGACACGCTCATGACCGGGTTCCAGATTGGGAGAAAGCAATTCCGTAAGGGGATCGCTGGTCAGCATCGACAAGATTGGGATCAAGGATGCCACCATCTTCTGAAAATGCTCACGGTTATGTTCGTAGGTCGAGATCAGGCCATCCAGATCTACCGACTGGGCGTCATGGATGACAATCTCCTTGTAGAAACTGATGTACGCCAGTAGCTGATTACCCCGGTATTGCTTGATGAAGCTGCTGATCCGTGCTTCCCAGTCCTGAACGTGATGCTTGAAGTGCAGGCGAAGTGCTTTGAGCAACAAATCGTCTGGTCCGCCCTCGATGTAGCGCCGCAACTGCACCAGGTTTGG
>CAMBRI010000032.1 GCA_945870205.1 Sulfuritalea hydrogenivorans sk43H | reverse complement strand
CAGACCGGCAAGATTGTCGCGCCGCAACTCTACATTGCCATCGGCATTTCCGGTGCGATCCAGCATCTGGCGGGCATGAAGGATTCGAAGGTGATCGTGGCGATCAACAAGGATCCGGACGCACCGATTTTTCAGGTGGCCGACTACGGCCTGGTAGCCGACCTGTTCACGGCAGTCCCCGAACTGACTGCGGCACTTTAAGACGCAAGGCACATGAATTTCCCCGACGCCCTGTTTCCGCAAGCCTGGGCGCTCGGGGCTTTCCTGCCCTTGCTGGCGATATGGGCGTGGTGCTTTCGGACGGCTCCGTGGAAGCGCCTGACCGATTCGGCGCAACTGAACGTCTGGCTCGGGACCGCTGTGCTGCTGGCGCTGGTCTGGAGCATGAAAGCCGGCGTCAAGCCGGGCCTCAACCTTCACCTGCTTGGGGCAACGATGTGTACCCTGATGTTCGGCAGGCAACTGGCGATCATCGGTCTATCGCTGGTGCTGGCCGGGGTCACGCTCAACGGGGAATTTCAGGGCCACTCGGGTTGGCTCGCCTACGGTCTCAATGCGCTGGTGCTGGCCGTATTCCCTGTACTGCTGGCCGATGCCATTCGCCGCGCGGTCGAGCGGGCGCTGCCGCAACACTTTTTCATCTACGTTTTCGTCACCGGCTTTTTCGGTGCCGCGGCGACCGTCATGGCGACCGGGCTTCTGGCCAGCCTCCTGCTTTGGGTGGCGGGCGTCTACCCGGCCGGCGCGCTGCTCGACGACTACCTGCCGTACTATTTTCTGCTTGGATTTGCCGAGGCCTGGCTCAATGGCGCAATGCTGACCCTGATGGTGGTCTATGTGCCCCACTGGGTCGGCAGTTTCGACGACCGGCGCTACCTTCTGAACAAATGATAATGGAGTAACGAGATGAGCACCTATGCCGCCCCGCTGAAGGATATGCAATTCGTTCTGACCGAACTGGCAGGCCTCGACAAGGTTGCCGCCCTGCCCGGATGTGAAGAAGCCACGGCGGACGTCGTCGAGGCGATCCTCGGCGAATCGGCGAAGTTCACCGAGGGCGTTCTGGCGCCGCTCAACTGGACCGGTGACCGCGAAGGCGTGCGCTGGGCCGACAAGGCGGTGACCATGCCGAAAGGCTTCAAGGAGGCCTACGGCCAGTTCGTCGACAACGGCTGGAACGCGCTTTCGGGTAATCCCGAGCATGGCGGGCAGGGCCTGCCCAAAGTCGTATCGGCGGCGGTCCAGGAAATGTGGAAGTCATCCAACATGGCCTTCTCCCTGTGCCCACTGCTGACGCTGGGCGCCATCGAGGCGCTGGAACTGGCGGGTACCGATCAGCAAAAGGAGATGTACCTGCCCAACATGATTTCGGGCAAATGGACCGGCACCATGAACATCACCGAGCCGCAGGCCGGTTCCGATCTCGCGGCCATCCGTTCGCGCGCCGTGCCCCACGGCGACGGTACTTACCGCATCTTCGGCAACAAAATCTTCATTACCTACGGCGATCACGACATGGCGGAGAACACCATCCACCTCGTGCTGGCCCGCACGCCCGATGCGCCGGAAGGCGTCAAGGGCATTTCGCTGTTCGTGGTGCCGAAATTTCTGGTGAATGCCGACGGCTCGCTCGGCGCACGCAACGACGCCTATTGCGTATCTGTCGAGCACAAGCTCGGCATCCATGCCAGCCCTACCTGCGTGATGGCGCTGGGCGACAGCGGCGGCGCCATCGGCACCATGGTGGGCAAGGAGAACCAGGGCCTCAAGTACATGTTTGTCATGATGAACGCGGCGCGTTTCGCGGTCGGACTCGAAGGCCTGGCGATTGGCGAACGCGCCTATCAGCACGCCGTGGCCTATGCCCGCGACCGGGTGCAGGGCCGCGCTATCGAGGGTTCGGCCGCCGGTGTGGCCATCATCCGCCATCCGGACATTCGCCGCATGCTGATGCTGATGCGATCGAACGTGGAAGCCATGCGCGCGCTGGCCTATTCCGTGGCCGCCGCCCACGATGCCGCCGCGCGGCACCCGGATGCAGCAGAGCGCGCGCAGAATCAGGCTTATGTCGATTTGATGATTCCTGTGGTCAAGGGCTGGAGCACCGAGACCGGCAACGAACTGGCCTATCTCGGTGTGCAGGTGCATGGCGGCATGGGATTTATCGAGGAGACCGGCGCGGCGCAGTTCATGCGCGACGCGCGCATCACGACGATTTACGAGGGTACGACCGGAATTCAAGCCAACGACCTGATGGGCCGCAAGATTGCGCGCGAAGGCGGCGCGACGATAAAGGCAGTTATCGGAATGATGCAGCAGACGCGCGGCGATCTGGCGCAGCACAAGGGCGCCGAGTTCATGGCGATCTCCGCCGCACTGGGCCGGGGCATTGAGTCGCTGCAACAGGCAACAGACTACATCGTGGCTGATTACGGTAAGGATGTGCGAGCCGTGGCCGCAGGTGCCGTGCCTTTCCTGCGTCTGATGGGCATCGTTTCCGGAGGCTGGATGATGGTGCGTGCCGCACTCGTGGCTCAGGGCAAGATTGCCGCGGGAGATACCGATCCCTTCTTTCCGGCAAAGATCGCCACGGCACACTTCTACGCTGATCACGTCATGGCGGCGGTGGCCGGGCTGGCGCAGGAAGTGGTGCAGGGCGGGGCCAGTGCCTTGTCCCTCGATGAAGCGATGTTCTGAGGCTGAGCCCGGCTAAGTCGCGGGAACAGGCTTGCCGCTTGCGTCGGTGCCATTCAGGGCCGGATTCGGGTTCGGCCTCGCGTTGCCTGGGCACAACGAGCGCAACAGGGTTGTGAACAGCAGGTCGGGATCGAAAGGCTTTATCAGGAAGTCGTTCATTCCGGCCGCGTGGCAGCGGGCCCTGTCCTCGGCGAAGGCGTTCGCGGTCATGGCGATGATCGGCGTCTCCAGATAGCCCGGCATGCCGCGAATCTGCTGCGTCGCCTCCAGGCCATTGAGCCTGGGCATCTGCATGTCCATGAATATCACCGCGTAGCCAGCCTTGCCGGCCATGGCCACGGCCTGCTCGCCGTCATCGGCCGTGTCGATCAGCAGCCCGGTATCCTCCAGCAGGATTCGCGCGACTTCGCGGTTGACCGGTTCGTCATCGACAATCAGCACGCGCTTTCCTTGGTAGTGCACCTGAATCCGTTTCTCGGCATCGCTGCTGCTCACCGGCGGCGGGATGGCCGACTGTTCCTTCAGCTTTTTCAGGCGCACCGTGAACCAGAAGGTGCTGCCCACGCCCGGCGTACTCGCGACGCCCGCCTCGCCGCCCATCAGTTCCGCCAGGCGGCGGGTAATGGCCAGGCCAAGGCCGGTGCCGCCGTATTTGCGCGTGGTCGAATTGTCGGCCTGCTCGAAGGCGCCAAAGAGCCTGGGCAGGGCGTCGGCTGGGATGCCGATGCCGCTATCCTGGACCTCGAAGCGCATCCGCAACGAGCCCGCCGTTTCCTCCAGCTTCAGGGCGCGCAGGGTCACCGTGCCGCGCTCGGTGAACTTGACGGCATTGGTGGCGTAGTTGAGCAGCGCCTGCTGCAAGCGCGTCGGGTCGCCCAGCAGAGTGCCGGGCAAAGCATCGCCTTCGACCAGCAGGCGGATGCCCTTGGTCTTGGCGCGTTCGGCCACTATGGTGCGGACGTTGCCCAGGAGGCTGTCGATGAATACCGGGGCTTCCTCGAGCACGAACTTGCCGGCCTCGATCTTGGAAATGTCGAGGATACTGTTGATGATGCCCAGCAGGTGCTGGGCCGAGGTGTCGATGGTGTCCAGGCGTGCGGCCTGTTGCGGCGTGACGCCGCTGCGACGCAGCAGGTGGGCCATGCCGAGGATGCCGTTCATGGGAGTGCGGATCTCGTGGCTCATGTTGGCCAGGAAGGCGCTCTTGGCGACGTTGGCGGTTTCGGCGGCTTCCTTGGCCTGGGCCAGTTCGGTGGTGCGCGAGGCCACGAGTTCTTCTAGGTGGTCCCGATGTTTCACGAGTTCCGCTTCGGCCTGTTTGCGCTCGGTGATGTCCGCAATATGGGCGAGGATGCACGCTTCGCCATGCATGTCGGCAGTTTCCGCCGAGATGCTGACCTGGCGTATTTCACCGTTCCTGTGGCGCCAGGAGGTTTCCCAGTCGACCACCCGCCCGCCATGCATCAGCGCCGTCGCCCAGCGTTGGCGTGCGCCTTCGTCCGACCACAGGCCGACTTCGACCGAGGTGCGTCCGATCAAGTCTTCGCGCTTCCAGCCAAAATAGCGCTCGTAGTTCCGGTTGGCATCGATGAAGCGGCCGTCGCTGGCAAGGGCGATCGATGCGGCCAGCGGGCTGGAGCGAAAGGCGATGGAGAATCGCTCTTCGGAGTGGCGCAATTTTTCCTCGTCCTGCTTGCGTTCCGTGACATCCTGCGCAATGCCGATGGCTCTTTGCGGCGTGCCGTCGGCCGCCCGTTCAAACTCGGCCTTCTGTCGCACCCAGCGAATCGATCGGGCTACCAGAATGCGATGCACATAATCAAAAGTTGCGCCCTGCAATGCTTGCTGCCAGGCGCTATCGAGTGCCTGGCGGTCGTCGGGATGAACGCGCGCGAGATAGGAATCATGACTCCCGGTGGTGCCTTCAGGCAGGCCAAAGATGCGACAGGTCTCGGCGGACAGATGCATCATGTCTGTGGGAAGCTCGTAGGCCCAGCTGCCAACCTTGGCGACAGACTGGGCCCGGTTCAGTTCGGCCTTGCTGACTTCGAGGGCCGCCGTATGCTGAGCCAGATCCCTGCTCATGCTGTGCAGGTCGCTCAGTCGGTTCTGATACGCTCGGGCGAGAAAGGCGATCAGTGCCGCCGAGAGCGCCAAGATGATAATTTGCAGGGCTCCGTACATCACCGGCGAGGTGGGCAGAGGCGGTGGCAAGAACTTCCATGACTCGCCCAGGACAAAGCCCCAAATTGTCATTGCAGTAAGGCCTGCCGTGGCCAGCGCGGCACGCCAACCGATCAGCCAACCGATCAGGATCACTATCGCCGGGTAGGCAATGATTACCGGTCCGCGGACGCCACCGGTCATACTGGCGATGATTGTCACGGCGGTCCAGGAACCAAATATCAGGACATTGATGGTGGCCAGGGCGCGGCCGTGCCACAGGAAATACCAGCCCGTGAGGGCGGTCAGGGCCAACAGGGCCTGTGCTGCCGCTCTTGCGATCTGTTCGGGTGCAAATGCCAGGGTGACCGAAAATGCGCCCGCCGAGCCGAACAACAAGGTCACGATGGCGAACTTGAGGAAGGCCTGCGACGGCTCCCAGGACAATGGTTTGGCGATGTCGTCGCGGGCGCTCTGAATGGGCGGGTGCCGTTTGGTCATTGCTGATCGATGTCTCGCGCAATTCGGCTCGACTGCAGCAGTGGGTTTGCAGCAGGGCTATTGAATAACGTGACTATCTCCCCTGCGTCCCCTGCGCCGTTTTGCTTCGGGCGACAGTGACCCGATTGCGTCCCTCTTGTTTCGACTGATACAGCGCGGAGTCGGCTCGCGCAACGAGCTCATCAGCCGACTCGCCGGCCGCGAAACTGGCGACCCCCAAGGAAATCATGATGTTTGCCACCGCGCCGTTGTCGGTGGTGCGCTTGATGCGGCAGCGCTCGACAATGCTGCGGATTTTCTCGGCGAGCTGGCGCGCGCCTTCGACCGGTGTGTCGGGCAGCAGGATGACGAACTCCTCGCCGCCAAAGCGTGCCGCCGTGTCCTTGCCCTTCACATTGTCCTTCAGTATCTGCGCCACGGCCTGTATTACCCGGTCGCCGAAGACGTGCCCGTAGTTGTCATTGACCTGCTTGAAGTGGTCGATGTCGGCGATCAGCAGGCTCGGCCCGCTATCGCCAGGCGCGCCGCCGGCGATGCAGGCGGCTACCGCCATGTCGAAGCCGCGCCGATTCAACAGGCCCGTCAGTGCATCGGTCTGTGCTTCCACCCGGGCCTTGACCACATCCTGACGCAGTTGCTCGATTTCATTGCGACTGTCATCGAGGCGGTTCTTGAGCACGACTATGGAGCCCTGCATCTCCCGCGTCAGCCCGAGTATTGTTTCGATGCCATAGGCCGCCTTGCCTTCACTGGCGGCCGCCCGATCGTCGCACCACTTTCCGAGGGCGTCACCGAACTGGCTGGCCTTGTCGCCGGCCTGCGCCGCCGAACTGGCCACGTCGGCCATCACCTTCTGGAAGCCCATGCTGATCTGCTGGGCGAGCTGCTCGTTGATTTCGGCGACGTATTTGTGGTACAGGTCGTAGGTGGCCCGCTCATCTAGACGCTCACCGGCCTGCAGGCCTTCGTCGATCGAGGTATTGAGGGGCGGATTGCCGCCTGCAACATACTCGTACCACACGGCGTAGCTGACCGGATGCATGGCCGCAAGTTGCTTCGCCATCAACGGCAGTGCGAGTCGCAGGTATTCCCCGCTTTTTTCGACACTGTCGCGATACTTCATTTCCACGGCTTTCTCCCTGGCGATGGCTGCGTCGATTGGTTCGATGTCATCACGCGACCGCAGAGGAAGTACTTAGTTTTCGCTCTCTGCAAACCAGCGCAGCTTATCGCGCAAGGATACCACTTCACCGACGATGATCAGGGTCGGCGCCCGCAGGCTTGCCGCGACCGCCAGTTCCGGCAGGGTGGTCAGCGTGCCGGTGACGGTACGCTGGCTGGGCTGGGTGCCGTGCTGCACGATGGCCGCCGGCCAGTCGGCCGGCAGGCCATGTTCCATGAGTTTGGCGCACAGGTGCGACAGCCCCGACAGGCCCATGTAGATCACTACGGTCTGGCGCCGGCGGGCCAGCCCTGGCCAGTCCAGGTTCATGCTGCCATCTTGCAGGTGACCGGTGACGAAAACGCAGGCCTGCGCGTAATTGCGATGGGTCAAGGGTATGCCGGCATAGGAACCGACGCCGGCTGCCGCCGTGATGCCCGGAACCACTTCGAAACTGATGCCGTCGGCGTGCAGGGTTTCGACTTCCTCGCCGCCGCGACCGAAGATGTAGGGGTCGCCGCCCTTGAGCCGCACCACGCGCTTGCCGGTCCTGGCCAGGCGCACTAGCAACTGGTTGATTTGTTCCTGCGGCAGGGAATGGTTGCCGCGCTCCTTTCCGGCATACATGAGTTCTGCCTCGGGACGGGCCAAGGCGAGTACGGCCTTCGAGACGAGGTTGTCATAGACCAGAACGTCGGCCTCGCCGATCAGGCGCGCCGCCTTCATGGTCAGCAATTCGGGGTCGCCGGGACCGGCGCCGACCAGGTAGACCCAGCCGGGTTGTGCGGGAACAGGTTTCATGGGGGCGAAATATACCTGACAGCGCTAATGATATTCGAGCGTAGCGAGCAAATTAGTCGCCTCCCCCGGGAGGGGGGCGAGGCGGGGTTTCGCACCGCACGCGGTGCTCCGCCGCAGCCGGCTGGCTGTGCAAAGCCAGCCGTGGCCCGCGTAGCGGACGGGAGGGGGAGTCGTTCATGCCGCCTTTGGTTTTGTTCATCAGGAACAACCACCGCCGCAACTTCCGCAGCTCTTTTCGGCGGACGGCACGGTGCAGCCGCCACGAAAGATGAACTGGAACTCGCCAGGTTGCACCTCGGTAAAGTCCAGCGTGGTATCCGCCAGCAGGGGCTGGCTGTGCGGCGAAATAAGGATGCCGAGCCCACCAGAGTCGATGATCAGGTCATCCTCGCGCTTCTCGTCGAAGCCCATGCCATAGACCAGTTCGCCGTCATCCTCATCGAGTTTGGCAGCGACGCGAAGCATGGGTCGGCCGCGGCTGTCGGCTTGCTCGCCAGCGGCGCGAAGGATTTGCTCGGCAGCGGCGGGGGTCAGAGCGAACATGGGATGGGTTCCTTGTGATCGGCCGCGATGCAGTCGCGGACATGCTGGACAAACTTTGCCGGCCAGTCGCAACCGCTGGTGGCACGAAGGTGGGTGTAGGAGGCGAGCAGGCGATGCAACAGGACGCCATCGCGATGGCCATCAATGCCGTGGCCGCGCCGCACGGCATAGGCGTAACGCGTATCTGCAGGCAGGTCGGAGAGGCTCGAGTAGTGGAATTCGTGGGCGTGCAGTGTGGCGGCGTCGGTCGCTGGACGCTTTGTTTCACCGGCGCCGGCAAAATTGTCGTTCGCGCGCCAGGGATGATTGGCGTTGGCTTCGAGGATCACGTAGCCGCGGCCGACGGGCTTGCCGTGCATGCGTATGTCACCGGGAATCACGCCGACCATCGCCGCATTCTTGCCCTTCCACTCAATCTTGCGGGCCAGGTACATCAGGCCGCCGCATTCAGCATAGGTAGGCAGACCGCCCTCGATGGCGCGTCGTATGTCGGCACGCAGGGCGCTGTTGGCCTCGAGTTGGTCGAGAAAGCACTCAGGAAAGCCGCCGCCGATCAGCAGGCCGTCGCAGGGCGGCAACGCGGAATCGCGGAGGGTATCGAAGAACACGGTTTGCGCGCCGGCTGAAGCCAGCGCGTCGAGGTCGTCGGCATAGTAGAAACCGAAGGCGGCATCGCGCGCGATGGCGATGCGTACGGGCCTTTCGGTATTGCGCCGCAGCGGCGTCGGGGGTGTCAGACGTACGTCGGTATGGCTGAGGGCGAGCAGGCGTTCGAGATCGACCTGTGCCGCGATGCGCTCGCCGATGGCGGCAATGTGTCGTTCAGCTTCCGCCGTTTCGTTGACCGGCATCAGGCCCAGATGGCGCTCGACCAGCGCCAGTTCGGCATCCTCCTGCACCGCACCTATCACGGGCACGTCGGTGTAGTGCTCGATCACGGCGCGCAGCTTGGCTTCGTGGCGACGACCCCCAAGGCGGTTGAGGATCACGCCGGCGATGCTGATGTTGCGGTCGAAGGCCTGGTAGCCGAGGATCAAGGGTGCTATGCCGCGGGTCATGCCGCGGGCATCGAGCACCAGCACCACCGGCAGGTCGAGCAGGCGGGCCAGCGCGGCGTTGCTGTTGGAGCCGTCGAGGTCGAGTCCGTCGTAGAGGCCCTTGTTGCCTTCGACCAGGCAGACCTCGGCGTCGTGGCCATGACGAGCGAACTGGTCGCGCAGTTCGCCGTCGGGCGAGAGGAAAAAATCCAGGTTGTAGCAGGGACGGCCGGCTGCGACCGATAGCCACAAGGGGTCGATGTAATCAGGGCCCTTCTTGAACGGCTGCACGGTACGCAGCGGCTGGCCGAACTTGCCCGAACTCAGCGCCGCCGCCAGGCCGATGCTGATGGTGGTCTTGCCCGAGGACTTGTGGGCGGCGGAGATCAGGAAGCGATGCATCGCGTGCGCCCGACGGCGGTTCAGTCGGTGACGCTGCCGGCAGCTTCGAGTTCGGCGATATCATCCTGCGGCAGGAAATGCAGGATGCGCACGCCGATGGTGGTCATGGTGAAGGCGATGCCGAGGCCACCGAAGGCCAGCAAAATCTCGGGCAAACTGGCCGAGTAATGATCGACAGCAGCATCCATGAAACTGCTCTTGACGTCGTAACCCGGGAAGATGTCGAGCGGGAAAGCCTGGCCGCCGATGATGAAGACATAGAGCTGGAAGTAGGCGCCGCTGATGACCAGCAGGGCCGCGACGTTGACCCAAAGCGCCTTTGTCGCGGTGCCCGGGTTGAACAGCAGCGCCAGCGGCAGCAGGGTGCCGATCAGGATCTGGCCGACCCAGAACATGCTGGCGAACTCGCTGTCGAACAGGATGAAGTATTCGAAGGCCATGTTCTTGGCGAAATAGGCGTTGACCAGGTGCAGCACGATCGTGAAATACAGCACCGCGGCGATGAAGGTGGCCAGCAGGTTCTTCATGCGCTGCAGTACCAGTGCCGGCAGCGTCAGGCCGTTCCAGGCGTACATGGTGGACTGCACAACGAGAAAGACCGCTAGGCCCCAGCAGAAGGACATGATGATGAACATGGGCGCCAGCAGTGCGCTGCCGTAGGCCTGGCGCGCGACGAGGAAGGCGAAGATGGAACCTGTGCCGGTGGTCAGCACAATGCGCCAGATGAAGGTCGCGAGGCCCGCCGCCTTGGTGTAGGGGTTCATGCGCCGTTCCATCATGGACCAGAGATAGACGGCAACGATGCCATAGAACACCGGATAGAGGATCACGTTCCAGCCGAATACCGAGGTCGGGTTGAAGTGCGTCGCGGCAACGATCAGGCGGTCGGCGCGGCCGAGGTCGAGCATGATGACGAAAAGGCCGCCGCTCAGCATGGCGATCGCCAGCAGGCCAGAGAGCGGGGCGCGCGGCTTGTAGAGCACGCGACCAAAGACCGAGCCCATCGAGGCAACATTGAGCACGCCGGATGCGGCGACGATCAGGAAAATTGCGAAGACGTGGGGAAGTCCCCAGACGATCTGGTTGTTCATGCCGGTCACGACATGGCCCGAGTGCTCCATGTAGAGCGCGGCGGCAAAGCCGACGGCCGTAACCAGGCCGCCAATGGCTGCGAGCAGGTAGAAAAGGGCTTCTTCGTGGCGGGGATTCAAGCTGGCCATATCAAATTCCCTGGTAGCGCACGGCTTGGTTGAGGCGCAGGTCGCTGCGAACTTGCGTGGTCGGCACGCTGGCGATGCGTTTGGCGATGTCGCTGGCGGGGTCGTTGAGGTCGCCGAAGGTCATGGCGCCGGTCGGGCAGGATTCGACGCAGGCCGGGGTCTGGCCCTTATCCACACGATGCACGCAAAGCGTGCAGGATTCGACGCAACCCTGGCCGCGCGGGACTTCGGGGTTCTGTTCGGTCAGCGGCGCATGGACGAAGGAGCGTGCCTTGTAGGGGCAGGCCATCATGCAGTAGCGGCAACCGATGCAGGTGTGGCGGTCAACCAGGACGATGCCGTCAGCGCGTTTCATCGAGGCACCGGTGGGACATACATCGACACAGGGAGGTTCGGCGCAGTGCTGGCACATCATCGGCAGTTCCGTCTTTTTGCCGTTGCGCCGATCGGTGAGCTCGATCTTGCGTATCCATTGTGAATTCTGGCGCGGATCGGGTAGCTTTTCGGTGACGCCGTTCTCGGTGTGGCAGGCGTCGATGCATTTGGTGCAGCCCGGCGCGCACTTGTTGGCGTCGATCAACAGGCCCCAGCGCACGATCGACGAGGCGGCGCTGCCGGCCTTGCGCGCCTCGGTTGCGGCTTTTGCTTCGCCAACAGCCATCAGGTGCAGCCCCGGGGCAATAGCGGTAAAGCCGAGGCCGGCAACGCTGGCACCGGCGGCGGCGATGAATTTTCGGCGAGGGTTGTTATCGGGCGTACTCATGGTTTCAATCCTGCGGCCTTGAACTTGGCCTTGGGTTGATGGCACTCGAAGCAGTCGAGCTTCACCGCGACATAGCTGTGGCAAGTCTCGCAGAAGTTGCTGCCCTTGCCGGCTTCATTGGCGCCCAGCACCGAGCCAGTGGCTTTGCTGGCATGGCACTCGATGCAGGCATTGAGCGAGGCTGGCTCGCCACGGATGCCGGCGCGCATCGTACGGTCGCGCTGATGCTTGAGCATTTCCATGTGGTTGCGGCGCATTTCCTCGGCAGGTGCCACGCACTTGCCAGGATTGGCAATCTCGATGGTCGGTTTGGCCGTGCGCCCATCGGCCCAGGCAAGCTGGGCCAGCAAGGCCAGAACCACCGCGAGAAGGGCGCCGTAACGCATGGTCCTATTCGCCCAATCCCATTTGAATGTAGCCAGTCGGACAAACATCGGCACAGATGTGGCAACCGATGCATTTGTCGTAGTCGGTGGCAACGTAGCGGCCGGTCATGGTCTCGGTTTTCTTGACCTTGTATACGGCGGTCTGCGGACAGTACACCACGCAGTTGTCGCATTCGAAGCACTGGCCGCAACTCATGCAGCGCTTGGCCTCGGCAACGGCCTGGGCTTCAGTCAGCGCGTCGATGCGCTCGTCGAAGTTGCCCAGCGCGCTGTCCTTGTTGAGGTGCGTGATGTGGCGCTTGTTGCGGTCGGTGTATTGGAAGTGGCCGAGGAAGAGCTGGTCATGCGGAATCACGTAGCGCTCGGAGCGGTTCTCGTAGTTATGCACCACTTCCTTGCTCTTGTCCGTGCCGAGCGTCGCGCCCTTGATTTCGCCCATCTGGATGCCTTTTTCGACGTACTTGCGCATCAGGTCGAAGGAATGCACGTCGATCTTCGGCCGGCGCGTCATTTCCTGGCCGGCGAGGAACTGGTCGATGCCGTCGGCGGCAATTGCGCCGTGGCCGACTGCGGTGGTCAGCAGGTGCGGGCGCAGCACGTCGCCGCCGGCGAAGACGCCGGGCTTGCCGCTGACCTGGTAGTTCTTGTCGGCCGCGACCATGCCCTTGCCAGCGTTGAATTCCTCGATGCCGGTGAAATCGACGGCCTGGCCGATGGCGGAGACGATCAGGTCGGCCGGAAGTTCCTTTTCGGTGCCTTCGATCTTCTTGATGTCGAGACGACCGGAAATCATCTTGGCTTCGCACTGCATGACGCGCAGGGCGGTGGCGCGTCCGTCCGGGCCCTTGACCACGCCGATGGGCATCCAGCCACCCATGATGGTGATGCCTTCAGCTTCGGCGTGTTCGATTTCCGGCTTGCTGGCCGTCATATAGACGGAGGTCAGGGTCACTTCAGCGCCCTGGCGCAAGGAAATGTCAGCCACGTCCTGGGCCAGGTGGCCGGCGATCGCACCTTCAAAATCCGTCGGATTGACCTTCTCGATGTGGCCTAGGCGACGCGCGACGGTGGCGACGTCCATCGAGGTGTCGCCGCCGCCGACCACCACCACGCGGTGGCCTACGGTTTTCAGGCGGCCATCGTTGAAGGCACGAAGGAAGGAGGTGGCGGTCACGATATTCGGTGCGGTATTGGCTTCGGCATCACCCGGGATTGGCAGGGCACGGCCGGCCTGGGCGCCGAGGCCGAGGAAAATCGCGTCGTAACTGGCACGCAATTGTTCCAGGGTGACGTCGGTACCGATGCGGGTCTTCAGATGCACTTCGACGCCGAGATCGAGGATGCGCTGGATTTCCGCATCCAGGGTTTCGCGCGGCGTGCGGTAGCCCGGAATGCCGTAACGCATCATGCCGCCGAGGAATTCGTGCTCATCGAAAATCGTGCAGCTATGGCCCTTGAGCGTCAGGTGATAAGCCGCAGAGAGGCCTGCCGGGCCGCCGCCGATGATGGCGACCTTCTTTCCGGTCTTGTGTTCCGGCGCCTTGAATTGCAGGTTATTCGCAATCGCCCAATCGCCGAGGTAATGCTCGACCGAGTTGATGCCGACGTGATCCTCGACCTGGTTGCGGTTGCAGCCCGTCTCGCACGGAGCGGGACAGACGCGGCCCATCACCGAAGGCAAGGGATTGGCTTCCGTCAGGCGGCGCCAGGCATATTCCTGCCAGCTCATCGGCTTGCCGTCGGCACCCATGACACCCGCGGGCGGCTTCTCGATGCCGCGCACGATGTTGAGGTAGCCGCGGATGTCCTCGCCCGACGGGCAGGAACCCTGACAGGGCGGTGTCGATTGCACGTAGGTCGGGCACTTGTAGGTATAGCTGGCCTGGAAGATCTGCTGCTGCCAACGTTTGACCTTGGTGTCGCCTTCCTTGTAGCGGCGGAAGGTCAGTTTTTCGGCGTGGGTATCAGGCGTGGCGGACATGAGAGGTCTCCATTGATGTCTTGTTCGTCATTGCTCGTTGTTGAGCACGATCGCGGTACTGACCAGTTGGTGCACGCCGCCGACCATGCTCATCTTGAAGCCGTAGTAGGGCAGCACCTTGGTGAATTGGGCCTTGCAGATGGCGCAGATGGTGGCCATGAAATTGACGCCGTTGTCCTGCACGATCCGGTTCAGGGCTTCCATGCGCGGCAGGGCGCCCTTGACGCGCAGGTCGAGCAGCTCGTCGGTCAAGAGGCCGCCGCCGCCGCCGCAGCAGAAGGTTTTTTCGCGCGTGGTGGCTTCCGACATGTCGACATAGTGGTTGGCGACGGCGCGGATGATATTGCGCGGAATGTCGAACTGGCCGCCGGCGTAATCGCCCATGCGCGAGCCGCGCGCGACGTTGCAGGAATCGTGGAAGGTGACGATGCGGTGATCGTTGGCTTCCTTGTTGAACTTGAGGCGTCCCTGTTGAATGAGGTCCCAGGTCACTTCGCAGATGTGCGAGGGCTGCTTGTAGTTTGGGTCGAGTTGCTTCTGCAGCTGGATCGCAAACGGGTCGTTGGCGCCGGCGCCGATGCCGGTCAGGGTGTTCCAGAAGGCATAGGCGACGCGCCAGGCGTGGCCGCATTCGCCAACCACGATGCGCTTGACGCCGAGTTCCAGCGCCGCTTCGCGCACGCGCATGGCGATCTTCTGCATCTGCTCGTAGTTGCCTATGAACATGCCGAAGTTGCCGGCTTCAGAGGCCTTGCTTGAGAGCGTCCAGGAAATGCCGGCGGCGTGGAAGACCTTGCCATAGCCGATCAGGCTATCGACATGCGGCTCGGCAAAGAAGTCGGCCGAGGGGGTGACCAGCAGCACTTCGGCGCCCTTGACGTCGAGCGGATACTTGACGGCAGCACCGGTTTCTTCGAGTACGTCCTCTTCGAGCCCTTCCAGCGTGTTTTCCAGCGCCGGACCCGGCAGGCCGAGATTGTTGCCGATCTTGTGCACCTTGCCGATGATCTCGTTCACATACTTGTGGCCGAGTCCGACGCTGTGCATGATTTCCTTGGCCGCCATGGTGACTTCAGCGGTGTCGATGCCGTAAGGGCAGAACACCGAGCAGCGGCGGCACTCGGAACACTGGTTGTAGTAACGGAACCAGTCGTCGAGCACGTCCTTGGTCATGTCCCGCGCGCCGACCAGCTTGGGGAAGAGCTTGCCGGGCAGGGTGTAGTAGCGGCGATAGACCGAACGCATCAGGTCCTGGCGCGCGACTGGCATGTTCTTCGGATCGCCGGTGCCAATGAAATAATGGCACTTGTCGGTGCAGGCGCCGCAGTGGACGCAGGAATCCATGTACACCTTGAGCGAGCGGTACTTGCCCAGCAGTTCGCCCATCTTGGCGACGGCCTTCTGCTCCCAGCCCTCGACCAGGGTGCCGGGAAAGCCCACCGATTCGTTATGGACGGCGGCGGCGACATAGGGATTGGACTCGACCATCGAGTCGATCTTCAGCGCCGGGATCGTCGGGTACTCGCGAAACGCCGGTGCGACGACCTTGGCCTTCTCGGTCGGCTTGCCGGGTGCGGACTTGGCAGCAGGAGGCGGTGCCGGGGCTGCGGCGACGGGAGTGGTTTCGTCGGCCATGTCAGTTTTTCGCCTCGAATTTGGCGGCCCAGGGCGCCAGATGCCGTGTTTCGCGCGGATTGTCGACCTGGTTGCGGGTCGGCGAGAAGAACAGGCCAGGGGCGTGCAGCAGTTTGCTGACCGGGAAAATGATCATCAGCAGCACGACCATGCCCAGATGCAAGTAAAGGCCCGGATGTGCCGGCAGCGGATTGATCTCGAACACCATGAGACCGAGGAAGAAGCTCTTCACGGCGACGATGTCGGTATGCATGACGAATTTCATCAGCAGGCCGGTGACGGCAATGCCTAGCAGCAGGGCCAGCATCAGATGGTCGGACGGCGTCGAGATGTAGCGGATGCGCTCGACCAGGAAGCGCCGTGCCCAGAGCCCGGCCAGGCCGGTGGCCATGGCGAAGCCGGCATACATGCCGAAGGGCTGGATGAAAGCGATGATGAAGTTCACCGGCTCGGTGAAGTAGCGCAGATGGCGCAGCAGCACCAGTGCGAGGCCGACGTGGAACAGCCAGCCCAGCGCCCAGATCCACAGGTTGGACTTGAACAGGCTTTCAAAAAACACCACTTCGCGGAACATGCGGAAAGCGACTCCGCCGCTCGTGGTCGGTGCCGGCGTGGTGGGAATCTTCAGCGGCGCCGGCGTGCGCGCATAGTCGTAAACCCTGTACGCGACGCCGCCCGCCAGAATCAGCGTGGCGATGTAGAACAGGATCGCAAAGAAGAGACTCATGGACGTTGGCTAGTAGTCAGTCGAGCGCAAATTAACAGGCAAATTCGTCATCCCGGCGAAAGCCGGGATCCAGTCGGCGGCAACTTCTGGATCCCGGGTCAAGCCCGGGATGACGGTCAACATTGCGTCCATCGGTTTCAAGCTGACTATGTATCGGGCCACTTGCGCGTTACACGCAGCCGGTCGGCTTGGGCAGGCCGGCGATCTTGCAGGCCTGCTTGGCGGGACCGTAGGGGAACAGGTCGTAGAGGTACTGGCTGGTGCCCTTTTCCGGGCCGAGCTTCTTGCCGATCGCCTTGGTCAGCACGCGCACGGCCGGGGCGATCTGGAATTCGTTGTAGTAGTCGCGCAGGAAGTTGATGACTTCCCAGTGCTGGTCGGTCATTTCGACGCTTTCGGTTTGCGCGAGGTAGGTGCCGACATCCTCGTTCCATTCGGCGAGGTTGACCAGATAGCCTTCTTCGTCGGTTTCGTAGGACTTGCCGCTGACTTCGATGGTGGACATGAGTGTCTCCTTGGTAATGGGGTGATGTGCGGGGTATGAGGTGTCGCTTACAGCCAGGACTGGCAGTTCTTATGTTCGGCGACGAGGTCGACAAAGCCGCCGTAATCGACGGTGGTGATGCCTTCCATGACGCGGTCGCCCATGCCGCGGGCGTCGAGATCGGGACCGAGGGCATAGACCTTGAAGCGCGCCAGGGCCTCGCGCAGCTTGGCCTCAGCCGCGTTACCGCGGGTGGCGGCATAGACGGCGTCCTCGATCAGCAGGATGGCGCCGCCATTGGCCACGCGCAGGCAGGAGTCCAGCGTGTCGCGTTCGAGGGACGATTTATTGACGATATGCAGCATTCAGTTTTCTCCCTTAGAAACTGAGGACGACGTCCATCTCGTCCATGAGCTTGCCCAAATCGGCGCGTGGCATGACGGTGACGTCGACCAGCAGGTCGTCTTCGGTCAGGCCGCGGGCGGCCATGGCTTCCTCTTCGACATACAGCTTCTCGATGTCATAGCCGTCGAGGGCGCGGTAGGTCGGCGAGAAGTTCTTGTTCTCGATGCCCTTGGTCTGCTGGCCCTTCTTCAACTGGAACACGCCGTCGTCCATGAAGACAAGGCTGACGTCCTGGTCGAAGGCCGCCGTGATCAGCACCACTTCGAGCGACTCCAGCGCGTAGACCGTGCCGTAAGGCGCCTTCCGATTGACGAACATGAATTTCTTGATGGTTCCTTCGCTCATGTCAGTCTCCCTCAGTCGCCAAATGTTACGAGGCGGTCGGCTTCGATGCCGGCTTCGACCAGTTGGCCGAGTCCGGAGATGCGAAAGCCCGGTGCCAGGTTCTCGTCGCGAATACCGCGGCGCAGGGCCGCCGCCACGCAAACCACGAGATCAAGCTTGTGATCGGCGGCCAGCTTTGACCAGCGCGTGACGATGTTGCGGTCGTCCTGCGGCGGCTCGGTCAGCGACGAGGCGTTGTTCACGCCGTCGTTGTAGAAGAACACGCGACGGATCTCGTGGCCCTTCTCCAGCGCGGCCTTGCAGAACAGGTAAGCGGAATCGCTGGCCTGGTGCTGGTAGGGCCCTTCGTTGATGGTGACTGCAATCTTCATGAGCAGGCTTTCCTCAGAATCTGATGTGGGTCGAGGCGTTCAGATTGGCACGCGAACCGCGCCAGTCGTCGATCAAATACTTGGTGAAGGGCAGGCCGGTCTTTTCGAAGAAGCGCGGCCAGCCGATGCGGTCGATCCAGTCGGCGAGGCGTTCCCAGGGGCGGGCGTCGGCCTTGTAGGTGCGCAGGATGTTGCCTACCACGGCATTGACTTCGGGCCAGCGCGGTGCGTTGTTGGGCAGGCCGGAGGCGACCATCTTCATGAAGGTGGGCTTGCCACGTGCGTTGGAATTCTTGCCACCCACCCAGATCGCCAGCTTGGAGTGCTCCGGGTCGTTGATCTGCATGGGCGGGCAGGGGGGGTAGCAGGCGCCGCAGCAGATGCACTTCTTTTCATCGACTTCGAGCGAAGGCTTGCCATTAACCAGCGCCGGGCGGATTGCTGCCACCGGGCAGCGGGCGACTACGGTGGGGCGCTCGCAAACGTTGGCAACGAGGTCGTGGTTGATCTTGGGCGGCTTGGTGTGCTGGATGATGATCGCGATGTCGGCCTGGCCGCCGCAGTTGATCTCGCAGCAGGAGGTGGACATATGCACGCGATTGGGCATCTCTTCGGTCTTGAACTCGTTGTAGAGCTCGTCCATCATCGACTTGACCACGCCCGAGGCGTCGGTACCGGGGATGTCGCAGTGCAGCCAGCCCTGGGTGTGGGACACCATGGACACAGAGTTGCCGGTGCCACCGACCGGGAAGCCGTTCTTTTCAAGTTCGGCGATCATCGGGTCGACCTTCTTCTGATCGGCGACCATGAACTCGATGTTGGAGCGGATCGTGAAGCGGACGAAGCCCTCGGCGAACTGGTCGGCGATGTCGCATAGCTTGCGGATGGTGTAGACGTCCATCTGGCGCTGGGTGCCGGCGCGTACCGTCCAGATTTCATCACCGGTGTGCGACACGTGGTGCAGCACACCGGGACGGGGCCGGTCATGGTACTTCCAGTTGCCGTAGTTCTTCAGCAGGGTCGGGTGCAGATGTGGCTTGTTGTCCGGCACGCCGGACTCAATGGCTTTGCGCAGCGGGGCGGCGGGGGTGGGTGCGTTCATGCTCGATCTCCTCAGGCAGCGGCTTTTTTGGCGTTGATGCGGGCGACTTCGTCGTCCCAGCCAATGGTATTGACGTAGGGATTCATGCGCGGTGTCGATACCATGTTGGCGTCGATATCAACCTCGATGCCCTCAAGGAAATTGACCAGTCCGATGCGCTCGATCATTTCGCCGGTGCGCTCGTGCTCCAGTGCGTTCTCGGCGAAGAAGTCGATGGTCTTCTGGCCCAGTTCGACCAGCTTCTCGTAGTCCTCGTCGGTCTTCAGCGGCAGGAAGGGAACCACCACGGTACCCATCAGGTCGCCGATTTTCAGCGTGCGCTTGCCGCCCATCAGGATGGTCGCGCCCTTGTCGGTGCCGGTGGCGAGTGCGCCGGTCATGACGTTGATGCAGTGCATGCAGCGCACGCAGTCCTTGTTGTCGATCTCCAGGGCCTGCGTGTCATTGACGGCGACGCTGCTGATGTTGTCGGTCTTGCGAATATCCTTGATTTCCTTGATCTGGATGGCCTTGGTCGGGCAGCGGGCGACGACGTCGTTCACCAGTTCGTTCATGCCGTGCTTGGCGAACCACTTCTTGGCCAGCGCCTCGTCGGTGCGGATGTTGTCGCGCCAGGTGCCGATCACGGCCATGTCCGAACGCTGGATCGAGTTCATGCAGTCGTTGGGGCAGCCGGAGAACTTGAACTTGAACTTGTAGGGCAGGGCCGGACGGTGGATGTCGTCGAGGAAGGTATTGAGGACTTCGCGGTGCGCCTTGGCCTCGTCGTAGCAGGACTGTTCGCAGCGCGAGGCGCCGACGCAGGACATCGAGGTGCGTACGGCCGGGCCGGCACCGCCGAGGTCGAAGCCCATGTCGTTGATCTCGTCGAAGGCCTTCTGCACGTTTTCCGTGGTGGCGCCCTGGAACATGATGTCGCCCGACTGCCCGTGCAGGGCGATCAGGCCGGAGCCGTGCTTTTCCCAGATGTCGCAGAACTGGCGCAGGGTTGCCGTGTTGTAGTGCATGCCCGGAGGCGGCATGACACGAATGGTGTGGAACTCGGCGGCGTCCTTGAAGACGGGCTTGCCTTCAGCGTCCTTGATTTCGGTGAAGCGCGGGATGATGCCGCCGCCGTAACCGCGCACGCCTACCGTGCCGCCCTTCCAGTAGCCCTTGCGGGTCTGGTAGGAATGTTCCAGATGGCCGAGAATATCGACCACGTAGTCTTTGTCCTTGGCCAGGCGCTTCAGGCCGGTGACAAAGCTCGGCCAGGGGCCGCTTTCCAGTTGATCAAGATTCGGTGTTGGGTGCATGGGCTTGGCCATGTGGTCTTCTCCTCGTGGTCGGGGTGGAACTCGATGGAGGGATGATAGAAGTGTGTGCGGTGCACAAACCATACTCCCGGAAGGTAATTGGACCTACCCGAAAGGGTTATATGCTTGCACCCCCACGCGGTGATGGCTGTGCGCTGTCGCTGGTGCCATAGTCCGCCCCCATAGAGATTGGAGTCCCATTGGATACCGTTACCTCGCTCGACAAGTTTCGCGTGCCTATCGGCAATCAGGAGATCGAACTGCAGCAGTTCGTCTTCGAGGCTGGTGGCATGCCGCTGCTGCGCACGCGCATTCGCGAGGCCAGTCGCTTCACCATTTTCGATGTCGATCCCGCCACCGCAGCGCGCTGGGGCAAGGTGCTCTGCGCCTGGGCTGCAACCCAGCCGGGCGGTACCGAGCCGGAAGGAGTCGAGGTTTGAATTACTCCCCGGACGAGGCTTCGACGCGGATGGTCGACGTGGTGTTTGCGCTCGAAGACGCAACCCTGGTCGACGACCACGCCTGCGCCTTGTCCCTGGCGGTGCGGCGCGCCTTGCCCTGGTTCGACGCAGAGCCGGAAGCCGGCATCCTGCCGCTGTCGGGTCTGGCCCGAGGTACCGGCGTGCGCTTCGTCGGTCGCCGCAGTCGCCTGGCCTTGCGCCTGCCGATGCAGCGCAGGGCCAGCGCCGACGCGCTGGCGGGTACCCGGCTTGATCTGGACGGCGTGAGACTGACATTGGGCGCTTGCAGCGTGCGCCCGTTGTTTCCGGCCCGAGGCGTTGTGTATTCGCATTTCGTCAGCGTGGGCACCGGCGACGAAATCGAGTTTCTCGAGCGCTGCGCTGCATTGCTGGCCGAGCGCGGCCTGAAACCGCAACTGATTACCGGCAAGGCGCGTGAGTTGCACACCGCCGACGGTCTGGTGCGCGGCTTCAGTCTCATGCTGCATGGCCTGGGAGCGGCGGATTCGCTGGCCGTGCAGGAAGCCGGGCTGGGCACACATCGTGCGCTCGGTTGCGGTCTGTTCATTCCCCATAAATCGGTTGTCGCCGTCGGCGGCTGACCTTACTTTAGTGCAGCAGTAGCGAGCGCCCTTGATGATGGAACACGCGAAACGCGAATTGAAGGCCCGCCCCTCCCATCCTCCCCTCACGGGGAGGCTTCTGATTTGCTCGCTTCGCTCGGCTATCACCAGTCGCTTCGAACGAGTTGTTTCACGCTAACTTTGCGAGGATATTTTCATGTCTGAACTTGCCACCGTAATGCTCGATGTAAGCGGCATGCCTTGTCCGGCGCCGCTGCTGGGCGCGAAAAAACTGATCGACGATTTGCAGCCCGGCCAGATCCTGCGTCTGATTTCGGACTGTCCGGGAACCGCGGACGACCTGTTCTCCTGGGCAAAGGTTACTGGCAACGTAGTGCTCGGCAGCGAAAAACAGGGCGATGGCAAGACCGCCTACATGATTCGCCGTGCGGGTGGCGCCAGCGCCACGCTGATCGCTCACGTCACCCTCGACATGCGCGGCGTGTCCTGCCCCGGCCCCATCGTGCAGGCCAAAAAGCTGCTCGATGGCATGAAGGCAGGCGAGGTGCTGCAACTGGTCAGCGATTGTCCCGGATCGGCCGATGACATCACGTCCTGGGCGAAGGCCGGCGCGGCCGAACTGCTGTCGTCACACGAATCCGGACGCGGAATCAACGAGTTTTACCTGCGTCGCAAGTGAGTTGAACAAACCAGAACAAGGAGATCATCATGAGCTACACGATCAATGGCATTGAAAAGGAAGTCAATGAATACGGCTACCTGCTGGAGCCCGATTTCAGCGACGAGGCGGTGCACGTCATCGCCGCGGCCTGCGGCATCACGCTGACCGACCAGCACTGGAAGGTGGTCAATTTCCTGCGCGAGAAGTACAAGGAAGACGGCCACACGCCGAACATGCGAAACCTGATCAAGGGTCTGCAGGAAGACGGCGACATGCCCGAAGCCGACAGCGCGCTGTTGTTCGAACTCTTTCCCGACGGCGGCGCCGCGAAGGAAGGCTGCAAGGTCGGCGGCCTGCCCATGCCCCTCGGCAAGGGAGGCTATTGAAAATCGGAACCACAGAGACACAGAGGCACAGAGAAAACCAATGATGAGTTTTCTCCTGTCTTTCCTCTGTGCCTCTGTGTTTCTGTGGTGAAAGGTTTGGTGTTTTGATTTATGGCCATCAGGATCCGTTCCAGTTTTCACGCCGGGGGCAAGCCGCGCTCGATGACCGAGCTTGCCAGTGTCATCGCCATGCTGGCCTGGAAGTTGGCGATCGACTCGATCAAGCGCATGCGTGCGGCCGAGTACGACATCGACCTGGGCAGCGCCTATTTCGATTTCGTTTGTGAGTTCATGGTGTTCCTGGCCCTGGCGGCGGACAGGATCGCCTATCGCGAACTGACGGCTGAACAGCGCATGGAATTCACCACGGCGTTGGCGCAGCGCATCGCCGCGGCGATCGACGACAACCGGGACATGCTGCTCTACGACGTGGCGCCGGGCAAGGTCCGGCAGCACGTGCTCGACCTGTTCAACAAGCGCGGTCCAGAGTACGGCGACCATGGCTATACGGAAGAGGGGCCCGACTTCGGCTTTCGCCGCTGCTTTGCCGCCTGCCTGAAGGAAGTGCTGCCGGAAAAGGATCAGCTGTGGGCGGTCGACCAGGTGATGGAAATCGAATCGCCGGAGGCCGTCAAAGCGCTGGAAAAGACGCTGGCGGGTCTGTTTCATCCACAAGCCGGCAAGCGCCCGGCTCGTCACGCGACGGTTGCGGATTAGCCGTGCCGGGTCCCTTCGACCTCAGCGACCTTGCCAGCTATCGCCAGTGGCGCGGGCGCAAGCTTGACCGTGCGCCCCGTCGCATCGAGGACATCTTTGTCGCGCTGGACAACCCGCGCTCCTTGACCGACCAGGAACTTGATTCCTTGCTGGAGCGCTGCGCGACGACCAACATGGCGATCTATACCAGCAATACGGTGAATGAGGCGGACAAGGAAATCCCGCGCCGCCTGGGTGTGCAACTCGGCCTGCAGCACCTGGATAGCCACTGGCTGACCGACGACGACGCGATTTCGCCGATTTCGGTACGCGGCGCCGAGGAACGCGGCGAGCGCAAGGAGTTCATTCCCTATACCGACAAGCCGATCCGCTGGCACACCGACGGCTACTACAATCTGCCCGAGCGCACTGTTCGCAGCGTCTTGTTGCACTGTGTGCAAAGTGCTGAAACGGGTGGCGACAACCAGCTTCTCGACCATGAGATCGCCTACATCCTGCTGCGCGACGAGAATCCCGATCACATCCGTGCGTTATCGCTGCCGGATGTGATGACCATTCCGCCGCGCATGGACGACACTGGCATTGCCCGCGCGGCGCAGCCAGGTCCTGTGTTTTCGGTCGATGGCGACGGCTTCCTGCACATGCGCTACACGGCGCGCAGCATCAGTATCGAGTGGCGCAAGGACGCGGCAACACAGGCCGCCGTTGCGGCTTTGGCTCGCCTGCTGGCGGCGCCGACACCCTGGACTCTGAGCGGACGCCTTGAACCCGGCATGGGCCTGATCTGCAACAACGTGCTGCATGACCGCTCCGGCTTCACCGAAACCCCGGCACGCCGGCGCCTGCTCTATCGCGCGCGCTATCACGAGCGGGTTGCGGAAACTACAGGTGCGGCCTCGACCTGACTCGACCGTATAATTGGCCTCTACCATGAGGCCGTAGAATTGAGCGCACTGACTCCTGAACTGGAACGCAAACTGGGCACGGCCGTAGAGCGCATGCCTGCGTTCCCGCGCAGCGTGCAAAAGATTCTCGAACTCACGCGCAACATCAATTGCCTGCCCAAGGAACTGGTCGTCGTGATCGAGAAGGATCCGGTGATGACCATGAAGATTCTCAAGGTCATCAATTCGGCCTACTACGGCCTGCCGTCGAAGATCACCTCGGTCAGCCAGTCGGTGGTCTATCTCGGCATCAACACCATCAAGAACCTGGCGCTGGGGTTCGCCGCCGTCGGCATCATTCCGCGCATGAATCAGGCGGGTTTCGACGTCCAGCGCTACCTGCTGCATTCCCTGGTGGTGGCAGGCGTAGCGAGACAACTGGCGACGCAGTCGGCGCGGGGTGAAGTCGATCCCCACGACTGCTACATCGCGGGCCTGTTGCACGATTTCGGCAAGGTGGTGTTCGCCCAGTTCATGGCCGTGGAGTTTCGTGACGCGCTGATTCATTGCGCGGAGCATTCGGTACCTCTGCATGAAGCCGAGGCAGAGGTGATAGGCGTCGATCACGGACTGGTCGGCGCTCTGCTGGCGAAACGCTGGGCGTTTCCCGAGCCTTTGATCGACTGCATACGCGATCATCACAATCCTCTCGCCGAAGCCTCGGCCATGATGGACTGCCTGCGGGTGGCTGACCAGATCGTACGCTACCGTGAGATCGGCGACAGCGGCAACCCCTGGCGCGAAGCGGAAGTGCATGCGGCGCCGGAGCGTTTCGGCGACGACCTTGAGGCGATCGTGACGAAACTCGGGTCGCTGGACAAACTGGTCGAAGATGCCATGATGTTTGCCCAGGTGGCCAAGGTGCAGGAAGAATCATGAAAGTGCGTTTCTGGGGTGTCCGCGGTTCGATTCCTTCACCCGGCGCGCACACTGCGCGCTACGGCGGCAACACGACCTGCATCGAAGTCCGCAGTGACGACAATTCACTGATCATTCTCGACGCCGGCAGCGGCATCTTTCCTCTGGCGCAGGAGTTGCTGAAGCAGATGCCGGTTCATGTCAACGTATTCATGACCCATACGCACTGGGATCACATTCAGGGGCTGCCATTCTTCACCCAGCTCTATATTCCAGGCAATTCGGTGCGCATTCATGGCGGCTACGACGTGGTCGCCGGGCGGGGCATCGAGCAGATCATGGACGTGCAACTGCAGTACAGCTATTTCCCGGTACGTGAGGCCGAAATGAAGGCCGAGATCGAATACAAGACGCTGGCCATCGGCGTACCCGTGGCCGTCGGGGATGCGACGGTAACGCCGCTGATGCTCAATCACCCTGTGGTCAATTTCGGCTATCGCATCGACTGCAATGGCAAGTCTGTGTTCTTCACCGGAGACCACGAGCCCTGGCCGAATATCTATGCGCCCGATGACGAGGGTTACGACGAATTTCAGCAGATGGTGGATGCTCAGCAGGCGCAGCTCGATGATGCCCTGGCGGGACTCGACGTCCTGATCGCCGACAGTTCCTATACCACGGCCGAGTATGCAAGCAAGATCGGCTGGGGCCATGGCACGCTGGAAGGCAACATTGCCTGGGGACGCCGGCTTGGCGTGAAACAGTTGATATGCACCCATCACGAACCTACCCGGTCGGATGATGAACTTGAACGTGTGTTTGCTGCCGCCCTCGCGAACGCGGCGATGACGTCAGTTGGCCCGCACGAGCCGCAATTCCTGCTCGCGCGGGAAGGCATGGAACTGGTGCTGTAGGCTCCGACGGATGTGCCATGAGTCCTGCGACCTGGCATTTCGTCAGCCAGGAAGCCCGATACAATTTCGCCGAATGAATTTCAAATCGACCCCAGATCAGAGATCACGCCCATGACCTACTGTATTGGCATCCGCCTCAATGCTGGCCTCGTGTTCCTGTCCGATTCGCGGACCAATGCCGGCATCGACCAGATCAGCACCTTCCGCAAGATGATTGTCTACGAGAAGTCGGACGATCGCTTCATGGTGCTGTTGTCTGCCGGCAATCTGAGCATCAGCCAGTCTGTGCGCGAGATCCTGCAACTCGAGAAGATCGACCGCGGGCCCGACCAGCCGCCACTGACGATCTGGAACGCAGAGAGCATGTTTGATGCGGTGCGCGTTTTGGGTGCCGCGGTGCGCCGGGTCAACCAGCAGGACGGACCTTCGCTGCGTGCCTCGGGTATCGACTTCAACGCCTCTATGATTTTCGGCGGCCAGATCAAAGGTGAGGTGATGCGTTTGTTTCTGGTCTATTCGGAAGGCAATTTCATCGAAGCCACGCGCGAGACCTGCTTCTTCCAGGCGGGCGAGAGCAAATATGGCAAGCCCATCCTCGACCGGGTGCTCACGCCCCACACCTCGCTGGACGAAGCCGCCAAGTGCGCCCTGGTGTCGATGGATTCAACCTTGCAATCCAACCTGAGCGTGGGTTTGCCCCTGGACCTGCTGGTCTACCGGGAAGGCGAGTTCCGTAGTGACAGGATTGCCTGCATTGATGAACAGAACCCCTACTTCCAGATGATCCACGGCACCTGGGGTCGCCGCCTGCGGGAGGTGTTCGAAGGTATCAACGACCCGGTGTGGGATGGCGGAGCCGCCGAGCACCCGCTACTGGCGCCCAGCGCGCGCTACGAATCGATGCGAAAGATCACACGCCCGGAGGATCGCATCGTCTGAAATGCACGAATCGACACCGGCTCTGCGCAAGGGCCGACTGGGTGCTCCCCGGCCATGAAGACCTTTATCGCCGATGACGGCGAACGTCTCCACCTGCGCACCGCGGGCAATGGCCCGCCGCTAATTCTCCTGCATGGCTGGACCGTCAGTCATTCTGCATGGAATCCACTGCTGGGAGTACTCCAGCAGGGGCACCAGGTGTATTGTCCGGATGCGCGAGGCCACGGTGGCCATGCCCTGGATGTGACCCGGATGCCGGATGTCGGGCGGCTGGCGCGAGACGTCCTCAACCTGATGGACCATTACCAGCTGGAGCAGGCAGCGGTTGTCGGTCACTCCATGGGCGCCCTGACCCTCTGGCAGTTCATCCGTGATTACGGTTGCG